>DATFDP010000257.1:0-63999 GCA_035252015.1 Terriglobales bacterium
TGGCGCTGCTCTGATCTGGAAAGCCGATTTGCACCGCTTCTCTTACGCGGCACGTCCCAACCCCCATTTCATCGGGGGAAAGGCCTACATCGGTGGCAAATTCGTGGATATCGGAATCCTGTTCCCGAAAGCCGGTTCGAACCAGGTGATTTGTTACTTTGTTACAAAAAGTGATGCAGGCGACTTGGGGCGGCGGGAACAGGCGCAAAACTCCGATCCTTACCGACTTCAAGTGATCCGTTTTGACGCAAGCACAGGCCTGCTTAAGAATCACCTTCAGTTGCCGGCGCGGTTCGGAATTTCGTCGGTGATGAGCAGCTATGATGGCAAGTTCATTGTTAGGACCGGAAATCTCTTGACGCTTTATACAAGCGGCTTTAAGGCATTAAAACGCCGCGTGCTGCCTAACACGGGCGAGTATGACGAGTGGAGCGTGCGTCTTTCTCCGAGCGGCAAGACCTTGCTAGTAGATCACTACCGTCCATTTCGTTCGCAACACTTCGTGATGGGGACGTCCTCATTCGCCCCTTTGGTTCCGTCGGCAGAGGGCACGTTGTTCCCGCTTTTCGCAATTTCGGATAATGCCATCACCAAACCCGATGCGGGGCAAAGAAGTATATCAATCGGCGATTTCCGAGGAGGATGGCGCAAGCTTGCGACGGCGTTACATTGCGTGTCCAACCCGGTATTTCTCAAGGACGACAAAATTTTGAATGCATGCGAGCATGAGGTAGTCGTCCTGGCGACAAACGGCGATGAATTGATGCGAGACCATCTCAACAACAACGAACACCTAGAAGAACTCGTCTCTGTAACACCTGATGGCGCATTCTTTGCTGTGTCGGCGGCAAAGAGTAAGGGCGGGTTTATGGACCTGAGCAGCGTAAAGAGGAGCGATACCACAATCCTTGTCTATAACGTCGGTTCGCACAAACGAATTTTTCGCATCAGGGTCGATCCCGTTCCCCACGCCGATTACGATTTCGCGTTGGCACCAGATGGGAGCAAGCTGGCCATAATGATAGACGGTAGTGTAAAGGTTTACATGCTCAATCCGAAGGCGACTGCGAAATAGAGGACCTGCCGCGGATTCAACCTGAAAAGGCCCGGCTTTGAGCCGAGCCTCTCGATCTGACTGGGTACTGGGTACTGCTACTCCACCTGGTGTTTCGCCGTGTACCCGTCTCGGTACACCAGTTCATACTTCACGTCTTTACCCTTCTGATTGCGGACTTTCAGCGGCTTGCCGTCGGGCGCTACCAGCTCCACTTTCACTTTCCGGTAAGTTCCGTCAAGCTTCGGATCGGTGGGGTGATAGGTAATGGTGTACTGGTTGCGCAGGTCGTTGCCGATATCGCGGTAAATGTCCGGCATTTCCCCTTCGAAGCGGGGAAAGTAGGCCTTGCCGCCCGTCAGCTTGGCGAAGGTCCGCATCTGATTGTCCGCCTGAAGATAATCCATCATGGCGGCGGAAACGTCGGGATTCATCCCGTAGTGTGAATCTATGTACTCCCGCCACATGAACCCGATGCTGATCGGGAAGATCGTCACGTCCTTGGTGGCTTTGACTTTAGCCAGAATCTGGTCCAGCGTCAGCTTGCTGAACGTGTCGCGCCCGCTGGAAACCAATATCACCGCCTTCCGCCCGGGTATGCGATCCAGGCGGTCGAGGGTGTCATAGAGCGAGTCAAACAGGTTGGTCTCACTGAATCCCGGTATCTGCAACTGGCGGAGGGCCCCGAATATTGCTCGCTTGTCCTGAGTGAAGTCCACCAGAATGTAGGGTTTGATGTCATAGGACACCACCGCTACCCAGTCATTCGGCTTCAGGGAATTGGCGAAGTAGTAGGACGCGTTCAGCGCGTCGTACATGAAGGAATAGTTGGTGGCGGCGAATTCAACCAGCAGCACCGCCGTTATCGGCGCCTGCGACTGGCTGAAGGTCGCAATCTTCTGCTGTACCCCGTTTTCATACACCTTAAAATTGCCTTCTTTGAGGCCGGGGATGAATTGACCTTCCTTGGTAAGTGCCATTACGTCCAAAGTAACCAGGGGCACATTGACCTGGATGGAATAGTCCGGCATCCCCGGAATCTTCTTCGGAGCCTGCGGCGGCGGCGGGGGCGGCGGCTCTTCTTTCTTTTTGGGCACCGCGATGGGGCCGATATCTCCTTGCGGACCACCAGCTTCCGGCGGCGCCTGTTCGGAAGGCTTCTGTTGCGGGTTGGAGTTTTGGTCCGCCTGCGACTGCGCTGCCATGGGCGCCAGCAAGCAAGTTACCAGCAGGCACACCACGGCAAGTGCGCTAATCGCCCGCGTGGCAATCCTTTGCCCTGGGGAGCAGGACGACGGCAGATTTAACATGAATCCCTCTGGACCTGACTTTTCTCTGTGCTAGTATAGATGCACCCTGGCGTGATTTGGATAGATATCGCGCTGGCCTACCTCCCTCGACATCGCAGACCTGGCTCCAGGCTTCCGTTTTCGGAGTCTATCCAGGCAGAGTTGCTGGATGAAAAATAAGAATTTCGCGCCCCTGGTTGTGTTCAGTTTGTTTCTGTTAACGGTCACCGGTCTTGCCAGCGACCTATCCCTGAAAACCAAGATCCTGCCCTTGAGCCAGATCCACGCCGGCATGCGTGGCGTCGCATACACGGTGTTCCAGGGAACTAAGCCCGAGCCTATGGAAGTAGAGGTTCTAGGCGTGCTCAAGGATGTTAACGGTCCCAAGGGCGACGTCATCCTGGTGCGCCTGCACGGCCCCAAGGTGGAATACACCGGAGTGGTCGCCGGCATGAGCGGCAGCCCGGTTTACATTGATGGCAAGCTGGTGGGCGCTCTCGCTTTTCGCATCGGCGAATTCTCCAAGGAACCAATTGCCGGCGTCACTCCCATTCAGGAAATGCTGGAGATCAGCGAACTGGACCGCAGCAAGCCCAATGACATCCAGCCCGCCTCCGCCAAGGCTCCACAGGTGACCACTAAGACCGCCTCACCCGGTGTCGGCTCCGAGCCTGCGGGCTCCAAGGACTACCTCACGCCGATTGAGACCCCGCTGGTGTTTACCGGCTTCAGCGACCAGGCTTTCCAGCGCTTCGCCCCGCAGTTTCATGCTGCCGGTATCGTGCCCGTTATGGGTGCGGGCTCGGTGAGCCCTGATGAAAAGCAGCCTGAACCGCTGGTGCCCGGTTCCTCAATCAGCGCCGTTCTGGTCCGCGGCGACATGAATATCGCCGCCACCTGCACCGTGACTTACCTGGATGCCAGCCATCTGCTCGCCTGCGGCCATCCTTTGATGCAGTTCGGCAATGTGGATCTGCCCATGGACAAGGCGGAGGTGCTGGCCACTCTTCCCTCCCCCGCTAATGCCTTCAAGATCGTTAACACTACCGAGCAAGTCGGCTCCTTCGTGCAGGACCGCCATAACGGCATCCTGGGCGTGTTCAATAAGCAGCCACAGATGATTCCGGTGACCCTCAGCATTCACGGCGTCACCAGTCCCAAAACGTTTCACTATGAAGTGCTGGACAACAGCAAGCTAACCCCGCTGGCCATGATGGCCACCGTCTTCAGCGCGCTGCAGGGCGTGAACGAATACGGCGAAGACACCACCTACCGTATGGAAGGCAAGATCAAGGTGAACGGCTATCCCGACGTGGACCTGCGTGACATGTTTGCTCCCGGTGATGGCGGTCAGCCCACCGGCGTGCTGGTGGCTCTTTCCCTCGGCGATCGCTTCAGCCGCATCTTTGACAATTCCTACGAAGTGCCTAACCTCAAAGGGGTGGACCTGAGTTTCGACCTGGTCAATGATCGGCGCTCGGCCCGCCTGGAGAGCGCTCGCACGGATGTGACCGAAGCGCGACCGGGTGACGAAGTTATGGTGGAGGCCGTGCTTCGCCCTTATCGAGGCGAGCGCATTGTGCGCAGGATTCCTATTCGCGTTCCCACTTCCTCTTCGAAGGGCCAACTGCGCATCCTGGTGAGCGATGGCGATACTTTGGATCATATCCGCAGCAGCGGCCTGCCCATGGGCCGCCAGCTTGATCTCGGCTCCATCATTGCCGTGCTCAATAAGGAGCACTCTAATGACCGCCTCTATGTTTCCCTGCTCGAGGCTGATCCCGAAGCCATGGTGCAGGACAAGGTCATGCCCACCCTGCCGCTCTCGGTGATGAACGTCATGGACGGCATGCGGGGCACCCAGGACATGGTGGTGCTGGGCGAGTCTTCGGTAAATGAAGCCTCCACCCCGCTCGATTACCAGGTCTCCGGGGCACAAATTATTGCCCTGAACATTAAGTGACAAGTGGGTGGTAATTCGTAGCTGGCCGGTGCACAACACCAACTACCAACTGCCATTCGATCGTTGCTTCCACGCAGAGCAAATGTCCGCCGTGATACCCTGAGTTTTCCCCCAATGTCTTTAGAGGCTTCAAGCAAGATGCCCAAATTCTTCGTGCTCTTTGTCATCCTTCTGGCCGCAACCCTTGCCCTAGCAGAAGGCACTCGTTCCTGGGAGCAATCCAGCTTCGACGACTTCGAGAAAGGCACCGCCAACGGCGTGGCCATCACCAGCGATGGCGCACTCGAACTGGCGCCCTCTTTCCGCTCACTGTACGTCACTCCATCCACTTACACCTGGGCCATGGATACCGACAGCGAAGGTAACGTCTACGTTGCCGCCGGGTCTCCCGCCCGCGTTTACCGCATCACGTCCCAAGGCAATGCCAGCGTGATCTTTGCGCCCCAGGAATTGCAGGTGCAGACCTTGGTCGTGGGGCCGCGCAACAGCGTTTATGTGGGCACCTCGCCGGATGGCAAGGTCTACAAGATCGAGCATAAGAAGGCAGCTTCCGGCGCAGCCGACCAAGGCCAGGCATCTTCGGAGTCCAAAAGCCCGGTCACGGTTGATCCCAATTACTCCTCATCCGTTCTCTTCACCCCCGGCACCAAGTACATCTGGGACTTGGCTTTGGACAAGCAGGGAAACCTGTACGTCGCCACCGGCGACCACGGCGAAATCTTCAAGGTCGCTCAGAACGGCGAACATTCGCTGTTCTTCAAAAGTGACGAGGCCCACATTCGCGTCCTTGCCTTCGACTCCAGGGGTAACCTGATCGCCGGGTCCGACGGCAGTGGTTTGGTTTATCGCATTTCTCCTGACGGTCAGGCTTTTGTTCTTTATAGCGCCCCGAAGAAGGAGATCACCGCCCTCGCCATTGACGACAAGGGCAATATTTATGCCGCCGCCGTGGGCGAGAAGCGCAGCCAGCCGGGTGGTGCTGTGCCTGTACAGGTGCCGGTTGTTCCGGTGCCTTCCGGTCCGCAGATGGGCTTGACCATTAGCGCCGGGCCCTCGGCTGCCACGCCCATGATCTCTGTTCCCAACTTCCCTACCGCAGGGGGTTCGGAAATTTACCGCATTGCGCCTGACGGTTCCCCGCTCACCGTATGGAGTTCACGCGACGATCTGGTTTACGCCCTGGCCTTTGATCAGGCGGGCAGGCTCCTGGCCGGCACCGGCAACAAGGGCCACATCTACGCGATTACCGGCACCGAGGAATTCACCGACCTTCTGAAGGCCCCGGCCAACCAGGTGACTGCCTTCGCCAAGGCGCCCCAGGGCGGCCTCTACGCCTGCAGCAGCAATTTTGGCAAGGTGTTCGTCCTCGGACCGCAGCCGCAAACCGAGGGCACTTACGAGAGCGACGTTTTCGACGCGCACATTTTTTCGCGCTGGGGCCGTGCCGAAGTACGCTCCAGCGGCCCCGTGGACCTTTACGCCCGCAGCGGCAACGTAGACAATCCCGACCGCAACTGGAGCACCTGGCAGAAAGTTGACCTGCTGAACCAGGGCGCTGTCTCGATTCCTCCGGCCCGCTTTGTGCAGTGGAAAGCTGTGCTGCACGACGGCCGCATTTCAGCCATCATGGACAGCGTGCTGATCAACTACCTGCCCAAGAACGTGGCCCCGGAAATTGACGATGTGACCGTTCAGGTGGGCATGCGCTATCAGCCCATCCCCAAGCCTCCTGCTGAAGCCGGCGGTCCAGGCGGGCCTCCACCCGGGAATACGCCCCTGCCGCCGCCCATTCACGACCGCGACTCCATCGGCGTGCACTGGACGGCGCACGATGACAACGATGATCAACTGGTCTACTCGCTCTACTATCGTGGCGATGGCGACACCCGCTGGCTGCTGCTGAAGAAGGGCCTGGACGACCGCTATTACTCTTTCGACGCCAGCCTACTGCCTGATGGCGGTTATACCATCAATGTGGTCGCCTCGGACGCGCCTTCGCACTCGCCCAATGAGGCTCTGACCTCTTCGCAGGAGAGCTCGCGCTTTGAAGTCGACACAACGCCGCCCGCTATTCAGGAGTTGCGGGGCACAGTTTCCGGCGGCCAGTTGCGGGTAACCTTCCGCGCCGTAGACAATTTTTCACCCATCAAGCGCGCGGAATACTCCATTGATGCCAAGGACTGGCAATACATCGAGCCGGTGGGGCAGATTTCTGATTCTAAAACGGAAAACTACGACTTCAGTATTCCTTTGCCCGCAGGTGACCCCCAGGAGCACATCGTCGTGGTCCGCGCCTATGACCGCTTTGAGAATATGGGCGCCGCGAAGTTCGTGCTTCGGCAGGGCCATTCGGGGTCGCAAAAGTGAGCGCTGGGTTGTCATCGGACCGTTGCGGGTGTCCCATTTGCCGCCTAGGCGAGGAGGTCAACTCATCGCGAATTTGGGTTGCCGGAAATATGGGGAGGTTCCCGGCCCTTTTCTTGCCCGGCCACTCTGATTGGACCTCAACCGACATACCCACATTTGGCCGCACCTGACCTACGGGGAATCAGCGCTCATGGAACCTGTTAAATATGGGGCACCCGCTATAATCGCTTTTCAGCAAAGAGCTAATAGTTAATAGCTGCTTCTCAATGTCCTTCGAACTTTTTGTCGCCCGGCGATATCTGCGTGCCAAACGCCGCCAGGCTGTCATCGGGGTCATTACCGCCATCTCCATCGCCGGAGTCGCTGCCGGCGTGGCCTCGCTCATCATCGCCCTCTCTATCACCAATGGATTTCGAACCGATCTCCAGCAACGGCTTCTTGGCGCAACGGCTCACATCAACCTCATGCGGGTGCAGAGCCAGGGCATTAACAACTGGCGGCAGCTCCTGGCCAAAATGCTGCAGCAGCCGCACGTAGTGGCGGGCGCGCCCGCCATTTACGAGCAGCTCTTAATCTCCCGCGGGGCCCGTGCCCAAGGCGCTGTGCTGAAGGGGATTATTCCCGCTGATGAGCGCAAAGTCAGCGACCTGCTGGAAAGCATCAAGCAGGGCTCAGCCGCCGAACTGAGCGAGCCGCAAGCAGCCCCGCCAGCGGCCTCGGCTTCGCCTTCCTCCCTGCAAGCGGCGCGCCAGCGCGTTCAATCCTTGCCGCCTATCGCCCTTGGCAAAGACATGGCCGATCAGCTCGGCGCCACAATTGGCTCTGTCGTGCTGGTCACCAGTCCGCAGGGCGAACTCACTCCCTTCGGCTTGGTGCCTAAATTTCAGAATTTCCGCGTGGTGGCAATTTTTGAGTCCGGCTTCTACGATTACGACAGCTCCTGGGCCCTGACCAGCCTTTCTGCCGCGCAAAAATTGTTTGGTCTGGGAGATGAAATTGCTGTGCTTGAATTCAAGGTGGACGACATTTACCGCGCCGCCCAGATCGGCCAGGAACTGGAGAAAGCCGCCGGCCAGGGCTTCATGAGCACCAATTGGATGGAGCAGAACCACGCCCTATTCCGCGCTCTGCGGCTTGAGCAGGTGGTCACCTTCATCACAATCGGGTTGATTGTGTTTGTGGCTGCGCTCAACATCCTGATCTCGCTCACCATGATGGTGATGGAGAAAACTCGTGACATCGCTGTGCTCATGTCCATGGGCGCGCGTAAGCGACAGATTCGCCGCGTTTTTATTACCCAGGGGGTGCTCATCGGTGTGCTGGGCACCATCATCGGGCTGGTTGTGGGCTATCTGCTTTCCTGGGCGGGCGGCCATTACCATTTGATTTCCCTCTCGCCGGAAGTGTATTCCATTGACTACGTTCCCTTCGCGCCTACAGCGCTGGATGGCGTGCTGGTGGCGGCCGTGGCATTGGCCATTTCGTTCGTGGCGACCATCTATCCCTCCTGGTCGGCCGCGCGGATCGCGCCCGCGGAAGCACTGCGCTACGAGTAGCAAGGGTCAGCCCCTTTGGAGATAGTAAAGCCCAGGGCGGAAGTCCTGGGCAAGGTGCATTGCACAAATTCCGTTAGAGAAGGCACTCGTCGTCTGCTCGCGCATCAGCTCAGTGGCGGGGAACGCTGACTCCCGACTCCTGATAATCGACTCCTCGTTCCAGCGCCACCGGCTCATCCAGCATATGCAGAAACCACTTCTCCATCACCACGTTCTTCGCGAACCACTGCATCCGTAGCAGGCGGCGCGCAATTCCCGCCACCATCCTGGGTGAGAGCCGGCGGCCCACGGCGGTGGCACAGTCGCCCCGAGTATGACCATAACGCTGGCGCAGCAACGCCACATAGGGTTCCAGCTTCTCCCGCCGGTAATCTCCTGCCGCCTTACTAATTACTTTTGCCGCAAGCAGCCCCGATTCAATTGCTGGCCGAATTCCCTCCCCGCTCTGCGAATAGGCCAACCCGGCGGCATCGCCGATCAACATTACCCGATCCTCCACCAGGTGCCGCGTCGTTTTGGAATAAATTAGATAGGCGTGGCCCAGGATTGAGGCCGGCAAATCAAACCCCACCTTGTCTGTGCGTTTCAGAAATGCGAGAAATTCGGCAACATGCCACGACAATCTGCGCCGGTCCAGCCGCCCCAAGCCAACATTGAGGACGTTTCCCTTGCGGAAGCACCAGCCATAGCCGCGCATGTCGGCGCAGAAATAAAGCTCGGGAATCTCGGGCTTGATGGAGCAGGCGGCCTGTTGGAGGTCGTCCATCTCGAACTCGGCCTCCTGTGCGACCACAATCTCTTCACTCCCCATTTTGGCGCCGAGCTGTTTGGCCACAGGGCAGAAGTGCCCGCCCGCCCCCACCACCAACTGCGCCCGGATCTCGCCATTCACCACCCAGGCGCCGTTGTGCCGCTCCATGGCCTCGAAAGCCACCCCCTCGAGCACAGGCGCGGCGCAGCGCTTCAGCAGGTAATTGTCAAATTCAAAGCGGCGAATGCCGTAGCTGACCGGGCGGCCATAATTGGTCTCGACTTCGGGGTCACCCATGCGGCTGGTACGAAACCCGCAAATGGGCTGGAACGCGCGCCCGCGAGCGTAGTCGGCGGGGTCAAGCTGCAATTCCTGGATGATTTGCGGCGTGATCCAACCCCCGCACACCTTGTCGCGGGGGAAGGTCTGCTTGTCAATGATGAGCACGTCCAGGCCTGAGCCGCGCAGCGCCCAGGCACACGAGGAGCCCGCCGGCCCACCGCCCACGATCAGCACATTACACATTTTCATTGCGCGCGTCCCCGGTCACCGGCGTAACATGGTCTTCAGCATTTTCGCATAACTAAATTTTGCCTTGGCTACATCCGTTTTACGGGCGGCAGCATCTCACGAATCCGGTTGCGCCTTTCCTCACGGTTCCTGCCCGGAGCACGGCCGCTTGGGCGCCGAGCGCCGAGCGCCGGGGCGCCACAACCTTCATAACAGCTGAAAGGAGCACGCCATGGCTCCCCTCATTGAAGCTGAACGCTGGTGCGAGCAGGTGGTTGCCAGAAGCCTGGTGACTGCACGCGCCGTGGACTGCCATCGTCCCGCGGTTTCTATCTGCCCTGGTTGCGGCGGCGGAATCTGCGAAGAGCATGCAGTCATCTGTTCCGAGTGCGGTGTAAGTTTCTGCGCCCGCTGCGATCACGCTTGCCGCCGCCAGGCTCAGGTGGCATAGTCCTGCCAGAGAGTGCCGGACGTCTGGCACCTTCCAACTACTGCCTCAGTCTGTGGCCTGCAAGCGGTCCTCAGTCTGGCGTTGCGGCTCATAAAGATATGCGCGCGTCCAGGGAATTGCCTTGCACTGCGGGCCCGCGAACACCACCTGAAACAACTGCAGCGAACCCGTGCGAAACGCGGCCACCGAGCCCGCCAGATACAGCCGCCACATGCGCACGAAGCGCTCATCGAACATAGCTGCCACCTTCAGCCGCGAACCCTCAAAACGCTCCAGCCAGTGTTCCAGGGTGCGCGCATAGTGGGGGCGCAGGTTCTCTACGTCGAGAACGGCAAAGTCCCAGGGCTCGAGAATGCCAGCCACTTCGCACAGGGTGGGCGGATAGGCGCCGGGAAAAATGCGCTTGCGGATCCATGCATTCAGCGGGCGCCGCCGGTTGCGTCCAATGAAGTGCAGCAGCCCGCGCCCGCTGTCGCCGACCGTTCGGTGGATCACCTTACCCAGCTCCCCGTAATGCTCCTTCCCCACATGCTCCAGCATGCCTACCGAAACAAAGGCGTCAAAGCGGCCGTGGATGTTGCGATAATCGTCTTCAAAGAATTCAACCCGCCCGTCCAAACCTTCCTGCTGCGCCCGCCAGCGCGCGTACACAATCTGCTCGTGCGAAATATTGAATGCCCTAACCTTTACCCCGTACTGCCGCGCCATGTGCAGGGCCAGGCTACCCCAACCGCAACCTGCTTCCACCACCCGCTCACCCGGCTGCAGCCGCACCTTTCGGCAGACGTGGTCCATCTTGGCGATCTGCGCCTCGTCCAGCGTGGCCGAAGGCTCCGGAAAATACGCGCATGTATAAACAAGGTTGCGGTCCAGCCAGAGCTGGTAGAACTGGTTGCCGAGGTCATAATGATGGTGGATGTTGTGCTGCGACCCGCGCCGGCTGTTCCCCTGGGTGATTCGCAGCCACAGCGAGGCAAGTCGCTGATACCAGGTGAATTTTCCAACTGCGCCCGTAGAGCGATACACACTGTCCAGCAGCGCCAGCAGATCACCCTGAACTTCGACTGAGCCGTCGGTGTAGGCTTCTCCGAATGCAACTTCCGAATTCAAAACGATGCGCACCAGGGTGGCGCGATCATGGATGACCAGGGTGGCAACGGGAGAAGCATCCTTCGGCCCAACCGCCGAACCGTGCTTCAACGCGATGCACACCGGTGGGCTGCCGGCCGCAGCATATAACTTTTTCAGCAACCAACTCTCTGCGGAGGAGAACATGCGAGCTCCAGCCATGGCCTCTCCTTACGCCGGCTCACCAGCGAACGTAAAAGGTTAGTCCGTTGCGCTGGCTCTAGTAAATCCCTAGCACCGAGTGGCATGCATTTCGATCTCTGCGGCTGGTTTGGCAAGCTGACCCGGTATTTCCGTTGTGGGCTGGATGCCGAGTGCTGATGCCCGGTGTTGGGGTGAATACAAAAAATGCCGACTGACATTGCTTTACTCATATCTGAGCGCCACAATGGGTTCCACCCGCGCCGCGCGTCGTGCCGGGAGGTAACACGTTCCCAGGCCGACAACCGCAATCAGGACTAGCGCGGTGATGAAGACCAGCCATGGAGATATCGAGAATCCCAAAAAGGCAATCGCAAGCACGCGGGGAACAGCGGCAGCTCCCAGGAAGCCAAGCATGAGGCCGAACCCAACCAGCCTGATGCCCTCGCCCATTACCAGGCGCAGAATGTCTCGCTTGGCAGCGCCCAGAGCTACTCGGATTCCAATCTCGTGCGTCCGCTGCAGTACCAGATAGGAAATGACGCCATAGATGCCGACCGTGGCCAGGGTTAGGGCCAGACCGGCGAAAATGACCAGCAACTCCCCTATGATCAGCGAACCCGCACCTCCACCCTGGCTGTACATCACCTGTTCCATCGTTATGACGTTGCTGACAGGCTGATCTCTGTCTATATCCCAAACCACCTGGCGCAGAGCGGGTGCGAGTGTGCTGACCGCAATGGCGCTCCGGACCACCACCGACATTCTGGAAGTGGGAAACTGCAGATAACTGGCGTACATTTGCGGATGGCCCGCAGTTTGTTCTACCGACTCATCCACGTTGCCGACTACACCTATGATTTCGCGCCATTTCGGCTGGGCCGAACTGTCGCTGCCGACGCTGATGTGCTGGCCCACAGGATTCTTCGCGGGAAAAAACTGCCGGGCGAGTTCGTGGTTAATCAGGACCACGGGAGTCGTGCTCGCATCATCGGAATCGGTAAACGTCCTGCCCTGCAGCACTGGTATCTTCATGGCGCTGAAATATCCCGGGGTCACGGTGTAGTAAGTCGCGCGTGGGCGGTCGCTTTCCGGCAGCGGCGGATGACCAGCGATGGCAAACGGCAGCGCCTCTGTACCCAGCCCTGTAGGCAAACTGGAAGCTGCGGCTGCGGCCTGAACGCCGGGGAGCGCGCGCACGCGCTCAATCAGCTGCTGAAAGAACGCCCTCTGTCGCAGCGGATCGGAATATTCACGGCTGCTTAGCGCCACTTCGGCGGTCAGAACCTGTCCCGGGTTGAAGCCGTGGTCGCCCCGTATTTTTTGCTGGAAAAGACGGATCATCAATCCGGCGCCGGTCAGCAGCACCAGCGATACGGCAATCTCTCCCACGACCAGTACCTGCCGCATCCTCATGCGGGCTTTGCCCGCGGTTCCCGTCCGGCTGCTCTCCCGCAGCGCAGGTTGCAGGCTCGACTTGGTCAGTTGCAGCGCCGGTGCAAGCCCAAAAACCAGAAGAGAGAAAAGCGCAAGAGCGATGGTGAAAATTAGGACCTCGTTGTCCAGCCCGAAACGAACCCCCGCAACGATCTCGTTGAAGTTGAATGCCGCCCGCAGGACCCGTATCCCCGTATAGGCCAGCGATAAGCCAAGCGCTGTTCCTAAAACGCAAATGACGAGGTTCTCCACCAGCAACTGCCGCACCAGCCGCAACCGGCGCGCACCCAATGCCGCCCGGATGGCGATCTCCTGCTGTCTGCCGCTGCCGCGCGCTATTACAAGACCGGCAATATTGGCGCAGGCCACCAGGAGCACAAATCCAACTGCCGCCATCAGCAGCAACAAGGCGGGGCGCACTTCGGCATCGCGCACCTCGAATTCCTGTAGTGAGAGCAGCTTCGTTTCCCATCCTTTGTCCGCCTGGGCATAGGATTTCTCCAGGCGCTGGGCAATGGTGCTCATCTCCGATTGCGCTTGCGGCACAGTAACGCCTTGGGCGAGCCGCCCGACCACAAAAAAGGAGCGCGATTTGCGACCCTCTGGGCTTAGTTCTTTGGGAGTGAATACCAGGGGGGTCCAGGCTTGTGCTCCAAAGATCCACAAATTGAACGAGGCCGGCATCACCCCGATCACGGTGCACGCCTGCCCGTCTATGTCGATCATCTTGCCTAAAATCGCTGAATCGGCGGAAAACTTTCGCTGCCACAACCCGTAGCTGAGAACTACCTCGTGCTCCCGGCCCGGCTGGTCCTCTCCCGGAAGAAATGTGCGCCCGTGCGCCGCTGCCACTCCCATCAATTGAAAGAAGTTGGCGGATACCCGCATGCCCATCACATGTTCAGGCAACTCCTGGCCGCTAAAACTGTAATCGTGCCACGCATCCATGGCCGCCAAGCCGCGGAACGCACGCGTCTGTTCCCGCCAGGAAAGAAAATCAGGAGCTGACGCCGGCCGTTCTGGGCTGTCCTCCAGACCGCGGCTGCGGCTGACGGAAAGGAGCATCATGACCCGGTCCGGATCGGCAACTGTCGGTCTGCGCAGCAAAATGCCGCTTATGGTGCTGAAGATGGCCGTGTTCGCGCCGATGCCCAGGGCCAGCGTGATGACCGCTACCACAGTGAAGCCAGGAGCTTTGCGCAGCGTGCGCACGCCGTAGCGCAGGTCCTGCAGAAGTGTTTCCAACCCAGGCAGGCCATTGCGATCGCGGCAAAGCTCCTTCGTCTGTTCCAGGCCGCCCAGACGAATCAGCGCCCGCCGGCGCGCCTCTTCCGGCGCCATGCCCGAACGCAGATTGTCTTCAATGTGGAACTGCAGATTGCTCTCGAGTTCCTGCGCCAGTTTCCTCTCACGCCGCTCTTTGCCGAGCATTCCGGCCAATCTCACCAGAACTGCGCGCATCTTTCGCATAGCTCGCCTCTACCTTGTTGCAGAAAGCCTTTTTCTCCTCGAGCTCTCACCCCGACTCCTTTGCCTTCTTCACAAAGCTCACGGGCTGAATTTCGAGTGCTGGGCCTCTGGCACCCAGATACTAGGTACTGGGTACTTTTCCCAAAAAGCGCCCAATAATCGCGGTCGCCTGCTCCCATTCCCGCGCTTCTTTTTCCAACTGCTTCTGGCCGGCACGGGTCAGCTTGTAATACTTGGCCTTGCGATTGTTCTCCGAAACGCCCCACTCGGAGCTGATGTAGCCCTCCTGCTCCAGTTTGAGCAGCGCCGGATAGAGCGTGCCGTAATTGAGCGCCAGCAATTGGCCGCTGGTCTGCTCAATCCGCCTGGCGATGCCGTAACCGTGCTGCGGCCCCATGCTTTCCAGGGTTTTCAGAACCATTAGCGCTAGCGTTCCCTGCCAGACGTCGGTTTTATCGCCCACCGCCCCTCCTATGGGAAAGCCATAGAGATACGGTCACAGCATGGCACATCTCCTATGGGTTAGCAACAGGGAACTACAACAGTTTTTGCGGGTCTCATGAGCAAAAACCGAGCTTTCGCAAACCCATTCGCCCGCTGGCGGGTTTCGGAGTATGCTTTCTCCTCGCAAAAGAGAGGAGCCTTCATGCAGCTCTCGCGCCGAGGATTCCTGTGTTCCGCCAGCGTTGCCGCCGCCGCATCCGCCGTTCTCGAACTGCCTGCATTGGCCGCTCCCCTGCAAGTGGAAGCCGCCCATAGGGGGGACATCCCGCCTGGCGCCATCAAGCTCAGCAATAACGAGAACGCCTACGGTCCATCGCCAAGGAGTCTGGCCGCCATGCAAACGGCTGTAGCGGAAGGCAATCGCTATCCCGATCGCTACAACCACCATCTGGTGGAAAGCATTGCCGCATTTCACAAGGTGAAGCCCGAGCGCGTGCTCCTGGGCTGCGGCTCCATGGATATTCTTCGTGCGGCTACAAGCGCGTTTCTGGGTCCGGGCAAGGCGCTGATCATGCCCCAACCCACTTTTGAAGCCATTGCTGATTATTCCAAGCCTCTGGGCTCTCAAACCCTAAAGGTGCCGTTGGACAGCAACTACGCCCACGACCTGGATACCATGCTGGCCAGTGCGCAAAGGCAGCCTTCGCTGATTTATGTCTGCAATCCCAACAATCCCACCGCGACCCTCACCCCGCGGAAAGATCTGGAAACCTTTTTTGGCAAGCTGCCGACCAACGCAGTCGTGTTAATAGATGAGGCCTACCATCACTTTGCTGTCGGCACCCCGGGTTATGAGTCCTTCCTCGACCGTCCGCTAGACGACGAGCGCCTGATCGTGAGCCGCACGTTTTCCAAGGTTTACGGATTGGCCGGAATGCGAATCGGCTACGCCATCGGCAGTGGTCAAACCTTGAAGCGCCTGAATGCCTTCCGCTCCGAGGAATGCCAGAACACTGCCGGGGTGCGAGCCGCCATAGCCGGTCTTGCCGACCAGGACTACGTGCGGATGGCTATTGCCCGCAACGCCGCCGACCGGAAAGAATTCTTCAAGCAGGCTCAGGCGCGCGGGCTCAAGCCGATTGATTCGCGGGCTAACTTCATCATGATGAACGCCTCGCGGCCGGACCCGTCGGTAATTGACTACTTCCAAAAGAACAACATCATCATCGGGCGAAAGTTCCCGCCCATGGACAATTATGTGCGCATCTCCCTGGGCAAGCCGGATGAGATGCGCCAGTTCTGGCAGGTCTGGGACCGGATGGCGCGGGCGATCCCGGCGGCGAACTGAGCCCGGTTTCAGCCATTCTGCTGACCAGCGCAGTGTACGCGTGAGATTGCCCCGGGAACCGGGCGTAGCGCAGACGTGAAGCAGTTGCAGCTCCGGGCGCTTGACACTTTGAGGACGCAACTCGAGCCACACATGAATCTCACGGCGGTTCTCGATCAGCTCGATAATGCGGTCACTTGCAGCTGGTCAACAAATGAGATGGGTATAGAGGCGTCAGACGCAGGCTTCGCAGAATTGGTGGGGTGAGGAATGTATCGGCTCGGCGGCTGTTTCAGCCGCCAGGCCGATGGCAAACACTGACGTCAGATTGGTGAGTTCCAGCACCTCGGCGACAGGCCCCGAAGGCCGCATCAGCTTTAGTTCGGTGCCCAGGCCGTTCACGCAGGTATGCAGAAATACCAGTGTTCCGAGGCCTCCGGCATCAATGCGGTCCACACGTGAAAGATCAAGGACAATGGACCTCTTGCTCAATTCGCAAAGCACAGCCTCGCGCAGCGCGGAGAGCGCGCTGCCCACGACGATTCTGCCGTCGCAATGAAGTATGGCCGCCTCCTCAGTTCGTTCTACCCTTATGTTCAACATTCTGAACTCCTCTACTCTTCTATACCATCCCATACGCAAATCTGTCGTTAAGAGTTCATTAAAATGTGCCGTACTCAGCTTAACTTGCAGTAATGGACGGCTCAGGCGGACAGAAGTTAGCTAAACAATAATCTTTGTTCCGCGGGGACGATGAGGAGTGAGCGGCAACGCCCTGCACAGCCGAGGCTTACACGATTACCGCTGGCTGGCTTCGCCGGCAGCCACGCGCTGATTGAAATTCGCCGACTGATTACGCGGAATGCTTAGCGACTTCCAGTGCGCGTGCTGCAAGTGCTTGGCCAGGAAAACGATCTGCCCAACGTGGTAAGCGTAATGGGCGATCTGTCGGTTCACCGCCTGCATAACCGAGTGAGCCTCGCCGCGAATAATAACTCTGCGGTTAACGTCGGCTGCGGCCAGCGGCTCAAGCGCGTCAAACAGACACTTCCAGCCCGCTTCCCACAATTTCATCATCGCTTCGCGGGTGGCCGGCGGTTCCTCGAACTCGGTGTCGCGGTTGCGGTCCGGCTTCTCCCCGTCGCTGGTCAGGAAGCCGATCCAGCGCGAGCGCATGTTGCCGGCCATGTGCTTCACGATCTGGGCAATGGAGTTCATCTCCGGGTCGAGTGTGGCCAGCAACTGCTCATCGCTGACCTGCGCGATGGCCCCTTCACCCAGCTTCTTGTAGTAGCGAAACAGAGACAGGGAGTCCTCAAGGTAATCGGTCGTGAACTGGAGTGCCATGGGGAGAATTCTATACGAGCACCCGGGAGCCGGCGCTTTGTTCAACCTCACATCTGGCCGGTGATGACCATCACCGCCGTTGGAGAAGCGTGCTCGGTACTCTGAACAGGGCGGATCATTCCAGGTCCGGAGAACATTCGTATGGCTTATGTAATTACCAGCAGCTGCATCAAAGATGAGCTTTGCGTGGACGTATGTCCCACCGACTGCATTCATCCCAAGCAGAACGAACCGGAGTTCGAGGCTGCCACGCAGCTCTACGTGGATCCGCAGGGTTGCATTGACTGCGGCGCCTGCGTGCCGGTGTGCACCTCCGATTCCATCAAGCCGGCCGAAGACTTGACGGAGGGAGAGCAGCAATTCATCGTCAGCAACGCGACTTTCTACGCAAAATAGAGCGATTGGGCGGCAGGGTGGCGGACATCCCGTTGGTACCGCCACCTCGGTAATTTTCCAGCCCGGCCGCGGCCAGCTAGCATTGAAGCTGGAAGAGGCTAATGGCAACACCTGCGCAGCAGTCCATCCCCGGAGTGCAGCAGTCCCCAAAGCCAGAAGCTGTTGCCGGGCGGCGCCAACCCACCATGGAAGACATGCTGCGGGTGTGCATCGAACTCTGCGCCCGGGTGGCGGAGAAACATGCTGCGCCTGAAGCCGCCCAGCACATCCGCAAACTCAAGCCGCCAAGCCGCTGGCCGTAGTTTTTACGTACTTCTTCTTTTGGTATTGACTGAACGTTCCATCCACACCTGTCCCCGGGGCAGACACAGTGCCGCCGAGCCGACCAGGCTCGACTCAGTGCCGTAGAGCGCGCTCAGGATTGGAATCTGCTGCCGGCCGGGCGTTACTGAACAAGTATCCAGGCGGCTGCGAATGTAGTTGAAGAATGAGCCCATCAGTTCGCCCAGGCCGCCGCCAATCACAATGACCTCTGGTTCAAGCAGATCAATGATGTTGCCCAGCCAGATGGCAAGGTAGTCGGCAGCTTCGCGCAGAATTTCGTTGGCCCGTGCGTCGCCATCCAGTGCCGCCTTGCCCACAACTTCAGAAGTAACGGCGGCAGCTTTTCCCTCCGCCAGCTCCAGGATGCGCGTGTGCGGATTATGGGCCACTAGCTGGCGGGCGCGCGCTCCGATAGCCCTGCCGGAGGCATACATCTCGATGCAACCGCGCTTCCCGCAGGCGCATTGCGGGCCGTTGAGGTCAATGGTCATGTGCCCGCCCTCGCCGGCGGCGCCGGTGCGCCCGTAATAGAGGCGGTCCTGCAGCACCAGGCCGGTGCCAATGCCGGTGCCCAGGCTCACGTAGAAGACATTCTTGTAGCCCACTCCCGCGCCCCACACCGCCTCGGCCAGGGCGGCAACATTGGCATCGTTGGCCAGGCGGGTAGGCAGCTTGTAGCGCTGCTGGATTTTCTCCGCCAGCGGATAGTTGCGCCAGCACGGCAGGTTAGTGGCGCTAAGCAGCACGCCGCGCTGTGAATCAACCCAACCCGGTACGCTGATACCGATCGCCGAAACGGAGCGGGCGCGGCGGTTGCTGAGCATCGCCTCGATCGAATCGGTCACGGCCCGCAAGCCGTCTTCGGCCGTCTTGTTCACTACCATGCGGCGGCGCGCCGTAAGCAGGATCTCGCCGGAAGCGTTTACCAGGCCGGCCTCGGCCTTGGTGCCGCCAATGTCCACTCCCAGGACCACGTGTTCAGCTTTCGCCATTCGTGTCCAGTTTAGTTCGCCGAAACGAAAGTCGCAGCTAAAACCGCGCCTGGCTCCAGAGGCATGCCTGATTTGCCTGCTAATCTGAGGTGCTTATGGGAGAAAATGCTGCCATGCAGGACTGGTGGAAAACCTTTTTTGATTCCGAGTATCTGCGCTTGTGGGGCGAAGCTTTTACCGCCGAACAGAATGCGCGGCAGGCCGAAGGACTTTGGAGCCTGTTGCGCTTGCACTCTGGCAGCCGGCTCTTGGATGCGCCTTGCGGTTACGGACGATTGTCTATGGAGTTTGCCAAACGGGGGGCCTTCGTCCTCGGGGTTGATCAAGCCGAGCCTCTTCTGGCCCAGGCTGCCTGCAATAACCCCTACGGCGACCGATTGCGTTATTTGCGCCATGATCTCCGCCAACCGCTGCCGGAGGGCGGCTTTGACGCTGCGTGCAATGTTTTTTCCTCTATCGGCTACAGCACGGAGGAGGATGATCTCGCCGTCTTCACGACTCTTCGCAATGCTGTTCGCCCCGGCGGCCTGGTCTTTGTCGAAACCAACCACCGTGACGCCACTGTTGCCTTCCTGACCCGTGGCATGAAACCAGCCAATAGACTAACTGACGGTACACTGGTGGTTGAAGAACCTGTGTTCGATCCGGTAGAAGGACGCATTAACACATGCTGGTACTGGAGTGGTCCTACTGGGTCGGGAAAAAAATCCGCTGCCCTGCGGATCTACAGCATTTCGGAACTGGTGCGTATGCTGGAACGCGCCGGCCTGCGATACGTATCAGCCCACAAAGGATGTTCGGTGGAGCCGTTCAAAGCAGAAGGTGCTGATATGGGAGGCCGCGTCGGTATCCTGGTACAGGCGCCGGAGTAGCACCGGCCATCCTGGTTCCCTGGGATCCTCTGCTACTCATATACCAATCATCGGCAATTCACTCCGCCGCCTACTCATTCCTGCCGAAGTGCCTGCGCTGGATCAAGCCGCATCACTCCCGTGCCTGGGATGAGGGTTGCGATGGCCGCAATGGCCAGCAGAAGAATGGCTCCGCCAGCAAAAGTGAGCGGGTCAAGCGGAGAAATACCGAACAGAATGCCGCGTACGAATTTCTGCGTAGCCCAGGCGCCCAGCAGCCCGATAGCTGCTCCGGTAGCGGCCATCGCCAGCCCCTGCTTCAGGACCAGCCAAAGCGCAGCCCCGCGGGTGGCACCCAGCGCCATGCGCACCGCCAGCTCCTGCCTGCGTTGCGCCACCAGAAACGAAACAACGCCATAAATGCCAACTGCCGCCAGCACCAAACCGGCCGCGGCGAACAAGGCCAGCAGAGCGGTCGTGAACCGCTGGCTTCCCGTCTCTGACTCAACAACTTCATCCATCGTTCGCACCTGTGATAACGGCATATCAGCATCCAGCGCACGGAGCTGGCGGCTGATTTCAGGAACCAGGGTCTGGGGATTGGAGCCGGTGCGAACCACAATGTCCTTAAACCCATAGTTCACCAGCGGATGCTGGGAATACAACACCAGAATCTGCGGTTCAGGCGGCGATGTGAGGCCGGCATTCCGGATGTCACCGATAACCCCAACAATAGTGACGTCCGCCGAATCCGTGATATCGGCTCCCGGCGGCATATGCATGAATTCCGGAGGTCCAATGTGGACGCGCCGGCCAATAGGATCTTCGCTGGGGAAATAGCTGCGCTGCAATTCCTGGCTGATGAGCGCCACTGGAGAACTGGTCTCGGTATCTGAAACGCTGAAATCCCGGCCGCGAATCAGCGGAATGCCCATGGTTTTCAGGTAATGCGCATCCGTCAAACCGAAGCGTGCCGTGGGAACGTCCTGAGCTCGCGTGGCGGGGTGGCCGTCAATGGTCAGCATCTGAGTCCAGTTGTAGGTGGGTGGATAAATAGTCGTGACACTTGCTTCTACCACGCCCGGTAGAGCGCGGACAAGGTCCCCAAAATGGTCGCAGAAACGAGTGATGGCTCCGGAATCTGGATAGCGAACGCCGGGCAGGTAAAAATGCCCAGTGAGGAGATGATCCTTACGGATTCCCAGGCGCTGCCGCTGCAGATGAACAATGCTCTGCACCAGCAGGCCTGCGCCCACCAGCAACATCAATGACATCGCTATTTCAGTGACCACCAACGCGCGGCGCATGCGTTGTGCGCCCGAGCCTGAGGTGGTGGTGCGCGAGCCCAGCTTCAGAGCCTCTACCAGGTTCAAACGAGCCCCGGTAAAAGCTGGAACCAGTCCAAAAAGTAGCGCCGTGAGCAGCGACACCGCAAGGGTGAACACCAGCACTCGACCATCCACAGTGAGCGAAGAGAGCTGCGGCAAACCCTCGGGATGCATTCTTGTCAGGGCGGTGACGCCACCTATCGCCAGCAACAATCCGAGTGCTCCTCCGATCACGGAGAGCAACAGCGTTTCAACCAGGAGCTGGCGCACCAATCTTCCCCTGCCGGCCCCTAAAGCGGCGCGCATGGCCAGTTCGCGCTCGCGCGCCGAGTTGCGCGCCAGCAGCAGGTTCGCCAAATTTACGCATGCGATGAGCAGGATCAGACTCACCGCCCCCATTAGCAGGAACAGTATGGGCCGCAGGTCACGCGCTCGCGTGTCGGAAAGCTTCTCCAGCGCGACTCCGATGCCGCGGTCCACAGGATGCGTAGCTGCCAGTGCGGCCGCAATAGTGGCGAGGTCCGCCTGCGCTTGTTGCAGTGAGACACCGGGTTTTATGCGTCCCAAGGTGTACCAGCCTCGTCCTATTCGCCCGGCTTCCGTCCATATATCCCCACGTGCGTCCGCAAATCCGAAGGGAGTCCAAATCTGAACTGGCTTCAACTCCATCCATCCGGGAATCACGTCCGGCATCACCGCCACAATGGTGTAGGGCTCGTCATTGATCCGGATTCTTTTCCCCAGAATCGCGGGATCGCCACCGAACTGGTTCCTCCACAGTTGAGCGCTGATGGCAGCAACATAGTATTTGCCGATGTAACTCTCCCCTTCGGTGAAGAGCCGACCCATGATGGGCTGCACATCGAGAATTCTGAAGTACGCTGCAGGTACCAGGCCAACCCACGCCTGCTGGGGCTCGCCCTGCCTGACGCCGAAGCTCACGTTCTTTCGCCAAGTGTCATAAACCACCATCTGCTGAAAAGTGTGGTTGCCCTGGGCAAAATCTCGCATGTCCATCACCGACGGCCCGCCATGAAGCCCGCTTCCATTGGGGTTTAGTGGCACGCCATTTTTAGTGGAATAAATACGCACCAAGTGGTCCGGTGCGGTGAAAGGGAGCGGCCGCAGCATAACGTCCTCAATAACGCTGAAAATGGCTGTGTTGGCGCCAATTCCCAGAGCCAATGTGAGCACAGCCACTGCGGTAAAGCCCAGGTTCTTGCGGAAGGCTCGCGCGCCATACCGCAGGTCGCGAATGACTTCCTCCCACCAGCCCACGCTCCAGACAGCGCGAACGTCTTCTGCGATTAGGGTTACGTTCCCCAGCGCGCGACGCGCGACATAGCGCGACTCATCAGGCGGCACGCCGGATTCCTGCTGCTCCTCCGCTTCCATCGCCAGGTGCGATTCCAGCTCCCGCTGCAGATCCCGCATCCGATTCCCGCCTGGCCGAAGCCGGAAGATTTGCCGGCTAAACCAATTCCAGACGTTCATACTTCACCTTCTTGCGCAGGCCACATGACCCGCGCCACGGCCGCCGCCACCTGCTTCCACCGCGATTCTTCCTGCGAGAGCTGACGCCTTCCGGACGGAGTCAGGCGGTAATACTTGAACTCGCGATTGCGCTCTCTGGATATCTCCCACTTGGCGACAATCCAGCCTTTGCGTTCCATACGATGCAGGGCGGGATACAGAGAACCGTGCTCCACTTGCAGGACATCCTCGGTGGTTCGCTGAATGTGCTTGGCGATCTGATGGCCGTGTGCCGGCCCGAACAGGAGCGTGCGCAGGATGAGCATGTCCAGCGTGCCATGCAGAAGATCAGTCTTATTGGAAGTGTTCTTGGCCGCCATGGCGGTAGGTATTCTACCCTAATGAAGGTAGACGCGCTACCCTGGCGCTGGTTAGCAAGGAATTTGCGTCCCGCTTACCGTCACGGCATGGTTTCCACCACACGGAAAATTCCATCATCATCATCGAAATTTTCGATTGTACTTTCACAACGTTTTCACCGTATTCATGTGCCATGCCGGATGTGGATCACGACGCCTGTGGTGTCGGCTTTGTCGCCCAAGTGGATGGGCGGGCGTCACACCAGATCGTGGAAAGGGGGCTCGAGGCTCTATTGCGCCTGGCTCATCGCGGCGGCATGGATGCTGATGGCCGCAGTGGCGATGGCGCAGGCCTGCTGCTGCCGATTTCCGAAGCATTTTTCCGCACTTGGGCTGGCGGTGTCGGCTTGGAGTTGCCCCCGGCCTTCGGCTTAGGCATGGCCTTTTTGCGGCCTGAAGCTGCCGAAACGGCCCGCCGATCCATTGAGCACGCCGCAGCAGCGCACGGCTTGCAGTGCGTGGGCTTTCGTGCCGTACCCACTGATGATTCGATCCTGGGTCCGCGGGCGCGCGACACCCTGCCCCTCATAGAACAGTTTTTTTTTGTCGCGCTCGACGGCAGCTCCGGCGAAGCATTGGAAATGCGCCTTTTTCGCATGCGCAAGCATGCTGAGGCCATTTTTCCGCCGGGCGCATATTTCTGCTCGCTCTCCTCCAGGACCGTGGTTTACAAAGGGCTGGTCACGCCTGATCAGTTACCCGCTTTCTATCGTGATCTGAGCAATCCTGATTTCCAGTGCCGGTTCGCGATTTTTCACCAACGCTACTCCACCAATACCCAGCCCAGTTGGACGCTGGCGCAGCCGTTTCGCTTTGCCGCCCACAATGGGGAAATCAACACCATCTGCGCCAATCGGCGCTGGATGCGAGCGCGCAAAGAGCAGTGGCGCCGTTGGCTGGGGCTTTCCGAGCAAGTCCCCCTATTGGAGCCCCGCGTAAGCGACTCTGCCAGCCTGGATAACGCGCTGGAGCTTTACTTGCGACAGGGCTATCCCGCTGCCGCCGCGGCTTTAACCTTGGTGCCACCGGCATGGGAGAACGACGACCTGCACGTGCCGCCGCAGGTGCGCCGCTTTTTGGCCGCGCAGTCACGCCAGCAGGAGCCTTGGGACGGACCCGCCGCCCTGATCTTCACCGACGGTTCTGCCGTAGGCGCCAAGCTTGACCGTAACGGGTTGCGACCTCTGCGCTACACCTTAACCGCCGACGGCCTGATTGTCGTCGGCTCAGAAGTCGGTATTGCCGACCTGCAGGGCAAACGCGTTGTCGAACGGCAGCGTCTGGGACCCGGCGAATTGCTGCTGCTGCAGGACGGCAAATTGCTTCGTCCGTGGCAATGGCCCGAATTGCCGCAAGCCGACGTGCGACACGCTGCCAAGCCGCCGGTGCCTTTTGCCGCCGGGGTTGAACCAGCGATGGAGCAAACGCCTCAGCGCACTCGCGCCATGGCTGCGCTGGGCTGGACCGAAGACCGCTTCCGCCTGCTCTTCCAGCCGCTGGTGCATGAAGGCAAAGAAGCGGTGTGGAGCATGGGCGACGATGCTCCGCCCGCGTTTCTTTCCAGCCATCGCCGCCCCCTGTGGGATTACTGCAAGCAGCGCTTTGCCCAAGTCACCAATCCCAGCATTGATCCCTTGCGCGAGCGCCAGGTGATGTCGCTTGAGGTTTACGCCGGTGCATCTACGGTGCTGCCCTCACCGCTGCTTGATTGCGCCCAGATGCAAGCGTTCGCCGAGAGGCACGCATCCGCACACCGGATTGACTTTACCTTTGCAGCCAGTGATGGTGTGGAAAACGCCCAAGCGGTCCTGGATCGAATCAGCCTAGAAGCACGGCACGCGATCAGTACCGGAGCGGGCCTGGTCGTTCTAAGCGATCGCACCGTAGGCGCTCACCGCGCGGCTCTTCCTGCCCTGCTCGCCACGGCAGCTGCCTGGGTGTCCATGGTTTCAGCCGGTTGCTGGCAAATCCCGCTTGTCGTTGAAACCGGCCAGGTAATTGATACGCATCATGTCGCGCTGCTGGTCGCGTCGGGCGCTTCGGCGGTCTTCCCTTGGCTGGCAGTCGAGCTCGCGTCTGAAGCCGAGAATGGCGCGGCCAACTTCCGGGCGGCAGTGGAGAGCGGCTTGCGCAAAGTTATGGCCCGCATGGGGGTCTCCACCATGGCCAGCTACCGCAACAGCCAGTTGTTTGAACTTGTTGGCCTGGACTCCGACGTCTGCGAACGCTTCTTTGAAGATGCTCACTGCGCCCTGGGCGGCAAGAATTTGCGCGAACTCCTCGAGGACACGTTGGTGACACACGCTGCGGCATTTGCGTCGGAAAAGAGCGAATTGCGCGACGTCGGCCTTTACCGCTTCCGCCACCAGGGCGAGATGCACGGCAACTCTCCCGACGTGGTGCGGGGCATGCACCAGTTCATCAAGTCGCCCAGCGAAAAGACTTACCAGGCTTTTGCAGAAGTGGGTGAGGGTCACGGAACCGCGGCCATTCGTGACCTGGTGGAGATTGTCCCCTCAGCCGCTCCGGCGCACTGCCACGTGGAGAGCGAGGCATCCATCCTCAGCCGCTTCAGCACTCAGGCCATGTCACTGGGCGCAATCTCGCCTGAGGCGCATCGCACCCTGGCCATCGCCATGAACCGGCTAGGCGCTCGCAGCAACACCGGCGAAGGCGGCGAAGACCCGCGCGTCTACCGCCACGGCGGACTGGCCAACAACCGCGTTAAGCAGGTGGCCTCCGCGCGCTTCGGCGTCACCACCGAGTACCTGGTGCACGCCGACGAACTGGAAATCAAAATCGCACAAGGCGCTAAGCCCGGTGAAGGCGGCCAGCTGCCGGGCAGCAAAGTCACCCCCTACATTGCACGTCTGCGTCATGCCGTGCCCAACATGAGCCTGATTTCGCCGCCGCCGCATCATGACATCTACAGCATCGAGGATCTGGCCCAACTCATTTACGACCTGCGCGCCGTGAACCCGCACGCCCGCATCGGGGTAAAGCTGGTGGCCAGCGGCGGCGTGGGCATGATCGCCACTGGCGTGGCCAAGGCGGGCGCGGACGTCATCACCATTAGCGGCCACGATGGCGGCACTGGCGCTTCGCCGATGACTTCCATCAAAAACACTGGGCTGCCGTGGGAAGTAGGCCTGCGGGACGCGCATTGCTCGCTGGTGCGCGCCGGTTTGCGTGGGCGGGTGCGGCTGCGCGTGGACGGCGGGCTGAAGTTCGCTCGCGACGTCATCATTGCGGCGTTGCTGGGGGCCGAGGAGTTCGGCTTCGCCACGGCCGCCCTGCTGGCCATCGGCTGTGTTATGGCACGGCAGTGCCACCTCAATACTTGCCCGGTAGGAATTGCAACGCAGGATGAGAAGTTGCGTACGCGCTTCGCGGGTAAACCGGAGATGGTGATGCAGTATTTCCGTGGGCTCGCCGCCGATGTTCAGCAGTCGCTGACCAAACTCGGCGCGGCTTCGATCGATGACATTGTGGGCGCCGCGGATCGCCTCCGGCCGCGAAATGCGAAAGCTGGCCGCGCTCTGGGAAATGTTTTGGAGCCCGTGCAGGGTCCGGTGCAAGTCGGGTGCCCGCGCGAAGATTCGAGCCGCCTGCATCGCGAGATGATGCTTCCGGCTGATGGCGTAGATGAATTGCGGGGACGCCGCCGGTTCCGCATTGCCAACTCCGACCGCGCTATCGGCGCGCACCTGAGCGGCGAAGTGGTGCGTCGTAACAACTCACTGGACGCAGGCCTCCTCAGCTACGAGTTTCTGGGCACTGCGGGCCAAAGCTTTGGCGCTTTTCTCACCTCTGGTGTGCACTTCCGCCTCTTGGGCGAAGCCAACGACTACGTCGGCAAAGGCCTAAGCGGCGGCACTATCGTGATCACCCATGGGCCGGAGGCCTCGCGCCGTGGCGATGTGCTGGCCGGCAACACCGTACTCTATGGCGCCACTGCTGGAGAGTTGTACGTGGCCGGACGCGCCGGTGAGCGCCTGGCCGTGCGCAACAGCGGCGCCTTGGCGGTGGTGGAAGGTGCCGGGCAGCACTGCTGCGAATATATGACTGCCGGCGTGGTGCTGGTGCTGGGGCCTGCAGGGGCCAACCTGGGAGCCGGCATGACCGGCGGCCTGGCCTACGTGCTGCAGCAGGCGGCAGGCGCCTTCAACCAGGAATCGGTGCGCCTGGCCGAGGTCGAAATGACGGAACGGCGCTGGCTGCGGCGGGTGCTGCGCAATCACGTTCGGCTCACGGGCAGCCCGCGTGCTATGCATCTGCTCAGCGACTTCAACCTGCCTCTCGTCCGTGTTGAGCCGGTGCAGCCACCCTGCACGGCGGCCGACACCTGGGCGCCCATCTTGGAAAGACTGCACCAGCAGGAGGAGATGGTCGTCGGCACCCGCTGGATCGTCCCCGTACAGGAACCGCTGGCAAATTAGGCGGGATGCAGCAAGATTAGCTTTCGGAACTCCAATAATATTGACGAATCCTCGCAAGCGCAGTTCCTCTTCTTGCGGCCGCCATGCAACAATTACTCAGTGGGCTCAGAGTCCATTGCGGTGATTGGGGGCGGACCCGCGGGCGCTATGGCTGCGGCACAACTCGCTGCCGCTGGGCGCCAAGTCGTTCTGATTGACGAAAAGCTCGCCTGGGAAAAGCCCTGCGGCGGCGGCCTGACGCACAAGGCATTGGAGCACTATCCCTTCCTGGCTGAAGCCGAGGTCGAGCGCAACTGGGTGCGTGGCTGCGAACTGGTCAGCCCCGGCGGGCGTCGCGCCTGGTTCGAACTCGATAAGCCGGTTGCTATCTTCTCCCGTCACGTGCTGAACGGCCTCATACTGGAGCGGGCGCGGGTTGCGGGAGCGGAGATTGTTTGTGAGCGCGTGGTCGAGATCGCTGGCCAGCCCGCCGCCTGGCGGCTGCGCACCCGGCAGGGCGAGATCACTGCAACTTATATTGTTTTGGCGACGGGCGCGCGCAACCCTTTCCACTTCTCTGCCCCGCTGGCGCCTGCCGACCTGATGACCACAGCCGGCTACTACATTCCGGGAACGGGCGACTCCATCCACATTTCGTTCCTGCCCGGCGTAGAAGGATACATCTGGCTTTTTCCCCGGCACGACCATTTTTCGGCCGGAATCTGCGGGAAGATGGACGCAACACCCACCAGCCAGTTGCGGCGGATGCTGGAAGAGTTTCTCAGCCAACGCGGGCTCGATCCACAGCAAGGCGAATTCTTTTCCCATGTTCTACCGGCACCGCGCGCCTCCACATTGCACAGCCGCAGCCTGCAGGGAGAAGGTTGGGCATTGGTGGGCGATGCCGCCGGCCTGGTGGATTCCATAACCGGCGAAGGCCTGTACTATTCTCTGCGTTCGGCCGAGTTGCTGGCCCAAGCGCTCATTGCAGGGATATCTGAAACCTATGAGAATAACGCGCGGCAGGAACTTCTGCCTGAACTGGAGACGGCGGCTCACTTTGCGCATGCGTTTTACAGCGGGCATTTTCTAGGCGGCAAGGTTCTGGACCGCATGGTGCAGTTCACTGCTGCCAGCCGCCGCGTACGCCAACTGATGTGCGATGTTTTCAGTGGAGCGCAAGGCTATATCGGCCTGCGGCGTCGAGCTTATCGCACATTTGTGTGTGCCTTGCCCGAAGTCTTGCTGGGAGCCACAAGCATCAGCGCTGACGCCGCAGAGTAAGTGGTGTTAATTTTTTGCTGCCCAGGAGACGAAAAGCTGGCCTTCATGCAGCGGACTCGCGACTACTGACTCCCGACTACTAACCCCTACGCTGCATCCCGCAGGGCTCTGTGCGGATCAAGAATCAAATCTTCCACACGCGACTGGAATGGAGTCAGAACTTCGACTCCGCTCTCAACGACCGTCACCATGTCGCAGTGGCGTATTCCGCCCCAGCCCTCGATGTAAACCGCTGGCTCCAGGTTAAACACCATGCCTTGCCGCAGTTGCTCCTCTGACTTCGGGTGAATACGCGGGCGGGCATTGTGAGCAATGGCCGCGAAGCCAATGCCATGGCCGGTGGAATGGCTGAATTCCTTATCGAATCCCTGCGCCCCCAGAATGCTGCGCGCCGCGTGGTCCACGGCGGAGGCGCGCACGCCCGGGCGAATGGCGGCCAGTGCCGCGTCGCGGGCCTCAAGAATGGCGCGGTAGATTTTATCGCGCTGTTCATCCGGCTGACCCAGCGAGTAGGTGCGCGTAATGTCTGTCCAGTAGCCATCGGCATAGGAGTTGCAGTGCACCAGCGCCAGATCGCCGGGCTGAATCTTTCTGGCCCGTGAGAGCGCATACGCCCCCGCCGCCTTCGCCGAATTCGGCCCAGACATGCAGAAAGCAAATCCGTCAGCGCGCAAAACCCCATTCCGCCCGGTGCCGGCGCTCAACCGGCTCCGGAAAAGGGCTGCAGCTTCCGTCTCGCTCAGCCCCGCGCGCAGCCGGGGAGCACCCCACGCAAAGGCTTTTTCCGCAAAGCCACATGCAGCCCGAATGTGGTTCACTTCGCTGGGTGTCTTGAGCATGGCCCAGATGGCCAGCAGCGTGTCGGCGCCTACCAGGGCCGCTGAGGGCAATGCCTCGATCAGAAGCTGCACGATGGAAGCGCCGTACAGGTACATGGCAACGTAGGAAGCGGGCTCGCTAGCCGCGCCGTGCTCGTAACCGATGCGCGCATGCGCGATGCCAAGTTCCTTTGCGCACGCCTCCAGCGCCTGAAATGCGGCTTCACTGGTGGACTGCAGCTTGTCCAGGCGCCCGGGCCTGAAGGTCCGGATATCATCGGCCCAGCCCGAGCGCGCCAACTCCTCCTCATCTTCAGGAACGATCAGGCAGATCCGGCCTTCGCTGGTGGCAACGGCAATGCTGGCGCCGACCACCGGCCAATATCCGGAGAGCAGCAACACATAGTCGGGAAGTGTGCAGAGGATTGCATCCAACTGCACCCGCTGTAAACCGCGGCGGATTCTTTCAATGCGTTCATGGTCGCGCATAAGCCCAGTTGCCGGTGTCAGTTGTCAGTTCTCAGCCGTGAGTTGCCAGTCCGGCCTTTCACCCGCCGGCCAGAAGCTCAGTCGACTAGTTGGCCTCAGTCGCAAATCTAGCTTCCGGCTGGTTCTTTGAAAGGGCGCGGCTTCAGCCGCGCCAATCCTGTGCCAGACTCATCGGCTTTAGCCGCTGAAGGGGCGCCTTCAATAAAACGCAAAGGATATTTAGCAATCAAACTGCGCCCCTTACCGTTCATGCGCCAGGCAGCTAGCTAGCACATTCAGCTTCGTCGCCTGCGCCACAGCAACCCCGCAGCTGCAACGCCGCCCACAACAGCGCCGGTCACAATGCCGGCTCGCATCATGGAATGTTTTTGCGCTTGCAGCCGCGGCTCCACCAGCTCCTTCTCTGGATATACACTGCGCAAGCCGTGAGGGCCATGCCTTTGTGCCAGGGCCAGCACCTCGGCAGTATGAAGGGCGTGGCGATCGGTCTCCTGCTCAATCTGCTCCTTGCAACTGAAGCCGTCGCTCATAATAACGGTGGAGAGACCGGTCTTGCGCACCGCCGGCAACAGCACGCGCTCACCCGCCTTCATGGAAACGTCGTACTTTTCCTTTTCATAACCGAAGGATCCGGCCATACCACAGCAGCCGGATTGCAGTTCTTCAACCTCCAGCTCCATCTTTTTCAGCAGCTCCTTGTCGCAATCCATCCTCATGATGGCCTTGTGATGGCAATGCCCGTGCAGTACCGCTTTCCGCTTCAACCGGGGGGGCTGATAATTCAGCGCTTTCTTCTGCACGAACTCGGCTAGGGTAAAGGTCTGCTCCATGAGCTTGTGCGCCTGGCGTGAATCTGGACGGAGCCCGTTCAGTTCGTCGCGAAAAACGGAGCAGCAACTCGGCTCCAGCACCACCATGGGAGTGCCCCGCTCGATTTCCGGCCCCAGTGCGCGAAAGATGCGGTCCAAGTAGGATTGCGCCATGTCGAGAAAGCCATAGTCGTAGAGCGGACGGCCACAACACAACGGCTCCTGCGGCACAATCACCTGGTACCCCGCTGCTTCCAGAACCTCCACTGCGGCCTGCGCGGTTTCGGGCTTGAAATAATTGTTGAACGTGTCGGCGAACAGGAGTACCCGTTCCCTGCCCTGTTTGCGCGGTTCACGTTTGCGGAACCACGCCTTGAAAGTCTCCGGCGCGAAGGCGGGAATTTGTCTCTGCTGGGGCGCTCCGACCGCGAGTTTAGCCAAATTGCGCAGGACGGGAAGCTGCGTGAACAGATTGGCAAAGCCGGGCGCGATGGAGGCCACCCGCGCCCACTTGTTGATCCAGCCGAACGCGTAGGCGTAGCGCGGGCGCAAGCGGCCTTCCCAGTAGTGGGAGAGGAATTCGGACTTATATGTGGCCATGTCCACGTTCACCGGACATTCGCCTTTGCAGCCTTTGCACGAAAGACAGAGGTCGAGCGACTCCTTCACATTCTCGTCGCGCCAGCCATTCTGGATCACGTCGCCCTGCAGCATCTCCCACAGATGATGAGCTCGCCCCCGCGTGGTGTGCTCCTCCTCGCGCGTCACCATGAAGCTGGGGCACATGGTGCCGTCGTCAGCGCTGGCTCCTGTGCGCCGGCACTTCCCGATGCCAACACAGCGCAGCGTTGCATGGGCGAAGCTGCCGCCGTCTTCCGGATACTTAAAATGCGTGGCGGGCTCCCGCGGCGCATAGTCGGCGCCCAGCCGCAGGTTTTCATCAATGCGATAAGGATCCACTACTTTGCCCGGATTCATCTTCCAGTCAGGATCCCAGATGGACTTGAACTCGCGGAAAGCCTCGACCAGTTCCGGACCAAACATCTTTTCCAGGAATTCGGCGCGCGACTGGCCGTCTCCATGTTCGCCAGAAAGCGAGCCGCCGTACTTGACCACCAGGTCGGTGGCTTCTTCCATGAAAGCGCGCCAGTGCTTGATACCCTCTGCCGTGTACAGATCAAAATCCACCCGGCAGTGAATACAGCCCTGCCCGAAGTGGCCATAGAGGGATGGATTGTAGCCATACTTGTCATAGAGCTGCCGCAGCTCGCGCAAGTAATCGCCTACCTTCTCCGGCGCTACAGCGGAATCTTCCCACCCCGGCCACGAATCCGGCTCGCCAGGAACGAAGGCCGTTGCTCCCAGGCCGGACTCGCGAATCTGCCAGATGTTGTGCTGCTCCTGCTTATCCACAAATAGTTTCATGCTGGGCGGATTGGACCGTTTTTTGAGCTCATCCATCAGCCGGTGCGCCTGCTCAATCGCCTCCTGCTGTGTGTCGTAGCCGATTTCCACCATCAGCCAGCCCTTGCCCTTGGGCAGCATGGGCAAATACTTGCGGTGCGGGCCGCCTTTTTTGCGTACATTCTCCATCAGCCGGTCGTCCAGACCCTCGAGCGCGATGGGCGCGTACTTAAGCATCTCGGGAATGTCGTCGCCGGCCTGGAATACGTCGGGATACCCCAGCAGTAGCACCACGCGCTCAGGATGGTTCCAGATGAGCTTGATTTTGGCTTCCAGAATGGAGATGCAGGTGCTCTCTGTGCCTACCAGCGCGCGCGCCAGATTGATGCGGCCGTGTTCGTCGGGAATGAGCTGGTCGAGGTTGTAACCGGAGACGCGGCGAATGATTTTGGGGAACTTCTTTTCTACCAGCCCCTGATAGCGCTGGCGCAGTGACATTAGCTTGGCAAAGATCTCACCCACTCGGTTGGGCTGGCGCATCCGCTCCTGCCATTCCGCCTCAGTGAGCCAGCCGGCCGTCATGCGGGTTCCGTCGTAAAGCAGAATGTCCACCTCTTCGGTGTTGTTGACCGCGGGACCATTCATCTGCGCGTGTGCGCCGCAGGAGTTGTTGCCCAGCATGCCGCCGAAGACGCACCGGCTGTGAGTAGCGGGCTGCGGACCCCAGGTCAGGTTGTGCGGCCGTGCGGCCTTGACCAAATCGTCGCAAATCGTGCCCGGCTCGACGCGAGCGTACTTCTCAGCGGGGTTAAGCTCCAGGATTCGATTCAAGTACTTCGAAAAGTCAATCACAATTCCCACGTTGCAGCATTGCCCGGCCAGGCTGGTGCCTCCGCCGCGTGAGAGCACCGGCGCCCGGAACTTGCGGCAGGCTGCCATCGCCTGAGTCACATCTTCCACGCTCTTGGGAATAACCACGCCGATGGGTACCTGGCGGTAGTTGGACGCGTCCACCGCATACATTCCCCGCGTGCCTGCGTCGAAGCGTACCTCGCCTTCCACGTTCCGGCGCAGCTCCGCCTCCAGGCCGGGCACATCCACCATGCCGGCCGTGCGCCAGTTCTGCGGGCGCATTTCGATCGGCTTTCTGAGTTCCTCTTCTGAAACTACGGGCACACGGCTGGCTGACATCTCATCTCCTATGCGGCAAAACGCTGCGCGTCGGCCTGCTTGAGTTCCAGTCCCAGGCCAGGACGCGAAAGGTCAGGGCGCAGCTCGCCTTTCACGAGCTGCGGCAGGCCATCAAACAACATGCGCTCAATGCGCACATGGTCGTGAAAATACTCCAGATTTTTAAACAGAGTTACGGCACAGCACGTGTGCGCATGCAGGGCGGGCGCCGTATGGGCTGAGAGCGGCACATTGTGAGCCTGGCAGAGCGCCGCCACCTGCAGGAAACCTGTTACGCCGCCGCAACGGGTGATGTCCGCCTGCAGCACGTCCACCGCGCCCGCGTCCAGCATGCGGCGGAAGTAGAAGATGTCATAGCCGTATTCGCCGGCCGCGATCTCCATCATCGCCGGCGCCCGGTCGCGAATAAGGCGCAGCCCTTTCAGGTCGTCGGAAGAAACGGGCTCCTCGAACCAAGACACACCGTATTGAGCGAAGGCCTCTGCCTGATAGAGCGCCTGCTTGCGGCTATACGCCCCGTTTGCATCAATGAACAACTCTGCCCCGTGCCCAACGGCCTCCCGCGCCACACGCACTCTCTCAATGTCCCGCTTGGGCTCGCGGCCGATCTTCATTTTCACCGCCGGAATTCCCTGCTCCACCCAGCCCGCGAGCTGCTCCGCTAAGTGTTTGTCGGAATACGATGTGAATCCTCCGCTGCCGTAGACCTGCGCGCCTGGACGAATTTGACCCAACAATGTCACCAGCGGCACGCCAAGCAAGCGCGCCTTTAAGTCCCACAAAGCGCAGTCGACTGCTGAAATGGCGGCGGAACAGATTCCCGGCCGCCCCAGGTTCCGTATCCGTCTCCACATCGCCATGTAGGCGGCCGTCGCCGCCATGGAATCCCTCCCCTTCACCACCGTGGAGAGCACGCTATCAATGAGCTTGGCTGCCGAAGCATCAGCGTAGGTGTAACCCAGCCCCTTGTGTCCGCCAGCGTGAACCTCAACCAGCACCATGGTGGTTTTATCCCATTTCAGGGTGCCGTCGGATTCGGGTGACTCGGTGGGTACCGTGAAGACGGACACATCGAGTCGTTCGACCGGCGGGCTGGAGGAGAATGCGGTCATGCGCGGCTGGCCGGCGGCAAGGATGCTGGCTCGGCGGACGGCCTATCTCGTAAAGATGTTGTTCGTAGGCAAGGAGGTTAGCTTGCCGCAACACACGATTTGATCGTGGGGCGATGCACAGGTAGCGCCGGCGTCTCGCCGGCTGTCGCCTGGGTGTCTCGCCCGCCCGACGCCGCTTTCAGCCGCAGCTCTGCTTATTGGTTTTTTGCGGCAAACAGCACGTCGTTAACGGCGCATCGTACAAAACGGTCTACCTGTGGCCAAGGCCACCCATCTATACGTCTTCAGAAAATAAGGAGTTTCTTTTCATGACCGCGTCAGATGTGCTCGTCGAGTGCTTGATTGACTGGGGAGTTGAAGTAGTTTTTGGGCTGCCAGGCGACGGTATTAACGGCGTCATGGAAGCCATGCGCACGCACCAGGATAAGATCCGCTTCCTGCAGGTGCGCCACGAGGAAACCGCCGCCTTCATGGCCTGCGGTTATGCCAAGTACACCGGGAAGTTGGGCGTATGCCTGGCCACATCCGGCCCGGGTGCCATTCACCTGCTTAATGGCCTGTATGACGCGCGCCTCGACGGCCAGCCTGTGCTCGCCATTACTGGCATGCAGTATCACGACCTGATTGGCACTCTGACCCAGCAGGATGTCGAAACCGACAAGCTGTTCATGGATGTTTGCGTTTACAACGAACGTATCATGGGACCAACCCACGTGCAGAACATCATGGACCTGGCCTGCCGCACCGCCCTCGCTTATCGCGGCGTGGCCCATGTCACCATTCCCGTGGATTTCCAGGAAGAGAAGGTGCATGACGCGCAGCGCTCGAAGCGCAACCTCGCCAACTTCACCAACTCAGTGCGCACGCGCAGCTACGAACTGCCAGCAGACAGCGAACTGCACCGTGCGGCCGACATCCTTAACGGTGGCAAGAAGGTCGCCATCCTGGCGGGGCGGGGAGCCTTAGGCGCCGGCGAACTGTTGGAACAAATTGCTGAACTGCTGGCCGCGCCCATTGCCAAGCCTCTGCTGGGCAAGTCCGTAGTTCCAGATGACAGCCCCTATACCACGGGCCCGGTCGGTTTGTTGGGCACAGCGCCGTCGCAAGAGGTACTCGAGGACTGCGACACGCTGCTCATGGTCGGCACGTCTTTCCCCTATCTCGAGTTCATGCCCAAGCCCGGCCAAGCGAAGGGCGTGCAGATTGACATTGATCCAAAACGCATCTCGTTGCGCTATCCGGTGGATGTCGGTCTGGTAGGCGACAGCAAAATCGTTCTCCAGCACCTGATTCCGCTTTTGCAACACAAGGAGGACCGCGGCTTCCTCAAAATGGCACAAGCCGGCATGAAAGACTGGTGGGAACGAATGGAAAAGCAGGCCACGCGCATGGATAAACCCATGAAGCCGCAGGTGCCAGCCTGGGAACTGGGAAAGCGTTTGCGCAACGACGCCATAGTCAGTTGCGACAGCGGCACCATCGCTACTTGGTGGGCTCGGCACGTGCCCGCCCGCAAGGGCCAAATGCACAGCCTCTCCGGCACGCTTGCCACCATGGCGCCTGGCCTGCCTTACACGCTGGCAGCACAAGTCGCTTATCCCAATCGGCAGTGCGTCGCCTTCGTAGGCGATGGCGGCTTCTCCATGCTCATGGCCGATTTCGTAACCGCGGTGAAATATAAGCTGCCCATCAAGGTGGTCATCATAAAGAACGACACCCTAGGCCAGATTAAGTGGGAACAAATGGTGTTCCTCGGCAATCCCGAGTATGGCGTGCAGCTCCATCCCATTGACTTTGCGGAATTCGCGCATGCTTGCGGCGGCGTAGGCTTCACCGTAGATGATCCGAAGGAATGCGGGGACGTTATTGACCAGTTTCTGAACGCGCCCGGACCGGCCATTTTGCAGGCCATTGTGGATCCGCTGGAGCCGCCTATGCCTGGCAAGGTCAAGGCCGAGCAGGCGCTGCACTTTGCCGAATCGCTGGCCCGCGGCGAGCCTAACCGTAAAAAGATCGCTCTCACCGTGGCCTCGGACAAGGTTCGCGAGATGGTTTAACCGTGGTAGCGCCGGCATCTTGCCGGCTGTCCCGAGCGCATCTTGCGCTCAATCCACGCGAGCCACAATGGGCGTGAGGATGTTCCTAGCCAGTTAGCGAGATAGCTAATCAGCTAGGCAGCTAGTCAGCTTGCGCAACTGTGGAAGCCCCGAGCTTCAGTTCGGGGATCTTCCGCTCAAAGTTCAACCGGGCTTTAGCCCCTGAGGACACATGTCCAAACATGAAGTCGTCGTCATCACCGGGGCATCTGCGGGCGTGGGCCGCGCCACCGTTCGCGAGTTCGCCAAACACGGCGCCTGGATCGGACTGATCGCGCGGGGTCGCGATGGCCTGGAAGGTGCGCGTCGCGAGCTTGAGGCGGAGGGTGGCAAGGCGCTGGTCCTGCCCACCGATGTGGCCGATCACCAGCAGGTGGAAAAGGCTACGCAGCGCGTGGAAGACAAACTCGGACCCATTGACATCTGGGTGAATGACGCCATGACCTCGGTCTTCTCCCCAGTCAAGAAAATGACGGCGGAAGAATTCAAGCGCGTCACCGAGGTCACCTATCTTGGTTACGTGTACGGAACGCTTTCCGCGCTCAAGCGCATGCTGCCCCGCGACCGCGGCACCATCGTGCAGGTAGGCTCAGCCTTGGCCTACCGCGGCATTCCCCTGCAGGCGGCCTACTGCGCTGCCAAGCACGCGGTGCTTGGCTTCCATGCTTCTCTTCGCACTGAATTGCTGCACGATAAGAGCAACGTGCGCGTCACGATGGTGCAGATGCCGGCGCTGAACACGCCGCAGTTCGGCTGGGTCAAAAGCCGGCTACCGCGCAAGGCACAGCCCGTACCGCCGATTTTTCAGCCGGAAGTGGCGGCGCGCGCCATCTACCATGCCGCTCATCACCCGCGGCGCGAGTATTACGTGGGCCACTCCACTGTGCAGGCTATTGTGGGCAACAAACTCGCTCCCAGCCTGCTCGATCATTACCTCGCCCGCACCGGCTATGAAGCTCAGCAGTACGATGGTCACGAAGATCCCGATCGTCCCAATAATCTCTGGGATCCTGTGCCCGGTGACCACGGCGCCCACGGCAGCTTCGACCGGCGCGCTCGCGGTTACAGTCTGGAGTGGTGGGCAGATTCCCATCGCCTGCTGCTCGGCCTGGCGGGCGTGGCAGGCGCGACAGCGGCGATTTACGCTGCACTCAAAAACCGCCGTCTGCAGAACGTTTATGACGTCCTGGAAGACTGGCTGCCGCACGCTGCCTAGGTGCTCCTCTTAAATCCGCGGTGCATTGCTGCGAACGGCACTTCCGTAACCGTGCCAAGGTTTCCTGCGCACGCTATCCTTGCTTCGTTGGGCGCATTCTACTCGCCCGAGGTGCATCTATGCGCAGAAGCTGGCTGGCAGTTCTGGCACTCTTACTTGCATTAGGAGTTGCCGCTCCCTGTGCCTTGGCCGATCACGGCTGGGATAAAGGCAAAGGAGAGCATGGCAAACATTTCCGCGACGACGATCACGGCCGCCGCGGCGACCGCGACGGTCACCGCCGACACGTCCGTGATGATGACCGCTGGGAGCGCCGTGGCCGTTACGAGTATCACACATATGACCGCGACGGCCGCCCTCCAGGCTGGATCCGCGGCCACAAAGTAGGTTGGGGTTATTGCGGCTTGCCGCCGGGACAAGCTAGGAGGTATGGCTGCTGGTCCTACGTACATGAGGGGCGCCGTTATTACTATTATCGCGACGATAATGATCGCATCATCGTTCGCCGGCCGACCGTCATTGTTCACGCCGGCGTGGATATCGTTCAATAACTTCGAAATCCGCCGCGGCCAAAATGCAAAAGGGATCGTCATTGCGACGATCCCTTTTCTTTTCCTGAATGTCTTCGCCTTGGCGTCTCGTACCTGGGCGACGTACTGATAGCCGCCAAATGCGCTGGCGGTCTCGCTGAACACGTTGTTGGCTTGCCCGTCTATCGTCTGTTGTCTTGCCCAACTCCGTCGGAAGCCATCCAGGTGGTTTCCCCGGTCTTCATGTTCAGCAGTACGGACCTGTTGCTCGCGTCCACGTGAATAAAGCGGTCCCCATCCAGAAGGTAAACCTCAAACGGACCCGGAATCCGGGCCGTGTCTGGCACCGATTCTTCTCGCCCCAGCCTGGCGTGCTGCGGTTTGCGCGCCAATGCGGGAGTAGTTGTGCGCGGAGCAGTCTCAGATGCCGGTGCTCGCCCCAGCTCAGAAATAACATTCTTAATTTCAGCTACGGTCTGGCCGATCGAAGGCCGGAAAAATATCCAGCTCAAGAAGAAAATCGCGGTAAGGAAGCTCAAGACAAGCAGCCTGGGCGTTACCGAACGCGACGACCGTCGCGAGGAAACCGCCACGGGGCGGAATGCCCTGAATTCATCCACCTGCTTACCTGGCGTCAATTTAGGCTTGGCACTCATCGCTTGCACCCGCCGTCTCTGCCTTACCTACAGGCGGCGCTCGGTTCTGCTCACAGACGGCCCCATTATGCTTTCTTGTTGTGGCTAATGCAACCCGCACTCCTCGAATGAACCGAAGAGCACGCCTAAATCTGATTTTTCTTTTTCCCTCACACCGGCACCGACAGGGCTCGGTAGTGCACCCGGCCCCGCCGTCGGGAGACGGCAAATGTGGAGTGTCAGGTTTGCTGAAAAGGGCCGGGTCTTCTCGTCACGTGCTTTGTACGCGAATGCTCAGTGTGAGTCTGTGATGTCAGTCACAAGCTGGAAAAATCCTTCGCCCACCATGCGCCGCTCGTCTCACGCTGCTTTCTTTCGAGGCACGCCGGCTTCATGCGCCTGGCCAGGCAGCCGCTGGTCTCGGCCGTCCGCCTCTGCCTTCGCCGGCGGGTGGTGGGCTCGGCGGATCCGTTCCCAATACCCTTCGTAAATGGCATCTGCCAGCACCACCAAGGCCACCAGGGCAAGAGAAACCACCCCAAAGCCGAAGAGCCATCCCCACTCGCTGAGCTGCGCAGGTACAACCGTGCAAAAGCCCATGACATTCCTCCCCCAGCACCGCTCAGGCGCTTCGAGCCGGCGACCCGGTCCGGACGTTAGCCGCGCTGTTTGCGACCGTCGAAAAGGTCGCTCCACTCTCCAGGGTCGCCCGCAGCATGTAGCCTTGCACGTTAAGAATGGATCCCAGCGAGTACAGCGCCAGCCCGGCAGCAGCCGCCAGGAACACTCCCAGAAGAAGTTCTTCCGGCGCGCGCTCGGTAAAACCGATGGTGGCAACCAGCATCAAAGCAGCCGCCACCACGCCCGCCGCTTTCACGAATTGGCCGAAGGAAATGCTGCCTTCCGCGGCGCGGTAAGCCTTTACGTACCGGACTGAGGTATCTATTCTTTCGCTGGATTCTGGCATTCGTATCACAGAGGCGGTGCTCATAGGACCTCCTTGCGGAAAACATGTGATTCTGCCTTCCTACGGCGATACTCACACACTAGAATGCCGGGTCGCACGCCGCCGTGACACTTATCACCCCAACTGGTGATTTCGCACCGCCGATCGCGAATATCCTCGCCTCATCGAGGTGCTATGAATCTCACCTTGCTCCAGGCTCTGGTCGCCTTGCTACCCGCATCCGCACTGTTCGCGGAAGCGCTCCTCTTCGTCAAGGCAGAGAGCCCGCGCTCCCGGCTCCAACTGCTGGGCGCAGGCAGCTTGCTCCTCGTCACCCTGGTTCACGTTTGCGAAGGACTGCATGTTCTGCCCTGGACGGGTTGGGAGCTGGAACACACCGCCGGTCACTATGTGGATTTATGCGGCGCGCTGCTGGCGTTAACCTTGTTTCCCACAGGCTATCTGCTGCATGCATTTGCCCGTCGCCACTGCTAGCGTGAGACCTCCGGCAGCCATTTGCTTCCTGCGTCAACAAAGCGACATATCAGCTATGGATTTGACAATCCTCCGCCGTGGTAGCAGACTTTCTTCAACCCCCGGTTCAAGGGCTTTGGCGCCCTGGGCTCAGTTTCTCAAGCCAAAATGCCCGCAGGAGAAAGATCAGTGGACACCAGCCTGCCCTCCACGCCCCAACCTCTACGGCCCCGAGTTCTATTGGTCAATGACCCCAGCCGCGGCAGCCTGGTAGCCGAGCAACTCATGCACAAAGGCTATGATGTCTTCTGGGCGCGTGACACCATGGAAGCGCGCTGGCTCTGGCTGCCCAATTTCTACGATCTGGTGCTCATTCGCCTGCCCAAGGACGCCAACTCGGGAACAGGATTCGTGCAGCGCATCCGCAAAGAAGCTCCCACCCAGCGCATTGCCTTCTGGGATGATTGGCTGCGCACTGGCGACGCGGAGACCCTTCGCAAGCGCCCCGTCACTTCCATCCGCTCGGTCGCCGCCTCCGTGCTCAACCGGCTCAGCCCGCGACGCACCCCCATTGCCATGGCCAAAGTTATCGAAATGCCTAAACGCTGAAAATCACTCACCACAAAGATCACGAAGGAACGCCACTCGAAACAAACCGAAGGGCGTTGTAGAGCTTCGTGTCTTTTGTGGTTGATGTTTAGGCCGCTTTCTTCTCTACCGGGTGCCTCACCTTGCGGTGGCAGGGCCACTCATGCAGCAGCTCCAGGTTGCCCAGCCCGTGGCCTCGGGTGCGGTCTTTGTGGTGCGCGTTCACCTCATCAAACCGCGCTGGTTTATGGCACTCTTCGCAAACTCCGTTAGCCCGAGAGTAAAGCACGAACTTCCTCCACGCCCAGTCTTTGGGAAAGGGCTCGGGATCGTTGCGGTAGGCGGGCTCAACTTCGGTCAGGTATAGCTGGATCGCATTTTGATTGCCCAGTCGGGAAGCTGCCTTCCTGGGAGACTTCAGTTCTTCGGGTCGGAACGGTAAGCGCATACGCCTCCCTCTTGCTGACCTTCAGATAACACCGCGAGCGACAGTGCTTCCGTGACCCGGCGCACCTGTTCGCGTGATTCCCGTCGCACAGCTGGTTTCAGTAAATCACCGGCTTGCTAAGGCATTTGCAAGCCGCGGTAGGAAAGATATACCCCCGCCATTTTCGATCGTAGCGAAAGCCGGCGCGAAACATCCGCCAATGGCCGTAGCCATCGCCCGAGTCGTACACCACATAAGGCGGCCAAGCCACCGCCAAGAATCGCTTCTGCTCCTTTCCCCAGGAAGACAATCGCGGTTCGCGTTCCGACTTCCATGACAACTGCCGCTGCAGCCAGCACACTACCGGCGCGGCCAGGCGCCGGTCATTTCCTTGATGGACACATCCTTGATCGATGCGGTCCTTCGGCGGAACATAAAGTTTGCATGGCCGCTTCAACGTGGCGTGCGTTGCCAGCACTAAGAGCAGGCTGGAACTCACCAGGGCCAATCGCGAGACTAGCATTCACAACTCCCGCTCCCCACCCCCCTGGGGACGAGAGCCCATCATATGCGGACCGGCAATCGGAATCCTAGTGCCAAAACGGGAGGTCAAGGTTTCAAATTCTCATATTCCCAACCGCGCCAGAATTTACAAAACCATAGCTCTCGCCCGCCGTTATCGCCGTAACTTGCTGATATTACGAGTACGACAATACGGTCGGGGAATTGCACATTGCCACCTTCGAGAGAGCCATGTCAACCACTCCCCCAAATACGGCCCTGGGCGCTTTTGCAGCGCCTACTGCTTTTCGTCGCATACCGCGTAAGGTTCAGAACCACTTGCGGACGCTCCGCTCAGAACGCGGATTGACATTGCAGCAGGTGTCGGAAGGTACAGGTCTTTCCATCTCCACGCTACATGCCATCGAAAATGAGCAGGAACGTGAAGCGACTCTGGCTACCGCCTTCAAGCTGGCTCGTTTTTATGGCCTCTCGGTGGAAAAGATCTGGCAGCCTCTATACCATCAGATCTGCCAGGAAGCAGAGGAAGGCCAGATTTGGCCGATCTCCGCGGCGAGGGTCGCCAACCGCAAGTAATCCTCAGCTTTTCAGCCGTGTTCCCAGCTGCTATTAATGTGCACTTTATGCCCCAGCGATTTGCGTCGCCCGTCAGCAATCTCCTTGCCTTAGTCCTGATTAGGTGTTTACCGCAAGTGCAATCAGGTATCACGCTGATTCGCTAACCACACCTCCTGGCTCACAATAACTTCTACTTCGACCTGAGTGGTTTCTTTTAACCTCCGCCTGCCAATGCACTTATTGGTGGGCCTTGTCCTATTTTCGCCTCAGGAGGCGCGCGCGTGCGTTCTGCCCTTACTTGCTTACTACTATCCCTTCTGGGCGTAACTCTCGGTTGCGGCTCAGCTGGCATGAGTTCCAGCTCCCTGAGGCAGAACAACTCCCCGTCTAATATCTCGGTTACGTTGCAGCCGGTGCAGCCTGTGTCCCCGCTGCAGGTGAATGCTAGCGCTACCTCCCCTTATCCCATTTCAAAATGGCAAATTGCGGTGGATTCGAATGTAGTCTGGCAGGAAACCAGTTCACAGCCTTCAATCGGCCAATCCATTCCGGTGACTGCGGGCAAACACCAGATCACTGCCACCGCCACCAACAGCACCGGCGATTCGGGCAGCTCATCCGTAAGCGTGAACCTGTCCCCGGCAGCAGGATCTGCCACCGCGCTCTCTGTTTTCCTGCAACCTATTGGCTCGTCGTCCCCAGCCACCGTCACGGCGCTAGCGCTGGGGCCCAACCCCCTCACCGGTTGGGCGCTTTATGTGGACGGTAATCTTGTGAATGAACAGAACACCTCCGCCGCTAGCTTCACCCAGAGCGTGCAGATGACCGCCGGCAAGCACCAGATTCTGGTACGTGCCTGGGACAGCACAGGGGCCTACGCCACAGCCACGGCCACGGCCGACATCACCGCTTCTACTGCCAGCAGCACCTCGGGCAGCCTTATTCCCGCGCCCTCTTCTTCGGCACAAACGTGGAGCAATGTGGAAGAGAAGCAGGGCTGGTCCGGTTGCGGCGCCTGCGCTGGAAATCCCACTGGCACCGGTCCCAAGGGCAGCTACTGGTTCAAGCAGGGCGTCACCAGCCCATCTCTGGACGGCAACAGCATGGAAACCTACATCGGAGGATGGGTACCCTGGGCGGACAACGTCTTTGCCTACCATTTCGGCCCCCAGAACTGGGCCAACCACTTCCTCTACACCGTCCACTTTCTGTGGAACGCACCCAAAACCAGGAGCGGAGACGGCGCCTACGTTGTGCAAGCCGTGGAGTTCGATTCCTACGCTTTTACAAACGGCTTCAAATACCTGTTTGGCACCCAATGCGACTATGCCGGTGGATATTGGGGCATCTGGAATGGTCCCAAAAACGAGTGGCAGAACACCTCCTTGAAGTGCGAAAAATTCCCTCCCAACCAATGGCACACCATCGCCTGGTATGGCGAGCGTGACCAGAATACGAAGAAGCTGCACTTTGTGGCTCTGTCCGTTGATGGCAATCAATCCAAGGTTGACGCCTGGATGGACGCCGTTGGCTCCGGGTCAACCGACGATTCCGGCATCCAGTTCCAGCAGGATAGCGACCAGTACGGCAGCCCCTGGAATGCCTGGATAGATCAGGTCAGCCTCACCATCTGGTAGGCGTAGGCCCGTCACATCCTCATGTGACACAAATCAGCGGCAGCCTGAACGCGCTCGGCTAAGCTGGGACTGCGTACACACCATGGCGGAGCGCAGCCCAAAAATCGCTTTTGTGGTGCTGGGTGGCGTCGGCTACATGGGGATGAACGGCATTCGCACCCTGCACCGCCTCAACCGCGTCTTGGGCCGTCGGGTCTTTGACCCGGAGCGCTTGCTCGTCGTGGATCTCGATCTGGCCCGGCCTGACTCGCGCCGTCGTCCGGAGTGGCAGGAAATGGCGGCGCTGCTAGGCGCCCGCCCTCACGCCATTGCCGAATTCCACCACGCCCGCCCTTTTCTGTGGGGCCTGCGCATGGCTGACCCGCGCTGCTGGGTGGTCATTTACGACGCCACTCCTTCCATCTTCCACAATGGACACCTGGTGCAGATTGCCGCCGACCGCGATCCCCACACCGTCTACCTGGGCGAAAAGCCCATCTTCACCGCGCTCTCCGATCTGGAAGCAGCTCGCCATTTTCCTCCGGAGTGCAACTTCTTCTGCGACCTGATTGAGACCGAGAGCCCGGTTTTTCACGGCGTGGCGCAGTATCTTGAAGAAGAGCGCCTGCACGTAGAAAGACTGTGGATGTGGCGGGCCGGCAGCGGCGCCCTGCGCAAGGCGCTGCGCGCAGATCGCGAAGTGGTTTTCGGCGGCGCACTGGAAGATAAGGCGCTGCACGATTTCTCCATTACTCTAGGCTGGCTGGGCGGATCCGCTGTGGTTCGCGGTGTTTCAGCGATCCGTGTGCAGAACGGCCACGACTTTTGCCTCTCCGACCGTGCCGTGCTCTTCCGCGAGCCCAGCCTTCTCAGCATGAACAATGGCGTGATTTCCTCCTTCCAGCACATTCCTGCACTGGGCCGGGATTTCCATCGCGATCGCTTTCCTGCCGACGTTGTCACGGCCGTGGATTGCGACTGGATGCTGCCTGGCCGCACCTTTCCCGCCAGCTACCTGTTCAGCTGGGTAGGCGTAACGGGCTCAGCCTGGGAGCGTGATTTCCGTCAGCGTTGGCGGGACGTGGCCGCCCTCGAGCTGCCTATAGGGCAGGCCCGCGAGGCGAAATACATTGAGGATTTGGGCCGCAGCTTCGAATGTGATGTGCAGGAGGTGCGAGCGGCCATTGTGCAATGCGCCGGTAGACGAGGGCGGCAAACTATTCTTTGCAACTTCCTGGGCAAGGAGGCTTTTCCCGGCCTACGCCGCTTTGCCAAAGCCTTCGGGGAACCGGGCAAACTGCTGCGCAACATCTATGAAGATCCGCGGCCGAGGGCGGGCGCGGCCAAGCTGGAAGATCTGGCCGATATCTTCAAGCGCATCGTCCAGGAACTTAAGGGTGGAGCGCGGGCCGGGCATATCGGCCGTGATGCGACGCTACTCACCCACCAGGTGATGCTGCGCGCCCACGAGCAGCTCCGCCACAATATGCAGCGAGAACTAGAAAAGGCCGGTAACTCGCGCTGGTGGCAGGATGTTTATCCGCGCTCCGCTGCCTTGTTTGCACAACGCATCCGGCCGGCGAAGATTGAAGTGGCGGGCGTGCAAGATACTACGCAAGTTGCTGGCTGAAGCACGTTTTCACCTCAGCTTCAACCAACAAACGACTGCTTCAGCTTTCTGAGCTGCTCGAATTCCTCACCGCACCAGGAGCATTCGTGAAACACATGCTGCCAGGCGCTCTCCAGGTCTTGGGGGGCACGACCCTGGCAACGCGCATAGGTGCCCTCAATTTCTGAAAGGTAAGCGGCGAGTTCGGGATGCCGGTCCTGAAATAACAGTTCGTCTTCGATATGGTGGCTGGCGTTCTCGTGTGGTTCCTTCTCTGCGGTGGCCCTCATAGGGGAATTGTCGCTGCCCACGCACAATACTGCCGTGACCCGGCGCACGTCGCGGAGTGATGCAGGCCACCATCGCCGCATCTCCGAAAGGTCGCCGGAGCCATAGCCCGCAACCAAAAAGCGCGGCCTCGCGACGCATTTCCACTTTCTCGAATCGCCCTGCTATTTCATGAATCTGTACGGAATCTGAGGAGGACTGATGCAATACACGAGCCTGGGCAATACCGGCCTCATCGTTTCCCGGCTTTCATTGGGCGTCATGACCTTTGGGCAAGGCCAGGGAACGATGGCCTCGGTCTCGAAAACCGACGAGAAGAGCGCAGCTGACATGATTCACCGCGCCATGGATGCGGGAATTAACTTTTTCGATTCTGCCGACGCCTATGCCAATGGCCAATCTGAAACCATTCTGGGGCGGGCACTGGGTGCGCGCCGCCGCGACGTAATCATCTCTACCAAGGTCGGCTTCCGCAGTGGCGAGGCCATCACCCAGACCGGGGCTTCCTACCGCTATCTCCTTGCGGCGGCGGAAGCTTGCCTGCAGCGCCTCGGCACCGACTATCTGGACCTGCTCTCCATCCACAAGCCTGACCCCTATACGCCCTTTGAGGAGATGCTGCGCGGGCTCGACAACCTGGTGCAGCGCGGACTGGTGCGCTATGTCGGCTACTCCAATTTTTCCGCCTGGCAGGCGGCCAAGTGCATAGGCATTCAGCAGCGCCTGGACTATGCGCCATTTGTAGCGGCCCAGATGTATTATTCGCTGGTGGGGCGCGACATCGAGCATGAGATCGTGCCCTTCCTGGTAGATGCGGGCGTCGGCCTGGTGGTGTGGAGTCCGCTGGCCAGCGGCTTTCTCAGCGGAAAATACACGCGTGACAACCCTACTGGTGGCGGCGGGCGCATTGCCGGCTTCGACTTTTTACCCACCGACCGCGAGCGCGGCTACGACCTGATTGAGCTGATGAAAAAGATTGCCGAGGCGCACCACGCTTCCGTCGCCCAGGTGGCCCTGGCGTGGCTGCTGGCCAAGCCGTTCGTCAGCACGGTCCTGCTCGGCGCCAGCAAGATGTCCCAACTGGAAGACAATCTGGGCGCGTGTGAAGAGCAGTTCACTGCCGAGGAACTTCGTCAACTCGATGACGCCACTGCCCCGGCGCCTTTGTATCCGCAATGGTTCCAGGAGAAAACGCTGGATACGAAGCTGAAGGAGTCAGTGGGGCAGCGCTGTTGAAGGGTGTGGTTAAAAAAACGTGGCCCCATCGTCCGCTGGCAACGCCCTCCCCTGTCCTTCCGCCCTACCACTTCGGTGCCCTTGCCGTTTTGTGCACTTGGTCTAAAGTTTCCTCAGTTTCACCTGCGCCGCATCGCCACTGGAGTACTTATGAAGAAGCTGTTCCTTTGGGCGAGCGTGATTTTGGTTTGTTACTTTGCCGCGGATGCGGCCCGAGTGCCCCCTTCCGCGTCAGGCGTGCTGGCCACCGCGCGCACCATCGGTCAATAAGGAGACAGCGATGGACTACCTGACCAGCGGCCTGACAGCGCTTTTTGCCTTTGCCTTCGGCTGCTTCTTCCTCCAGATGGGAACTCACGCGCTCGTGGCCCAAGACCGTTTTCTCCGCTTCTGTAACCGCTGGCACAAGGGCGGAGCGCTCGAGAATGTTGACGCCGGCTACTTCGGCGGGCCGAGAAACCTGCGGTTGCTGGGGGTGGGGCTGGCCGCTGTGGGCCTGTTCATCATCGCGTCTGCGGTGGCCATGGTGCTGATTGGGTGGGGATTCGTGGCGTAGCGCCCCCTTGCTTCTGTCATGTTGAGCGAGGGCGAATGCCCGAGTCGAAACACCCCTACCGCAGAACGAGCCACAGAAGCTGTTGCAGGGAGTTTTCCCACCGAAGGTTGAAGGAACTACTTTTGGCTTCGTTATGGAATCGGCAACTCAGGGGTCTTTCGACTTCGCCCGACAGTCCGCAAAGCGGACCGCCCGACTTCGCTCAAAATGACATCCATCAAGGGTGACTTGATCCCGCAACTCCGTGCCTCTATGTCTTAGTGGCAAAAAGCCCAACATCGCTGCCGGCCTTCAACTAAGTGCTGACAGCTGATGGCTGACAGCCAAATGCGGAGATACTTCGCGCCAGGAAAAAGGCGCTCAGGATGACACCCATGAAGGTATTGCTTAATTAGTCCTTAAGAATTCACATTTCTCGGTGCCTCAGTGCCTCTGTGGTGAAAAAGAATAGCCCCGCATTGCTGCGGGGCCTGAAGATATAGCTACAAGCCAAAAGCTGAAGGCTAATAGCTGCTGGAAGCGCTTCGCGCGCTCAGTACATGTCGCCCATGCCGTGGCCGTGGCCGCCGGGCATTGGAGCTTCCTTCTTTTCCGGAATCTCCGCCACCAAGGCCTCGGTGGTCAGCATCAGGCCGGCGATGGAGCCGGCGTTCTGCAGCGCGGTGCGCACCACCTTGGTCGGGTCGAGCACGCCGCCCTTCACCAGGTCTTCGTACTCATTGCTCTGAGCGTTGTAGCCGAAGTTGGGGTCTTTCGACTCAGTTACCTTGCCCAGCACGATGGCGCCTTCTTCGCCGGCGTTCTCAGCGATCTGGCGCAGCGGCTCTTCCAGGGCGCGCTTCACGATGTTGATGCCAATCTGCTCGTCGCCCTCGCTTTTCATCTTGTCGAGAGTGGCGATGCAGCGGGCCAGGGCCACGCCGCCGCCGGGCACGATGCCTTCCTCCACCGCAGCGCGGGTGGCATGCATCGCGTCTTCGACGCGGGCCTTCTTCTCCTTCATTTCGGTTTCGGTCGCAGCTCCAACTTTGATGACGGCCACGCCGCCCACCAGCTTCGCCAGCCGCTCCTGCAGCTTCTCACGGTCGTAGTCGCTGGTGGTTTTATCAACCTGGGTCCGGATTTCCTTCACCCGGCCCTCGATTTCGGAGTGCTTGCCGCGGCCTTCCACGATGGTGGTATTGTCCTTGTCCACCGTGACTTTCTTGGCCCGGCCCAGATCGGCCATCTGCACATTCTCCAGCTTGATGCCCAGATCTTCGGTGATGGCCTTGCCACCGGTCAGAATGGCTATGTCCTGCAGCATGGCCTTGCGGCGGTCGCCGAAGCCAGGGGCCTTGACGGCGATGGCCTGCAGTGTGCCGCGCAGCTTGTTGACCACCAGGGTGGCCAGGGCTTCGCCTTCCACGTCCTCAGCGATGATCAGTAGCGGCTTGCCAGACTTAGCGATTTGCTCCAGCAGGGGCAGCAGGTCCTTCATCGAGCTGATTTTCTTTTCGTGGATGAGAATATAGGGATCCTCGAGCACCGCTTCCATGCGCTCGGGGTCGGTGACGAAGTAGGGAGAAAGATAGCCGCGGTCGAACTGCATGCCCTCGACCACATCCAGCTGTGTTTCCATGGTCTTGGACTCTTCCACGGTGATGACGCCGTCCTTGCCCACCTTCTTCATGGCCTCGGCGATGATGCGGCCGATGGTCTCGTCATTGTTGGCTGAGATGGTGCCCACCTGGGCGATCATCTCGCCGCTCACGGGCTTGGAGAACTCATCCAGCTTGCCCTTGCCGCGGTTGCCTTCCTTGTCAATCGCGCCGCAGACAGTGGACACCGCCTTGTCAATGCCGCGCTTTAGGGCCATGGGATTGGCGCCAGCGGCTACCGTCTTCACGCCCTCGCGATAGATCGCCTGCGCGAGAACGGTAGCGGTGGTGGTGCCGTCGCCGGCCACGTCGCTGGTCTTGCTGGCGACTTCGCGGACCATCTGCGCGCCCATGTTCTCCAGGGGCTCTTTTAGTTCAATTTCCTTGGCTACGGTGACGCCGTCCTTGGTGATGGTCGGCGAACCGAACTTCTTTTCGATAACCACATTGCGACCCTTCGGGCCCAGCGTCACCTTGACCGCATCGGCCAGGAGGTTGACGCCGCGAAGAATCGACTGCCGGGATTCTTCTCCTTGAACAATCTGCTTTGCCATACTTTTCGTCTCCTATAATTTCAGTTCTTACCGACGGCTGGCGTCGGATGAAATTTCAGAACCAACTGGCTAGCTGACTGGCTGTTTAGCAAACCCGCTCGCCAACTACCAGCTGCTAGCTACCGCTTTCCTGCCGCGGCGTGCTCTTTCTCCGCCTTGCGGCCGGTGACTTCCAGAACGCCGAGGACTTCCTCTTCCTTCATGATGAGGTAGTCTTCGCCGTCAATCTTCACTTCCGTGCCAGCGTAGCGGCCGAACAGGACGCGGTCGCCTGCCTTCACAGCCAGGGGAAATACTTCGCCTTTCTCGTTGCTCTTGCCTTTGCCTACAGAAATGACTTCGCCCTCCTGGGGCTTGTCTTTAGCGGTGTCGGGGATGATGATGCCGCCGCGGGTGGTCTCTGCCTCTTCCACGCGACGCACCAGGATGCGGTCGTGCAGTGGGGTGAATTTAGCTGCCATGCTCCTTGACTCCTTTCAGAAGTTCGCTTGCGAATGGTTGAAGTTAGAGCTTTTGCTTTCCGAAATTTGCTTGCCAACGAAGAATGCAGGTATCTGGGGTGGTGTTAGCACTCTCCTCCCCTGAGTGCTAAATTCTAAAAAGCTTAGCGGGTCGCTGTCAAGTGGCGGGACTTAACTATAACGGTATATTAAATCAACAACTTACAAATATATTTTTCAGGGGAGAAAGCAACCTGGCGAAAGCGACCCGACTTGCATCGCTTGGACAACGAATTCTGGGAGGCTCGTCTCTAAGAAAAATGTGAGTTGAACGGCCACTGGACAGCAGGAATCAAAGTGGTAAAGTGCATGGGATGCTTTCGCCAGTTCCCACGGCGAGAGCCAAGGCAGTACTTCCCAGGTTGGTGGTATGCGGAACCCGTGCCTGACCCGGCAGCAGTTCGCTGGCGTGAAACCGATCTCTGCAATAAATCAGAAAACAAGCGCTATCTGGCTGAAGTTGATGACCGGGCTGTGCCTGCTGGCGGTGTTGCTCATGTGCGCGCCCCTTTGGAGTCAGCAAGAGCAAACACCGGACACATCCACGGCGACTACCGCGGCTGCAGCGCCTCTGCCTACGCTGGGCGACGCACAGCCAGCGAACGGCGCGGCTCAGCCGGCAGAGGTGGCGGTTACTACTCCGGACCCGGGCAAGCACCTGAAACTGAAGAAGGCAGAGGACGATGTCAGCCTGATTGGGCAGCGCAACGTCGGCGGGGGGATCAACTTCTATTCGCTGCAGAAGGAGCGCGCGCTGGGGCATCAACTGGCCGAGGAAGTGGAAAGCCAGTCACGGATGGTAAGCGATCCCGTAGTAACCGAATATGTGAACCGCGTGGGCCAGGCTATCGTTCGCCATTCTGATGCCAAGGTTCCCTTCACCATCAAGGTGATTGATGACAATGAAATCAACGCGTTCGCGCTGCCAGGCGGTTTTTTCTACGTGGACAGCGGACTGATACTGGCAGCTGACAGCGAGTCGGAGCTGGCGGGAGTAATGGCGCATGAGATCGCGCACGTAGCAGCGCGGCACGCGACAAGAAATGCCACCAAGGCGCAGATTTTCAACCTCGTCTCTATTCCGCTGGTGTTTGTAGGTGGGCCGGTTGGCTATGCCGTGCGCGAAGTGGCGGGACTGGCCGTTCCCATGGGATTTCTGAAATTCAGCCGCGACGCGGAACGGGAGGCCGATCTGCTGGGGCTGCAGTACGACTATGCGGCTGGCTATGACCCACAGGCGTTTGTGCAGTTCTTCGAGAAGCTGAAAGCAGGCGAGAAGCAGCACCAGGGCAGGATAGCCAAGGCGTTCAGCACACATCCCATGACGGGAGAGCGTATCAGGCGGGCACAACAGGAAATCGCCAGCATGCTGCCGCCGAAAGCGGAGTACAAGGACGACACCAGCGAATTTCACGACGTCAAGCAGCGCCTGACGCGCGACGTGGAAGAACATCGCCCAGACAGCGGCGGCCCGCCACGCCTAGTGCGGCGCGATCGCAAAGAGAAAGATAAAGATGATGGCGGCCCGGTGCTAAGAAGGAAGCCGGCGCCGCAGCAATAAAGAAAAGTTTCGAGTTTCAGGTTTCGAGTTTCAAACCTCTTGATTCCGAAACTTGAAAGTGCCGGTTCTAGCTGCCTAGAATAACTTCATGCGAAAGATAGTCGTTACAATTGCCCTGCTTGCTTTTATCGGCACCCTCGCTTCGGCAAAGGACAAGAAGAAGAAAGATAAAGAGGAAGATGCCGCCACTCTGACTTTCTTGGTGTTGAAGGCCAGCAACGGCAAGCCAGTGCGCAATGCCGCGGTGATATTGCACGAGGTGGACGAACGAGGGCACCAGGCTAAGGGCGGCTTCGAACTGAAAACCGATCTGGACGGCAAGACCAGCTTCGACGGCGCGCCTTACGGCAAGCTGCGCATCCAGGTGCTGGCGCCCGGATTGCAGACCTTCGGCCAAGATTACGAGATCAACCAGCCGGTGCAGGACATTACTATCAAGATGAACCCACCCCAGAAACAGTACTCCGTGTACGAAGATAAGAAGTAGAGTGGTTTCGGGTCAGGCAGCTTCCCTCTCAGCCATGTCAAGAGGCCGCTGGAGAACGGGAAGAAAGCTTATAATCCTCAGCCATCATGGCTGCTAACCACTCAGATCCTTCTTTATATCAGCGCCTCGGAGGCTACGACGTAATTGCGAGGGTGATCGATGATCTATTCGGGCTGATGCGAACAGACCCGCGGTTCAGCCGCTTCGGCGCAGGCCGCAGCCTGGATTCGCACCAGCGCGCACGGCAGTTAACAGTCGATATGATCTGTCATCTGGCAGGAGGGCCGTGCGTTTATATCGGCCGCGATATGAAAGCCTCCCATGCCGGCTTGGGGATAACGGAACAGGAGTGGGAGGTAAACCTGCAATACACCCGGCAGGCCCTTATAAAAAACGGAATCGCAGAAAAAGAGCAAGGCGAGTTTCTGGCATTATTTGAACGGTACCGGGAAGAGATCGTCGAAAACAAAGCTACGGCTCAGCATAGCTAGATTCTCACACTTGCTGGCGGAGGTCGCGGCGCAGGACCTTACCCGAGGGTGTACGCGGGATGGATTCAACGAAGCGGATTTCGCGCGGCTGCTTGTAGCCGGTAAGTCGCTGGGCGACGAACTCGCAAAGTTCCTCCGCGGTCTTGCGGCAGGCTTCGTGGCCCTCGCGGAGTACTACGAAGGCGCAAGGCAGTTCGCCGGCGGCGGCATCGCGCTTCCCCACGACGCCACAATCGCGCACCGCGGGATGCTCCAGCAGCACGGCCTCGACCTCCGCCGGCGCCACGGGAAAGCCTTTGTATTTGATCATTTCCTTGCGGCGGTCCACGATGCGGTAAAAACCCTCAGCATCGCAGGTGGCCACATCGCCTGACCAGTACCAGCCATCACGCAGAGCCGCGGCTGTGGCCTGCGGCTCCTTCCAATACCCCAGCATGAATTGCGGGCCGCGCATCACCAGTTCTCCGCGCTCGCCGGTAGCTACTTCGGAGTCGTTTTCATCGAGGATCCGGCAGTCGGTTTCGGCAACCGGCTGGCCTATGGTGTCGGGCCGGTAGCGCTCGGCATCGAGAAAGCCGATATGCGTGACGGGGGAGGCCTCGGTCATGCCATATCCCTGGACCACCTTGATGCCCGTGAGCTCAGTGAAACGGCAGGCCAACTCGGGAGGAAGAGGGGCGGCGCCGCACTTCACCCAGCCGACATGGTGCTGTCGCGGAAATAAGGTCTGTTCTGCAGCCTGGCAGAAGGCATTAAGAATGGGAGGCACGCAGGGCATGGAGGTGATCGCTTGGTCCGAGATCAGGCGAACCGCGGCGGCGGTGTCAAAACGCGGCATGAGAACGATGGTGGCGCCCAGCACCAGGAGCGGACTTAACACCACATTAAGGCCGTAAATGTGGTACAGGGGAAGAAAACAGAGCACAACGTCATCGGGCTTGAAAGCCGACCCGTCGGGACCGATGATCTGGTAGACGTTGGCGACCAGGTTGAAGTGGGAGAGCATAACGCCTTTGGGTAGGCCGGTGGTGCCGCTGGAATAAGGCAATGTGGCGATGGCTTGGTCCGAGGATTGTTGCGGCGAAGGTAGAGGCGCGGAGAAGGGGTGCAGCAGTTCGGAGAAATTGCCGCCGACAGTGGTGGTGTACACCCGCCGCAAGCAGGGGAGGCCGGAGAGATTCATGCCGCGGGTGCGGCTATCGCTGATGAGCATCGTGGCGCCGGAATTCTCCAGCTGAAAGCGCACTTCGCGCTCGCGGTAGCTGGGATTCAGCAAAGTAGCGATGCCTCCGGCCAGCATCGCCGCATGGTAGGCAGTGCAAAATTCCCAGGAATTAGGCAGGTAAATGGCCAGGATCTCGCTCGGCTGCAGGCCGGCAGCTACCAGGCCGCGGGCCAGGCGCTCGACGGTCTCACCGTATTCCTCATAAGTGAAGCAGCGATGGGGAGAGCAGGAGGTATCCACCAAGGCCAGCTTTCGCCCGAACTGCCGGCAGGCCTGGAGGACGGCATCGTGCAGGAAAACGCCGTGCGGATCAGCGTAGAGACGGGTGCGCATTAGATTGATGATGGAAGATTGAAGATTGACGACTGAAAAGTCAACACCGGAGCCAATTTCGGCCGAATCGCAAGTGGTCAATCTCGACGCCGGCTAAGCTTACGCAGAAAGTCCCGTTCATCCATACGGTATTTGAAGGCTTTCTTGCCATCAATAAAGACCACGGGGACTTCGTCGGTGAACTGGCGGCGGAGGGCGTCGTCGGAATCCACATCGATCTCCTGCCAGGTGAACTGCGTCTGGCGGGCCAGCTTGGCGAGGGATTCCTTGACGATTTCGCAAAGGTGACAACCTCTTCGCGAATAGAGAACGACCTCATGAGCCATCGAGGGAGAGTTTAACAAAAGGCAGGGAAAAAGTTGCGGGCGGAAGGGATCCGCCCGCAATCGAAACAGGACAGGGTGAAGAGCAGCGCCGAGACAACGCTACATTTTCTTCTTCTTGCTTTTCTTCATAGGCGCGGCTGACGCTGTCTCTTCCTTTACCGTCCAAAAGCTGGGGTTGGCGGTCACCAGCGAGGGCATAGGACGGCTGAGACTGGGCTCCACCTTGAAGTAGGCAGAACTGATGTGCGTAATGCACTCCCTGGAGATATGGCTTAGCATGTTGCGCACCATCGCGCTCTGGAAGATCTCCTTGGCTGCGGCCGGTTGTTCTTCGTCTTCCTCCGCCAGTGACTTCATGGGTTGCACGAAGAGTACAGCGGGCAGAGAGGGACCGGTTGTAAGGTCATAGGCGATCCAATGGGCATTGTCGCCGGCCTTCTTGTGCAGCTCGATCACCTGCTTAGCGGCCTCGGTAAAATCGTGGCCACAGCCGGGACGCAGGTTGAGTACTTCGGACGACCAATAAGCCGTGTCGGCCAGAGGCACCATGTCCGGCCGGTAGGAGATTTCCTCGTTGTACTTAGCTATGTTCAACTGGGAACCGCCGTCGCTTTCCGCGCTTTCCTGTTCGAAGTTGGCGTCCTTGGCCATAACCGCCTGGCCAGCCTTGTCCATGGAACTCGCGAACTTCTCCACGCCTGCCATGCTGTCCTGGAAGGTAACGAAGACGAAAGTACTCGTGTCGCCTGTCATGGGCGAACCCACGATCCAATACGAGTCTGGGGCTGTGGTGGCCGCTGCGTCGCGGAATTCTCCTATCGTCTTGGCGAAGATGCGGTACTTGCCGCTGTTAACCTTGGCATCCTCGTAATACACATATTTGGCGGTCTTGCCGCTGGATTGACTCTCCTGCGCGGCGAGCGCGCCGAGGAGACAAAAGACGACGAGCACGATAGCTGTAAACCTGGTCATACCTGCTCCTTTCGTTCGAAGGGTGCGAATTTTCCTGGGATTGAACTTCGAGGTGGGGGCCGATAACCGAAGCGGAATGTACATCGGGTCGGCGTGGAAGTCAAACGGTGGAAACCAGGGGTCAGTAGCCAGGAGTCAGGAGGCAGCAAGACTACTCATCCCCTGTGCCCTGACTACTGACTCCTAACACCCCTGACTCACGCTTTTCGCTCCTGTTAGACTTCTTGCCTATGGCCATCCCTGTACAGCCCAATATCAAGCTGGTGAACCGGCCCGACTACCGCGAGAGCTATGCCAACAGCGTGCAGGTGCGCGTGAACGTATGGGATTTTTTTCTGGTGTTCGGCACGCTGCAACAGCAGAGCGAGAACGAGGTTGAGGTGCACAATTTTCAGGGCATCTACCTGAGCCCGCAACAGGCCAAGGCGCTGCTGCACATCCTGCAGCAGAACATCGTGAGCTACGAGAATACGTTTGGAGAAATCAAGCTCGATCCACGCCTGGCGGCGACCGGCCCGGTGCACTGAGGAGCGAGAGAGCGAGATGCGGTCGACGAGCGGCTGGCGGGCTGCTCTTCTGCTGGCCGCCGTGTTCGCGGTCCTGGCGCTGACGCACGCTCCTCTGCTGCGGCTGCCGTATTTCTGGGATGAGGCGGGCTACTTCGTGCCGGCGGCGCGGGACCTGCTCCTGACTGGCAGCCTGATTCCGCATTCCACTTTGCCCAATTCCCACCCGCCTCTGGTGATGGCCTATCTGGCGTTGTGCTGGAAGCTGGCAGGATTCTCGCCTCCCATAACTCGGCTGGCCATGCTGTTGGTGGCAGCTTTTGCGCTGCTGGGCATATTCCGGTTGGCGGTGCAGGTGGCGAATCGCGAGGTCGCGATTGCGGCGACGATGTGCACAGCGCTTTATCCCGTATTCTTCGCCCAGAGTTCGCTGGCGCATCTGGATGTGGCGGCAGCGGCGCTGACCCTGTGGGGCCTGGATGCATACCTGCGTGGCCAGACCTGGCAGACTGCGGTATGGTTTTCGCTCGCGGCCATTGCCAAGGAAACCGCGATTCTCGCGCCACTGGCCCTGCTGCTTTGGGAGATGGCTTGCCCGCTTTTAAAACAGGAAAAGCTCTGCGTCTTTCCGCGGCGAAGCCGTCGAAGAGGAGTGGCGCTGCTGCTGCCAATGTTGCCATTAGGGCTGTGGTTCGCGTATTGCTACTGGCGTACCGGCCACCCCGTGGGCAGCGCCGATTTTGTCCGCTATAACCTGCTGGACACGCTAGACCCGCTGCGCATTGTGATTGCCGGAGCACAACGCGTGTGGCAGGCACTGGGCTACATGAATCTTGTTCTGCTGACCGCAGCAGCAGCACTGGCTATGTGGTTTCCACCGCTGCAGGACGAAGCCGGCGAGCGGCCGCGCATAGCCTCCGGACAGCAGGCGGCGTTGGCAGCTGTTATCGTCGTCTACATTTTGGCGTTGTCGGTCGTGGGCGGTGCAGTGCTGGCGCGTTACATGCTCCCTGTGGTGCCGCTGGTGATCGTCATCTGTGTTTCAACCGTGTGGCGTCGCATAAGCAGTTGGCGTGCGGTGGTCGCGATCGTTTGCCTGGGATTCGCGCTGGGCCTGTTCATAAATCCGCCTTGGGGATTCGCACCCGAGGACAATCTCGCCTATCGCGATTACATCCGGCTGCACCAGGCGGCCGACCAGTTGATAAGCGAGAAGTATGGAAACGCGCGTGTGCTGACCGCCTGGCCGGGTTCCGACGAACTCACTGAGCCGTACCTGGGGTACGTGCAGCGCCGCATGCGCGTGTTAAGCATTGACGACTTTTCCCTTCCCCACATGATGGCTGTGACTGATTCCAGGGCGCAATTTGACGTCGCCTTTTTGTTTTCCACCAAGTACGAGCCGCCGAGGCGGTTGCTAGGTGACTGGCCACCATGGGAGCGGACTAAAGCGCGCTTTTTCGGCTACCATCGTGATGTGCCGCCGGAAGTGGCTGCCCACATGCTGGAAGGAGAAATCGTGTTTGAAAAACATCTCGGCGGCCAGTGGGTAGCAGTGGTGGATTTGCAAAAGCCAGAGATGGCGAGAGCGGGCAACATACTGGCGAGTACTCGCACGGCGGCAATTGACGATTGTCGGCTGAAGGTTGACGAGTGCAAATGCCCGCCGAGGCTTGGAGTGGATGAGAACAGACAAATGTCTGCCAGACCCGTTTTGTCGTTTCCGTAGCCCTCATCCTTCCTCAGCATCTCCGCGGACGAGCGACGGGGAAGCAGGTCAGGAGAACGGTTGTTATAATTGCGAAGGAGTGGTGGGAGTAGCTCAACTGGCAGAGCACCGGACTGTGGCTCCGGACGTTGTGGGTTCGATTCCCATCTCCCACCCCAGCATCCTGCCTGTTTACAACCTGTTTACAAATAGATAGCTTTCGCGCGCGGGTATATTAGGATACAAACTCGCGCTAAAAGCGGTTCACTGCAGTACTAGCCTCACAACTCTGCTGTTCGCTTCGTGCAGCGCGGCCGGCATCGCTCGCGTGTAGGTGTTCATCGTGGTGCGAATGTCGGATAGCGGGCAAAAAGCTCCTTGCCTGATGGCGAATGTTTTCCAACTAGAGCGAAAGAGCGCTTTCCTGCGTCCACAGCGAAGCGTGCCCAAAATGACTTGACAGCACCGACATTGTTAGAGAGGCGATTTCACACCAACCATTTCGAAATGAATTGCCGACAAACTAGCCGGAACGCCTCAGGACCATATTGGGCTCGCTGAGCACATTGCCTCATATTGCGGGCCGAGAACGCTCGTGAAACCGGCGCGCGAAGTTCACTTGACAAACAAGTGAAACGTAGTAGTCTTTCCTAGTGAGACTACTTGGATGTCTAATAAAGAAAAATCAATCCAGCTGCTGCAGGGGACACTTGATCTCATCGTTTTGCGCACACTCGCGACCATGGGCCCGCAACACGCTTATCAAATTGCCACGCGTCTCGAGCAGGTCTCCGATCGGCTGCTCAACCTCAACCAGGGCACTCTCTATCCCGCATTAGTGCGGCTGGAGCAGTACGGGTGGATTAAGGGAACCTGGGGAAGGACCGCGAGCAACCGGGAAGCCAAATACTACGCACTTACCAGGGCGGGACAGAAAGCTTTAGGGGAGGAGACTCAGGCGTGGAGAAGGATGTCGACGCTTGTGGAGCGGCTCTTGCTTGAGGAGCCTCAGCCATGAAGCACCTAAGACGCATCTTTCTCAGGTTTTATCTGCTTTTCGCCAGCTCCAAGGTAGAAGCGGAAGTGGCGAGAGAAATTGGCGCCCATCTGGGGTTCCTGGAAGACGAATATCTGCGTCAGGGCATGACCCCGGAAGAGGCACGACGATCGGCCAGACTCGCCTACGGAGGTGTGGAGCAGGCGAAGCAACTGCACCGCGACGAGCGAGCGTTTCAAGAACTGGGCCAGATTCTGCAAGACACTCGATATACCCTCCGTCAACTGCGTAAGTCTCCAGGATTTACAGTGACTGCGATCCTGATGCTGGAGCTAGGCATCGGCGCGACGACGGCAATCTTTTCCATCGTCGAGGGAGTACTGCTGCGTCCGCTGCCGTTCCCCGATCCGGATCGTCTGGTCGTCCTGGGGGATGTGCTTGAAGGCTCGCACTGCGCGTCCTGCGCTCACTCCAGCGTAACCGCTCCCGACATCCGCAATTACATGCGCGACACGCAAAGCTTTAGCCACCTGGGCGGTTATCGGGAAAGGTTGTTTGAACTATCCGGCACAGGCGATCCTGTGGCGGTGAACGTAACACGGATGAGCGGCGAGGTCTTTGCCGCGCTGGAAGTGCCAACGTTGCTGGGACGCACGTTCACGCAACAGGAAGATGAAGAACACCAGCCAGTGGCGGTGTTGAGCTATGACACGTGGCGGAGCCGCTTCCATGGCGATGCGAACGTACTGGAAAGCAAGATCCTTCTCAACCGCAAGCCGTACACCGTGGTCGGCGTGATGCCGCGCGATTTCGAGTTTCCGCTCAATCCTGGGCACGTGAACCAGAGCGAGCTCTGGCTCCCGCTCAGCCTGCAGCCGGAGGAATTTACGGCAGGCAGCGCGGCGTCATGGAACTCTCGCATGGTGGGGCGCCTAAAACCCGGCATCACTGCCCAGCAGGCGCAGAGCGATGCGGAACGAGTGGCCCGGGAGACGATGCGCGACTATCCGGCCTACATGCGCAGTCTTCGTATTCACACGGTGGTGATGCCGCTGCAGGAAGATACAGTGGAGCAGGCGCGACCCCTGTTGCGCACCCTGCTCTTTGCAGTGGTCGTTGTTCTGCTGATCGCCTGCGCGAATCTCGCGGGGCTTCTGCTTGTGCGTGCGATCCGCAGAAGAAGAGAAATCGCGGTGCGGCTCGCCCTGGGTGCTCGCGCGGCCACATTACTCCGACAGGCCATCGTTGAGAGCATGGTCTTGAGTATCGCCGGTGGGGCTATTGGGCTGACACTGGCGGCTGGCGCTCTGCGGGCAGGCGTAAGCCTGTTACCGCAGACGCTGCCTCGCGTCCATGAGATTGGCTTGGACTGGGTGGTCATGCTCTTCGCGCTGGGACTGGCGCTGCTGACCGGCTTCCTCTGCGGACTGGCTCCAACTTTCGCGGCAATCAGGACGAACGTGAATGGGGCGCTCAAAGAAGGCGGACGCACCCTCACCACGGGAAGCGACCATGCCAGACTACGCTCGGCACTGGTGGTGGCGGAGATTGCTGTGGCGCTGACTCTGCTTACCGCGTCCGGCCTATTGCTGCGCAGCTTCGAAAAGATGCGCGATGTGAAATTGGGCTTTCACCCCGACAATACGCTGGCGGCGCTCTACGTTCTGCCGCAGCAGCGGTATCGAACGCAATCCGCGATCGACGAATTCTGTGGAGATTTATTGCGAAGCCTGCGGCAGTTGCCGGTCGTGGAAGCTGTTGGTATTAGTTCGGTGCTGCCCGCCTCCGGCAATGGTTCGGGCATTGCCTTTACGATCGAAGGCTATGTTCCGCCAAAAGGAGCGGGACTGAACATGGCTGCAATGTCGCCGGTGCGGGGCGATCTCTTCCAAGCGCTCGGGATTCGATTGCTTCGCGGGCGCGTGTTTACCGAATCCGACAAAGCGGGCTCACAATTGGTAGCGATCGTGAACCGCAAGGTGGCGGAGCGATACTGGCCCGGCCAAGACCCGATCGGCAAACGGCTGCGCCGCGGCATGCCGGAAACTGCCACTCCATGGATGACAGTGGTGGGCGAAGTGGACGACGTAAAGTTGGGCTCGCCTGACGAGGAGACGATGCAGGAGGTATACCAACCAGTCACGCAAACGGTCGCCTCGGAAGGAGTCTTCGCCAATGTCGGGGAATTGAGCGCCACCTACGGCTGGATTGTTCTGCGCAGCCGTATGGCTCCGGAGCAGATGGAAAATACGCTGGGAGCAACGGTGCGGAAGATTGACCCGCAGTTGCCGCTCTACCAGGTGCAGACGATGGAGCACGCCATCTCGAACAGCGAAGCGCCGCGGCGCTTCAACACCGTGCTGATTTCCTCCTTTGCCATGGCCGCGCTCCTGCTCAGCGTTCTGGGAATTTATGCCGTAATTGCATTTTCGGTCGCGCTGCGCGAGCAGGAGATTGCTGTGTGCATGGCGCTGGGCTGCCAGCGTTCGGGCATGCTTATGCTGGTCCTCGCTTCCGGGGTCAAACTGGCTGTCATCGGCTCTGGGATGGGGTTGCTCGGAGCCGTGGCCGCATCTCGTTTGCTGCGTTCATTTTTATTTGACGTCAGCCCATTCGATCCGAGCGTACTCACGCTTTCTGCTGTTGCCATGCTGCTGCTGGCGCTGGCAGCTTCTGCCCTCCCGGCGAGGCGTGCATCCAGCATGGATCCCATGCGGGCCCTGCGTGGCGAATAACGAAGATCTGTCACGCGTCAAAATCGCTTTCACCGTTAAAGGCAACATCCATCCCGACTGACTCACCCGAGCATCTCATCGAAAGCTTTCCAGTTAGGGTTCTGAATGCACAATTTGAAAAAAACCACAAAAATGTGCGCCCGAATCTGTTCTTGCCTATGATCAGCACGCTTGCTAGGCAAACATCCCGAGTGCTGTTGCCGATCTTCCTCTGCTGCTGTTTCTCGCAACATAGCTGGGCGCAGGACAGCTGTTTGGCTATGGGTGTGCCGCGACAGATCGTACGGGACTTCGGCCACTACGCCACTGCGATTGCCAAGTCTCCAGCAAAACTGGGTCATTTAAATGGCCGTGATGTCGCGTACCTGATTGCATTCTCTGGGGCAACTGCTGCCCTCCTTGCGACGGATACCCATATCAGCAACAGCATCGATTCCGACCATGAAGATCGGCGTGAGAGCAATTACGCCTCAAACCTGATGATAGGGGCCGCCCTGAGCACCTCCACAATCAAATACTTCGTGGGATGCCATGAACACAACCGACAGCGACGGGACGATGCCGTCCGCGAATGGGAGTCGATGGGCTTCGCACTGGGCGCTGTGGGTGGGCTGAAATACATCTTCAGACGGCAGCGACCTGGTCCCGGAAGCAACGGCGACTTCTTCGACAGTAGCACGTCGTTCCCATCCGGGCATGCCGCAGTCAGCACGGCATGGGCAGCCACGCTGGGCGAAGAATATGCCAGTAACCTCCCAGAGTATTTTGCCCTGGGCGGTGCGGGAGCTGTGTCAGCCCTTCGCATCACCGCTAAGAAGCACTTCCCCTCTGATGCTTTGGTCGGCGGCATAATCGGGTACTTGACGGGCTCCTACATTTGCCGCCACGGAAAATGTGAGGAAACACCGTCCAAGGCAGGAATTGGGCACGGTGATAGTGGCAGGCTTGAGGCGGAGAGTCCTGCGTCCGACGTGTTCGAGCAGGACCGCAGCGTCTATGCGGCCCGCCGCCAATTCTGCAATAGCATTTCCGCCACCAAAGAAGAGGCAGAACGATGTGGGCAACTGACGCCCATTGCCGCTTCCGACCTGCTATCGAGCAGAAGAGTGGTCGAACGAGACCCACCGCGGAAAGCCCCGTTTTGATTCGCCCAGCACGCTATCGGCTGGCCCCGAGAAAACAAACGTGATTGCGGTGTTTTTGACGAGGGCGACGAAAACGATCTGGTATATCGGAGTGCCTTTTACGGTAAGGATTCCATTGAAATTTGCAACGGGCTTGCTCGTGTCCAGAGGAACTCGTTTTTCCCTAGTTCCCCCATGGTTATTAGGAGGACTGGCACGGCAATCGTGCAAATAGCGAGCGTTAGCGCGAAGAGCCGTATCGCTCGTTAGGTGAGGAATGCATAACGATACCGCCATTCGGGCCACTCTTTGCACTTGCTTGTATGTCGTACCAATTATCAGGGTTGTCCTGACAAAGGCAATCGGCGCATCCCATGCGACGGTTGACAAAGCCACTTCAACGCTGCCTCAAGCAAGCTGACATTGCGAGGCAGGAAGAAGCTCCACTGCAGATCGGAAAAAACTATCGGGGGCGGAGCAGCCGCAAACCATTTTACGGCTTGAACTCCAACTGCAACGGAGCAGTAGTCGGAGTCATTAGATTAGACATGCAGAAATGCCCTCATCATGGCGCGTCCATCTTGAGCTTCGCGCGAGTGCGGCACACCTCGTCTTCTTAGCTTCGAGTTGCATTTAGCGAATGGTGGTACTCATTCAGGCAGCTGACGGATTTGGAGTGGCCTGCTCCTCAATCGTTAAAAAAGCTTCGTCGCAACCTGACTGCTTCTCGGCACACCATTTTGGCCGTTTTATGACGTCTTAAGGTCCAGGCTTGAAGGCGACCATCTGCATTACCCAGGTGGTGGAACCAGCATAGGCGGTCACTGGCGCCGTGGCGCTATAGCTGCCGGCAGTAGTACCTGGCTTATCTTCCGCGATGTCCCCGTCCTGAGTGATCACCCGCGAGGTGAATCCCGACCCTGGCCCGCTGATCACGCCTCCGGTCGTGCCTGCGCCGAATATAAGGTCGTTGGCCGTGGTTGTGGTCGCCGTCCCACTG
>DATFDP010000258.1:0-17995 GCA_035252015.1 Terriglobales bacterium
TGGTGTCGCTCTTGGCGTTCAGAACGGCGTTCTTGTAGGCCGGTGATGCACCGCACTCCGGAGAAGCCACAAATGCAGTGCCCAGTTGCACCGCCGCAGCGCCCGCCTCCAGTGCCCTGCGAATATCGCGGCCGTCCATCAATCCTCCCGAGGCAATCACGGGCACGGAAGCAGTCGCGCGAATCTGGCGCACCAGTTCCAGCGTCGGCACCATGGATGCTTCGAATGGAGTGGCAAAGGTTCCGCGGTGGGCCCCGGCCTCAGCCCCCTGGGCAACAATGCCGTCCACACCTGCTTGCTGCAGCAGCCGCGCTTCGGCCATCGTGGTTGCCGTTCCCAGCACCAGAATGCCGCGCGAACGCAGGCGGCTGATCTCCTTCGGGGCAGGAACTCCAAAAGTAAAACTGAACACTTCGGGACGAGCCTCCAGCACCACGTCCAGCTGCTCCCGAAATCTGTTAGCCGGCGCTGCCGGAAGAGTGGGCGGCTCCAGCCCCAGCTCGCGATGAACTTCCGCGAGTATGGCCAGCATGGGCTGCGGATCAATCTGCGCGTTGCCGTCGAAGCCTCCGGCGAACAGGTTCACGCTTATTGGCTTGCTGGTCAGCTCACGCGTGCGTCGAATGGTGGCGGCGGCCTGGTCGGCAGTCTGGTAGGCGCAGCCGAGCGAGCCCATCCCGCCGGCATTGGCTACCGCCGCCGCCAGTTCCGGCGTTCCCGGGCCGCCGGCCATAGGCGCCAGGATGATTGGCTGCTCGATGCCAAATGTTTTCAGAAATGCGCTTCCCGGCAAGTTGAACATTCCTTTGTGAAAGTCCGACAAGTGATACAGAGTTTGAATGTGGAAAACCTGAATCGGATACTTGATTTTTCACGAGCGCGGAACAATGATGCTGCCCTGCCCGGTGCGGAACGTCATCGCGCTTTGTCCTTGTCCGGCGCGACAATTCATAAAGGAGGCTGCCCTTGCAGTGAAGGTTTGTCTGGAACGCAGGGTTTGTTAAGATGGAAGAGCAGCGCGCCCTTAGCTCAGTTGGATAGAGCGTCTGGCTACGAACCAGAAGGTCGGGAGTTCGAATCTCTCAGGGCGCGCCACTTCTCTTTTTTGCTCGGCGGCATTACCAGACAGTCAGCTTGGCCTTATCAATCCATTCGTTGGTGGTAATGGGCAACTTGTTGACGTCGCCAGGTCCATCGAGTTGCCACTGGACGCCCATCATGTCCGACCAGCCGGACGGAAGAGCACCGGAAGGCTCAGCTATGTTGAGCGTATGCTGCACGCCGTCAATCGTGACGGAGTCGTAGTGCATCAATTTATTCCCCTTGGTTCGGTGCACCTGCCAGACAATGTGGTGCCATGTATTGGTGGTGAATACCGGGCACCGCAATGAGGTGGAAATCCAACGATGGGTACTGGCGTTCCACACATCCCAGTACCCCGTTGCATACGTGCACTGGGAGCCGAACATGTACTCGGTGGGAACAATGAACTGGAAAATATCGAACTCCAGCGCGGCTAGTTTGGTAGATGCCGTGTCTACCCAAAAATAGAAGTCCCACGTGAAATGAGTTACGGAGTCATTCGCGCCCAGTTTGTTGTAGAAGAGCACGTTTGACCACGGCTTGCTGGCACTCATATCAAACTGCGTACTTGCGCCGTCACTGGATGGCGTGGTTTGGTTTAATGCCATCCAGAAATTGTCAACTGTGTTTGCACCCCCGGCGCAGCTGGTGCAATAGCCCCAACCTGTGGGCGGGGCAAAGCTCTGAACATCATCAATGTTGGAGTAGGTAGTCTGGCCTAGCGCAAAAGACACCCAAAGACAAACAGAAATCCCCACGAATATGGCGCGCATGGCGAGCAGTATAGCTGCTGCTTTCCGCGCTCGGAGGCATGGATCAGCATTTTTCTAGTCTTAGTACCCCGTAAGGTCTAACGCCTAGCTGATCGGGTTCTAGCTAAGAAATACAATTTCCGCATAACCTCGAAACTAAGCCACCGGCGAGGGGTTAAACTTGGAAAGAGCGCCTTTATCCCATCAAGAAGTTTTATACCCGCGCGGCGCGGCGGGCGCTAGTCTGCAGGGCAATAGGAGCACTCATGAAAAGGGACGGAAGTCTGTTCAGCACGGCCTTGGTGATGCTGGTGGCGTTATTGGCCGCCGCTGGTTGCGCACGGCCGCGTAATGATGCGCAAATCGCGGGCGAAGTGCAGGGCAACTTCTACCGCGATCCCAGCTTGCATACCCGGCAAATCACCATTCAGTCGAATAATGGAATCCTGACTTTGAACGGATTCGTGAGCAGCGATCCAGAACGTTTTGACGCGGCAGCAGACGCCGCCACCGTTGCGGGGGTGAAAACCGTGGTGAATAACCTGCAGGTTGTGCCCTCTCAGCAGATGCAGGCCCTAGCGGCGCCGTCACGGATAGAGGTTAAAAACCCGCTCCCTCCTACATCAGGTCCTGCGAGTCACACTGGGTTGCAGCCGGTTCCTTCGGCACCGCAACCTGCACCAGCGTCATCCGCCACTCCGCCCCATATAAAACAAGCAAGGATCCGCCGTAAGACAGGAGAGACCACCCGACGTGTTCTCGCCAAGAAAACCGACAAAGCTGCGCTCCGGGCAGCGACGCAGACTGGAACTGAGCACGGCTCGAGCCTGCCTTATTCGGTGGTAGCGTCTCATGTAGCACCTCCTTCGTCGCCCGTAGGCGCACCACAATCGCCTGCGGCGCCAGTAATGCCCGCCTCCACCCAGACGGCGTCCACCGTGTCCCAAGCTCCTGCGGCCGCGAGTTCTCCCAAGGCGAAACCGGCGACGATAACCGCCTCGGCTGCGCCCGCAAGCACAACCCCAACAGCGAGTACTGCTGCACCTGTGTCTCCGCCATCACCCAAGCCGATTACGATCCCGGCAGGCACGAACATTGCGGTGCGCCTGCTGGATAGAGTTGATTCCGGAAGGAACCATCCCGGAGACAGTTTTCGCGCGACCCTGAATTCGCCTATCCTCGACGCTTCCGGTGCGACCGTTGTACCTGCAGGGTATGAGGTGACCGGAAAGATCATCGACGCCAAGAGCGCGGGCAGGTTTGCGGGCAGTTCCGCACTCGCGCTGGAACTGACTCAACTTTCCGTGAATGGGAGACAGTACGAGCTGCAAACCGACCAGTACACCCGGCGGGGCAAGTCGCGCGGCAAGAGCACGGCTGAAAAAGTGGGTGGAGGAGCAGCGTTGGGCGCCATTCTGGGCGGAATTTTTGGTGGCGCCAAGGGTGCTGCCATCGGTGCCACGATGGGAGCAGGTGCGGGCACTGGTGTTTCCGCCGCAGGCAAAGGCGAAGAGGTCGTGCTCCGTCCTGAAACGGCGCTGAATTTTGAGCTGCGGAGCCCAATTTCTGTAATACCGACTGCGCAATCGCCGCATGGCGGCCGGCTTGAAGGTGAAAGCGCTGCGAGCACGACTGGCGCATCCAATTCGGGGGTGTCCTCCAGCGCAGATGGCGATGGCCCTCCCGTGCTGAAACGGCGTGGCCACTAATCACGTGTAGGTACCGCCAGCTGTCCGACCGTGTCGACGTTTCTATCTCAAGCCACTGCCGCAAGTCCCATCATGTTAAGCCCGATCTTTGCGGCCCGCCGTGTTAGACAAGGTGTTCTCGATTCCAGGCACACTGACAGTCAAAATGCCTTTTTATTGTAAGTTGCCGAAGCTTCCGGCCGGCACTACAATGGCCCGCACTGGATTGGGCCCCCCATCTTTCTTCGCAATCAGGAGAGGACATGAAGACAAGAAAAATCGTATTTACTCTGGCCGTGTGCTTTATTGGGACAACACTTTGCTTCGCCCAAAAGGGCTTTATGGGTACGTGGAAGCTGAATGAGGCGAAATCGAAGTTCGCGCCTGGCGCTACCAAGAACAGCACCGTCACCTATGAGGCTTCCGCTGATAGCGTGAAGGTCACGGTCGATGGGACGGATGCCTCAGGCAAAGCTGTCCACAGTGAATGGACGGGAAAGTTCGACGGTAAAGACTACCCCGTCACCGGCGATCCAAATTCAGACATGCGCTCCTACGACTGGAGAAGTGCCCATCACTTATCTTTCAGGGGCAAAAAGGACGGCAAAGTCACTACTGACGGTACGATCGCGCTGTCCCCTGACGGCAAGACGCGGACGGTAACTGTCACTGGAAAAGACGCTCAGGGGAAGAGGAGTAAAAGCACCGCCGTATACGACAAGGAGTAGCGAGCAGTTACTCCTCCGCTCGCGGGTGCGGACTTCTTCGAGGAAGTCCGCCCGCCAGCTGCGAATCAAGTTGCAAATGTAGGTGCTGTGTCGGCGGCAGGTCGGCGACGTCCAACCCTTTCGACCGCACAGTTCCTCTCTTCCAGCGGCAACCTGCCCCCGCTCTTGCGTACCCTCCTGTGGGAGAGAACAGGCCTTGTGCCGCGCACAGCCTGATATGTCCTCCACTTGCGGTAACAAGCGTTCCCGGACTATATTCTGTCGCGCTTTCCAGGAGGAGATCCATGGCCACCGCTCCCGCCGACATTTTTCAGCTGCCCCAAGGGCTCCGTTTTGCCAGCAAGGAGGAAGAGCGTCGCCACCGCAAGCAGCGTCTGGCCGGGGCTTTCCGCCTGTTCGCCGCCTATGGATTCGACGAGGGCGTAGCCGGCCACATCACCGCTCGCGACCCGGAGCGACCCGACCATTTCTGGGTGAATCCCTTCGGCATGCACTTTGGGCAGATTCGCGCCTCCGACCTCATCCTGGTGAACCAGAATGGCCAGGTGGTAGAGGGCAAATATCCCGTGAACGCAGCCGCTTTCGCCATTCACTCCCGCGTGCACGCCGCGCGCCCGGACGTGGTCGCAGCCGCACATTCCCACTCTGTATACGGCCGCGCCTGGTCCACGCTGGGCCGCCTGCTTGATCCCCTCACCCAGGACGCGTGCGCCTTCTATGAGGACCACGGCCTGTTCGCCGATTTCACCGGCGTGGTTTACGAGACTTCCGAGGGCGAGCGCATCGCTCAGGCGCTGGGCAACTACAAAGCGGTGATCCTCCGCAATCATGGCCTGCTCACCGTCGGTCACAGCGTGGAAGAGGCGGTTTGGTGGTTCATCACCATGGACCGCACCTGCCAGGCACAGCTGCTGGCTGAAGCCGCAGGCACTCCCGTAAAAATTGACCCTGAGCACGCGCGCGCCACTCGCGAACTGATCGGACACCATCAGGCGGGCTGGTTTCAGTTCCAGCCGCTTTGGCAGCGCATCACGCGCGAGCAGCCGGATTTGCTGGAGTAGTTTCTACTCCGCCACCACTAACTGTGTAATCGTCTGCAGGAGCGATGACATGTCGGTGGGTTTTTCCAGCAGGCCATCAGCCCCCCGGGCTGACCATTCCTGCTGCGGTACCGGATAAGCGGTGAGCAGGAGCGTCGCCGGCTTGTAGGGCTGTTCCAAGGCAGCCTTCACCACTTCAAAGCCAGCGCCATCGGTTTCCATATTGAGGTCGGTAATCACCAGATCAAATTTCTCGCGCCTCAGCTTCTCTTTGGCTTCCTGCGCCGAGGCTGCGCTCATCACCTGAAATCCATTCTTCTGCAGGATCGCGGTGAGCGTCGTCAGGATGGAGCGCTCATCGTCCACCAGCAGTATTCGAGCAGTCATTGTCTATTCGATGCCGCTGCCGATTTTAACCGCGAACTCACAAATAATTTCGCGCAGGCAACAGTCCAGGCATGAACTCCGTCGTAATTTGTGATGGACGCAGTGCAACAAACCGCGCGTCTCCTCTCGCCGGCCCTTTCCCGACGCGGGCGAATTATGATCGCGCCACCCTCGGCGCACAGTGCCTCCTGGCGCGTGTTCGGCGGCGGTTTGATCGCGGAGATATGCGAGCACGAAAGGGGGGGACTTTGTTCCTTCGTGCTGCGCGGCCCCGACGGCAAGACTCTGCGGCAAGGAGTTGCCGCCGATCTTGCTTCGGCTCTGCCCCAGGCTACTGAGCTGCTGTGCCAGCTGTACGAAGGGGGCGATGAGGCTGCCGCCTGAGGGTTTGAGGCTTCCGCAGAAATTTGTCCCTTTTCCCCTCAATAATTTGACCCTTCCAGCCCCATAATCTGGTATCTTTCCGGCATCTCCCCCCGTCGGAGGGTTATTCATGGCCGAGCAGCAGCAAAGCGGAAGCCGCCAGACGTTCATGTGGATCCTAACCGTGGTTCTGGTACTCGTGGCAGCATTCCTCTATTTCCGCAAGTAGGCCGCAACTACCAGATATTGAAGGCCCACTCGGACGAACACCGGCCGGAGTGGCAATAAAAATCCCTACTCTCGCGAGGTAGTGGGGACCATGCTGCTCTGCGTCTGCCGGCGCTTGGAATGCCGTTCGACCAGGCAACGGCTCGCCTCAAAGTCTCCACTTGCTCAGCCCTCGCGGCGGTGATCTGCTGCGGCTGCATAAAGGCCCCGGTTGTGAAGAACTCGATTCCCAGGGCAAAAATCATGCTGCCGCCCAGCACGGCAGGAACCAGCCAGGCCGGATCTCCTATCAGCCACACTCAGTAGGAAAACAGCGGCCCCACCAGGCAGCCCATAATTGCAGCATGCCAAGCCCAATGCAGGCGCAGGGCTGAAACTCCGATCACGAAGCCCAGCAGAGTGCGGTTCAGAAGTTGCCAACCCCAGCAGGCGTGATCTTTACTCCCGCAATCCGCCGACGGAAACACAAACTGGGCAACTACGCCACATAACGTGGCGATACCATGCGTTTCATAATTTCCGCAAGTTCCTGTATAGGCCTGGAATTGCGGTTGGAAAGTGACGCGAATCACGGCAGGAGGGCAAACCGGCTTGGGGCGATCCCATTTTGGGAGTGGAGCGGGAACACCCCCGGTTGTGAGCTAGGTCACAATGACGCGTGACGGAGGCAGCAGACCGGGGAGGAAGGCGCGGCCATAATGCTTGTAGTTGAAAATGATTTTCAATTTCACAAAAACGGCGCCTTCTCCGCCCTGCCGCCTCGCCGACCTGGCTCCCGGCCAGTCCGCGGTCATCGCCGCTCTGGCCCTGCCGGCGGACGCCGCTGAGCCGCTCATGGACCTGGGAGTGGTGGCCGGTTCGCAGGTGATGACAGTTCGCCGCGCGCCGGGCGGCGATCCCGTGGTCTACCGCGTGGATGGCGCCGAAATCGCGCTGCGCCGCGAGACCACCCGCCACATCTCCGTCCTCCCCATCGAGGCTGCGCCGGAGGTCGCCCGATGACCACGCTTACTGCCATTGCGCCGGAAAGCATGCCCGCACCTACCCGTCCACCGAGGATTCAGACCCTGGCCCTGGTAGGTCCGCCGAACAGCGGCAAGTCCACCCTTTTTAATAACCTGACCGGGCTGCGGCAGAAGGTGGCCAACTTTCCTGGGGTAACTGTGGAGCATCGCGCCGGGCGCCTGCGGGCTGGACGTGGCGAAGGGATCACGGTGCTCGATCTACCGGGAATTCATAGCCTCTCGCCGCATTCCGAGGACGAACGCGTGGCCGCGGATGTCCTCCACGGTCGCATGCTGGGCACGCCTCAGCCTGATGCCATCGTGCTCATCCTGGATGCGACCAACCTGAACCGCCACCTGGTGCTGGCGGCCCGCGTCATCGCTCTTGGCCTGCCCACGCTGGTGCTGCTCAACATGGCCGATGCGCTGCGTCAGCAGAACGGCGACGTGGACCTGGTGGCGCTCGCCGGCCAACTCGGCACGCCTGTGGCCCTGATCAGCGCGGCCCTCGGCGAAGGCTTGGCCACAGTGCAGAAGTTCGTAAGTTCGGTCGGCGCGCCGCCTGCCCCTGTGGAGTTACCCGTGCTGCAGGATGTGCGCCATTGCCGCGAGTGGGCGGTGCGCGTGGCCAGCCGAGCTTCCTATCGCCGCCCTCTGCCCCCCGCCTGGTCGCAGCGCCTGGATTCCATCTTCCTCCATCGCTATTGGGGACCAGGGATTTTTCTGGCCGTGGTAATCGCCGCCTTTCAGCTTATCTTCCGCCTGGGAGAGCCGCTTTCCAACGGGCTGCAGGACCTTCTGTTGGCGGCGGGACAGCCGCTGGCGGCGCACCTTCCTGCAGGTCTGCTGCGCTCTCTGCTACTTGACGGTGCCTGGAAGGGCATGACTTCAGTCCTGGTTTTTCTGCCGCAAATTCTGCTGCTCTTCCTGCTCATCGGAGTACTGGAAGATTCCGGCTACCTGGCGCGTGCTGCCGTCATCACCGACCGCAGCATGGCCAAGCTGGGGCTGAACGGCAAGGCCTTCATACCGCTGCTCTCGGCGTACGCATGCGCCGTGCCCGCCATCATGGCTACGCGTACCATCGAGAACAAGCGCGACCGCATGGCGACCATCCTTATCGCGCCCCTGATGACCTGCTCCGCCCGCTTGCCGGTTTACACCATGATCATTGCCGCCTTCGTGCCCGACCGCCCTCTAGCTGGCTTACTTGTGGGGACGCGGGCAGCGGCTATGCTCGGGCTCTACGTTGTGGGATTTCTCGCCGCGGTGATAACGGCCAAGCTGCTGAAATCCTCGGTGCTCAAATCGCACAGCAGCCCCTTCGTGATGGAGCTGCCAACCTACCGCTGGCCTACTGCCCGCTCACTAGGTCTCCGGCTGGCGGACCGTTCCTGGGCATTCGCATCACGGGTAGGAAGCGTGGTGTTGGTAGTGTCCCTGGGACTTGCCCTGCTCATTAACCTGCCCGTCCACTCCGGCCAGGCCGCATTGCAAGGCAGCGTGCTGGCCGCCGTGGGCCAGCGCATCGAGCCCGTAATCGCTCCTCTGGGATTCAACTGGAAGATCGGTGTCGGGCTGCTTACTTCCATTGCCGCGCGCGAAGTGATCGTGGGCACGCTGGGCACGCTCTACGGCATGGACCCGGGGACGCATGCCATGACACTGCAAGGCGCGCTGCATGCCGATCTTTCCCCCGGCGGAGCCGTGGCCCTCCTGCTCTTCTTCGCTTTTGCCCTGCAATGCACCTCCACCCTCGCTGTGGTGCGTAAGGAAACAAACAGCTGGAAGTGGCCTCTGGCGCAATTTCTTTACATGGCCGCCCTGGCCTACGGCTCTGCTCTACTGGCCAATCAACTCATACAACGCCTGTGGTTGTAGTCGCACTATCGGACCGACGGCGCGTCGAGGCCCTCGTCGGCATGCTTTCCCGGCACTTCAAAGGGAAAGCAGTTTAGGACCATGGCTGTCCCATGGCGCTCAGCGCACATACCCCAAGGCATGTAACTGCTGGTTCATGCGCTCACGATTGTTTGCCTTTTGCTGGCTCTCGACGGGCAATTCCGGCGGTTGCCCTGTACCGCTCGGTAGGAGGCGTTGACGGAGCACCGCTCGAATCTCATCGGCGGTGATGGGGTGGTCCCCTTCCAGGAGACGGCGAAAAACGGCCATGAGGTTAGCACCAAGAGTAGTAGTTGCCAAGTTCCGTTGTTCGTCATCGCAACAGGCATAGAGCTCCTGGCCCAACTTACCGCCAAGTATGTAATGCCATTGCGGCGTGACCACGGATTTCATCGCCCCGTAATAGCTGGGGAAGCGCGGCGAGGCGCCCATCTCCGCCAGTTCGGACACTGGGGCCGGCCAAGCCTGGGCAGCATCAGGGGTCGTCCACAGATCCGTCAATGAGGGACCGGGAAATGGATCGCTTGTAACTCCTGTCATGTGCAGCAGGGTAGCCGGCAGTGACCGCAGTGCAACCGGCGTCGGGATGTGCTCACCGCCAGGCAGATGACCCGGCCAACTGATAAGCAGGGGAGTATGCAGCAGGTTCCAATACAACCCCCTGCCGTGAAACATGAAGCCGTGTTCCTGAAATTCCTGTCCGTGGTCAGAGGTGACGACCACAATGGTGTTCTTCAAAAGGCCTGCGGCGTCGAGTTGCTTTAAGAAGGTTGAGATTTGCTCATCCATGTAGGCGATGCAGGCGTCGTAAGCGTCCACTTCGTCCTTCACCTCGCCGGGAGGGAGCTGAACATCCTGGGGCCAGTTGTATTGGCCGCGCAGTGGCGCGGGCTGAGCGGAGAAGCGGTGAAAGTACTGGGCCGGTGGAAGCAGCGGTTCGTGGGCATCAAAATAGTTGACGGTGACGAAGAAGGGGCCCGAACCCTGGAGTATCCAGCGCAAAGTATCCTGGCTGATTTCGTGCGCGTCCTCGCGGCCAGCGAGGTCGTCAATGATGTTGGCACGGACCAGGCGGGTTTGAATCCGCTCCCCCAAGGTGGTCTGCAGCAGACGTTCCAGCACGCTGCCGTCCTCGAAATGGATGTAGCCGCGGCCGAATCCGACGCGACGGTTGAAGAGCAGAGTGTTGCCGGAAAAAGCCGCGGTGCGATAGCCGTTCTTCTGAAATTCCTCTGCCAACGTGGGGAATCGGCCATCCAGACGCCAGTTGTACTCTCCCGCATGATGCTCGGTGGGCAGGCGGCCGGTGAGCATGGAAGCGTGGGAGGGCAGGGTCCAGGAGGAGGGAGCCACCGCCTGATCAAAGATTACGCTGTGCGCGGCGAATTCACTCAGGCCCGGGCTGGTGGTGCGCCCGTATCCGTAGGTTGATAAATGGTTGGCACCCACGGCATCCATGATGAGGAGCAGGACATCAGGGGATTCGGGGCGGGGGTGAAGCGCGGCGGTTTTCAGTTTTTCCTCATGTCTCGACCACCAGGCGCCACCGCCTATGTAGATCAGTCCGTAAATCAGCAGTACAGGCAGGGTCACCCGCCCAGGCCATGCGGGGGAACGGAAGCACAAAAGCAGGGCGGTGAAGAGGGCCGCGATTGCCAGAGCTCCGGCGCCCAGCAAGGCCATCTGCGCCAAACGATGCCCGTGCGGTGGCCAGATTACAGACAGACAATCAAGGGCACACAACGCAGTGGCAAAGAAAAACGTAATTTTGGAAAGGTGCCGCCGCCACCCAGAAAGGCCAACCATAAGAATCGGGACCGCCAGTGCTGAGAACAGAAGCAAGTCGGCGAGCGCGTCATACCATAAATCGTTTCCGCCCGTGGTGCCGGGGAAAAAATGATAGAGCAGACGCTCAGCCAGGCCGGCCGCGATGCCGAACCACAGACAAGTTGCGATTATTGCAAGTGCAGTTGCAGGCTGATGGCTGTTCGCTGTGTGCTGCGGCGAGGGTGTTTCCAAACTGTTGTTCCTTGACACCCAGGAAGGCGGTGGATTCCCTTCGCGCAGGCCGAGGCGAGAAGCGCGGCACCTCGATTCTGGCCGAGCAGGCCACGGATCCAGCGAAGCCGCGGCGAAATCCGAACCTTCCCTAAGAAGGCCCAGGATCAGTGGAGAGGAAGACACCTCCTCCTAATCCACGCATGAGCCTCGTCGACGGCACGCAGCGATCCGGACCGCTATCCGAGTTGTCGATGGTTAAACCGCTTGACCGTTGAGCAGACGGCCAAGTAAAGGATCACGCAGCGGTTCTAACAGGGCAAAGAGCCGCCGCAAAACGCGCCAATGATAGCTCATTACTCCCCAGAATCAAATAAACATCTTGTCACGACCGAATTGTTCGAATGCCCCCGGGCGCGCACGCTGCAGCCGGAAGCGGCAGATGGAATATTTTCGGGCTGCCGATCGCGGCCTCTGCTCCGAAAGAGGTGTTCCTAATGGACCAGAAAAGGCAAGCCTCTTTCTCAATTGACAATCATCAATATCCCTTCACACTGCTCGCTTTCGCACGCCTTGTCCCACTAGCGGACACCGGGGTGAGAGCCACTTCTTGCGCGCCTGATGGAAGCTGTTGAAATGGAAGCAAGTTCCTCTCGGGTCTTGGAACGCGGCGTGCTTCCCCCAGGGCTGTTCCACGCCGAGGTGAGCTATGCCCAAAATGCAGCGTATGCGCCAGCCAATCGCGGGACCATTCAAGCCGGAAGATGTGCAATCCATGAGTGACCAGGGATGGACTTTAGTAGCCATGGAATGGCAGCGCGAGGTCAGCGAGGAGGAAGCAGCGGAGCAGGCGTCAGCGGAAATTCCCTTCGGCCTGCAGGTTGCCCACGGCGCCCTGCATGAGAACACGGGGGAGAACGAGACCCTAGTGGACATGCTGGAGTTGATGGTTGATGAGGGCCCCTACTGGCGTATCGCCGAGGAACTTAATCGCCGCGGACATCGCACCCGGCGGGGCACGAAGTGGAGTCCCGTTTCGGTGTTTGAGATGCTGCCCCGGCTCATCGAGGTCGCGCCCCGCATCTTCTCCAGCTCTCAGTGGCAGGAGCGTAGACGCACGCCTTCCAAGGTCTAGCCCTGCGTCGTAAGACCTGACTTTCCCACGCAGGCGGGATGACGCTTGTCATTGATACGAGCCTCAGCTCATTTTCCAGGGTGCTCCCGCCAAGGCCTGCTGCTCACTTTTGACTGCACGCAGCGGAATGCGGTTCTCGCCCGCCCACTGTTCCCACTCCTCAGGGGTTCGGGCTGCAAAGAATTGGCAGATCTCAACGTAAGCAGGATTCTCCTTTTTCGCAGGGGACATGGCCGCCGCAGCCCATTCCTCCTGGCCAGCGGCGCTGCAGAAGCGCTGCCAAAGATGCGGCTCCAATGCAGCCAGGGCGACCTGCCCCCCAACAGCCGCATAAATCCCATAGCAGCAAGCGCTGCCATCTAAAAAGGGCGGTGTTGGCAGGCTCACGGTTTGCGCCGCTTCGCCCAAGTAAACCTCATAGAACCCACCGCCCCGGCGCAGACCATCGAGCGCGGCCATTGCCGTCCAAAAGGCGCCGCATAGGTCTGCAAGCTGAACATTCCGCCACACCGGCTCCAGCCTCCTCAGCAGCCCGGCGGCTGCAAGATAGGTGAGATCGTGCCCCGGCGACTGCTTCCACTCCTCCTCGTGAAATCCTGCCATCCGGACATACACCAGCTTGGGCTGGGCCGCACGCAGCACATCGGGTCCAACGCCCAGGCGTTCCATGGCTCCGGGCAGGTTGCTCTCGATAAGCACCGCCGCCTCCCGCACGAGTTGCAGCAACTGCTCCCGCCCCGCGCTGGTCTTCAGGTCCAGTGTCCGGGACTCCTTTCCCGCCTGCAAGGCCTGGTAGATTTCGGGCGCGACCTGCTGCAGCATGTCGCCGCCTGGGGCGCTGATGCGCATCGTGCGAAAGCCCAGGCGTTGCAGCATCTGTACGGCCAGCGGACCGGGTACAAGGCGGGTCAGGTCAAGCATTAAGGGCAGCATCCAGTTGTCCTCTTCGCAGCGATCTCAAACGCGGTTCTGCAAATTTGCCATAGCGTCTGCCATATTCCGAAGCTATAATTCCCCCCCAATCTGCCGCTCCCCGGCTGCGGCTCGCTACCCGCTGCCGGCTGCAAAAAGAGGCTCGTCTCACCGCTTGTAGACCTCCTGGAGGCTCCATGAAGTCCACCATCATGTCTTCCCCGCTGCTGCTCACCAGCATGGTGGAGCGCGCAGGCACGCTCTTCCCCAACGTGGAGATCGTCTCCGCCCGGCCCGATGGCTCGGTCCACCGCTATACCTATCGCGACCTGCACCGGCGCTCGCGGCAGCTTTCCGCTGCCCTGCAGCATGCCGGCCTCGTCCTGGGCGACCGCGTCGCCACACTCATGTGGAACGAGCATGAGCACTTGGAAGCCTACTTCGGCGTCCCCGCCGTCGGTGGTGTGGTGCACACCCTGAACCTGCGCCTGCACCCGGACGAGATCGCCTACATCGTCAACCACGCCGAGGACCGCTTCCTGATTGTGGATGACGTGCTGCTCGACGTTTTCCAGCAGTTTCGCTCCCGGGTGAAGCTCGAACGCGTCTTCGTGGTTGATCATGGCAGTGGCCAGCTCCCGCCGGGCTGTGAATCCTATGAAAAATTTTTGGCCGGGGCCGGCGGCGAACCCCGCTATCCCCAGCTTGCCGAGGATGATGCCGCCGCCATGTGCTACACCTCGGGCACCACCGGCAACCCCAAGGGCGTGGTGTATTCGCATCGCTGTCTCGCTCTCCATTCGCTCTCGATTTCCCTTCCCGATCAGCTCAACATCAGCTGCTACGACACGGTCCTGGCCGCCATGTCCATGTTCCACGCCAACGCCTGGGGTTTGCCCTACGCCGCTACCATGAGCGGCTGCAAGCAGGTTCTTCCCGGGCGCAACCTGCAGCCGGAAGCTTTGCTCGACCTGTTGCAAAACGAGGGCGTAACTCTGACCGGCGGCGTGCCCACGGTCTGGCTGCCGGTGCTGAACGCGCTCGATTGTCATCCCGGACGCTGGAAACTGACGCCCGGCCTGCGCGTCGTGGTGGCGGGCTCGGCAGCGCCTGAATCCATGTTCCGGCGCTTCGACAAATTCGGCGTGCGCGTCATTCAGCCCTGGGGCATGACTGAAACCACGCCTCTGGCCACTGTCTGCATCCCCAAGCCGCACATGCACGCCTGGCCGGAAGACGAACGTTACACATTGCGTGCCAAACAGGGCCTGCCTTCGCCTTTCATCGAGGTGCGCTCTGTGAGCGACGAAGGCGAGGTTCCCTGGGACGGCAAAACTGCCGGTGAGTTGCAGGTGCGCGGGCCTTGGGTGGCCAGCAGCTATTACCGCCTCGACCAGAGCGACAAGTGGACCGCCGACGGCTGGCTGCGTACCGGCGACGTGGCCACAATTGACGCCGAAGGCTACGTTAAGCTCACCGACCGGGTGAAGGACCTCATCAAATCAGGCGGAGAGTGGATCAGCTCCGTGGACTTGGAGAATGCGCTCGTAGCGCACCCGGCCATCAAAGAAGCGGCGGTGATTGCCGTTCCCCACTCCAAATGGCAGGAGCGTCCGCTGGCGGTGGTGGTGCTGAAAGACGGCGCGCGCATGGACCAGAACGAATTGCGCGCCTTCCTGGAGCAGCGCTTCGCCCGCTGGCAGGTGCCGGATGCCTTTGTGTTTGTCAGCGAACTGCCCCACACCTCCACGGGAAAGCTGCTGAAAAGCAAGCTGCGGCAGGAGTTCAAGGACTGGCAGTGGGAAGAGCAGTCGCAGCCCCACGCGCGAGGTGCCTAACGTCGGTCGCGTTCGGTACAGACGTTACTGGCTTTCGGAAGGGCGCGGCTTCTAACCGTGCTGTCATGTTCCCAGAATGGGGCTTTAGCCCCTGAGGTCGGCTTCTCCGACGACACCCTTTCATTTCGCGAACAGCCGTGCCAGCGCCCCTTTGCTCTTGGCGGGCGGCAGATGCAGTTCATGCAGGATGGGCTCGACTTCCGCTTCCTCCAGCGGCTTCGCGTCTTTGCGCAGCCGGATCATCTCCTGCCAGGCGGTGAATCGGTCCAGGCAATGGAAGCAGTCGCGGATGTGCTCCTCGGCCAGCTCCCGTTCCCGCCACGTGATCTGCCCGTTCACAATGTTGTTGAAGGTTTTGAGCGCGACGCACTGTTCGGAGCGGGTCTTCTCCGCTTCCTCCATCAGCACCCGCGCCGAAATACTGAACGCGTCCGGCGTGGTTGCGGGCAGCATCTGCTTGAGCCGCTCATCGGCAATGCCCTTCACCTTTTCCGCGGTGTTCTCGGCGTCATTCATCATGCGTGCGACCTCCGGCGCCGTGTAGCCCTTAATGAACAGCCACAGCATCTGCCGCTCGGTCACCGGCAGATCTTTCATAATTTCCCGCACCTGCTCGAGCGAAAGCTGGGGAACAGGCACGCGCTCGGCTTCCCGTCCATATGCGAAAACAAGCTGGCGGAACGCCATCAGGAACTCGCGCTCATTGCTGAAGGAGACGTTCCGGAACCACTCATTCTGATTGGCCCGGGCGCGCCCGAACGTCGACCGGACGTGCACCTCCATTTCCGGCGCCAGCGTGGGGAAGTACTGCTGCAGAAGCGTCCGCGCGAGCGGCGCATAGTCGCGCACAAACTCCTGCCAGCCCTGGCGCTCGCCGCGGGCGCACTCCTCTTTCATCAAAAAAACGGTTCGTATGGCCATTGGTATGGAAAGCGCCCCAGCCGGAACCTCAGCTGGACATTACAGGATACTAAAAGTGCCTCGGCTGCCGACGCTTCATCATTCGCATGACGGCGGTGCAATAATCTGGAACGCTTACTCCACCGGTGCGTGCACGCGAGTTGCATCCAGCGTGAGCGGGCGCTGAATGATCATCTCAATGCTGGTGCCCGGCAGCAGGCGCACGTCGGGGCCGCGGCTGAGCATGGCAATGGCCAAGCCGGCGGCTCCGCCAACCCCGCCTCCAATGGCAGCACCTTTGCCGCTGCCGGTGGTGGCTGCGCCAATCACAGCGCCGGTGGCCGCGGTGCCGGCTGCCGTCTTCACCTTCTCGCCCTTGTTCCCTTCTCCCTGAATGGTGCCTTCCTGTCCCTTAACCTTCTCATGCTCGGCTCCGGGGACATTCTCAACCCCTGCCGGCATCACCACGGTGTAGCCATTCGGAAAAACCAGGCTGGTGAAGTGCATGAGGATTTCCGCTTTGCCCTTGATGTGCCCGGGACGATGTACGCGGTCAATCACGCCCTGGACATAGGTGCCGGCAGGTATCATCATGCGCCCGCCAATCGCCACCGGAAAAGCGGTTTCCGCGTAGACCGGATCACCCTGGCGCGCGTTCTTGGTGGAAATCGCCTGCTTGAGTGAAAGCGGAATCTTCGTCCCGCTGGGAATGGTCAGGGTCTTGGCCGCGTGCTCAGTGGTAGTTGCCTCGGGCGACGCCGCCGGCGTGCTGTTGGCCGCAGTCTGAGGACTGGCCTGCGCCCAGCCCAGCGTCGCACATAGCAAAACAAAGCTGAGGATACGCACAAACACCTCCGCCTTACGCCTCCAGTATAGAACCCGGCGGGCCCCGGAAAGTATCGCGAAGAGCGCCTCACCACACAGACACAGGGAAGGTCAAGGTCATGGAAAGAACCACGGCCATTACAAGTAAGGCGTGCATTAATGAGATTTGCTGCATAATCCGCGGTGATCTGCATTTATCCCCGTTGAAGAAGTTAGCACACGATACAATGCGCCCATGCCAACTCTGGCGGCCAAAACCTTATTCATCACTGGCGCGAGCCGCGGTATTGGCCTGGCCATCGCGCTGCGGGCCGCACGCGACGGCGCTAACATTGTGGTTACCGGCAAAACCACCGAACCGCACCCCAAGCTGCCCGGCACCATCTTCACCGCTGCTAAGGAAATCGAAGCTGCAGGCGGTAAAGCCCTGCCCATCGCCCTGGACATCCGCTTTGACGACCAGGTGCAGACCGCAGTGGAGCAGGCCAGGCGTCACTTCGGCGGAATCGACATTCTGGTCAACAACGCTAGCGCCATCAGCCTCACGGGCACTCTGCAAACGCCCATGAAGCGGTATGACCTGATGATGGGCATCAACGTGCGCGGCACCTACCTGTGCTCTCAGGTCTGCCTGCCTTACCTGGCCAAAGCGGCGAACCCGCACATCCTGAACCTGGCCCCGCCGCTCGACATGCGCGCCAAGTGGTTCGCGCCTACGCTGGCCTACACCATGTCCAAATATGGCATGAGCCTGTGCGTGCTGGGCATGTCGGAGGAGTTCCGCAAGCAGGGCATCGCGGTGAATGCGCTCTGGCCGCGCACCATCATCGCCACCGCCGCGCTGCAGGTTATTCCCGGAGCGGAACCGGGTCGCGGGCGCACGGCGGAGATCGTGGCCGACGCTGCCTGGCACATCCTCACGCGCAACAGCAAAACCACCAGTGGCAACTTCTTCATTGATGACGAAGTGCTGGCCGCAGCCGGCGTGACCGACTTCTCCCGCTACGCTGTCCAGCCCGGATCGCAGCTAAAGAGCGACATTTTCATGGACTGATGTAGCGACCGGCGTCTCGCCGGGGTCCCCATCGCGCTTGGTTTTGGCGTGATGGGGTGACTCGCCGGCTGTCGCTAGAAGATCTCGCCCTCGTCCTTCCCGTGGCATGAAGCCAACACTCTTCTTCGCTGTCCGCATCTACAAACCTGGGAGGCCTC
>DATFDP010000259.1:0-3871 GCA_035252015.1 Terriglobales bacterium
CGGCGAATTTATAGGTGGCGTGGCGCTTGGCCATGTCGAGGGCGTGTTGCAGGCGGCTGAGGAACAGCGCCCGGTTAGGCAGGTTGGTGAGGCCGTCGTGGAACGCATTGTGGGCCAGCATCTCTTCGGCACGCTTGCGCTCGGTGACGTCGCGATTGACGATGACCAATTGCTCAATGTCTCCTTGCGGATTACGAATGGCGCTGGCAGTGGACTCAAGGATGCGCCAGGTCCCATCCTTGTGGCGCATGCGGTACTCCAATTGCTGCCCGCGGCCCGTGCTCCGCGCCTTCTCCGCGGCCTCCAGCACGCGCTGCTGGTCCTCCGGGTGGACTTGGTCCAGTGAAGACGTGGTCTGTAACTCCTCCATGGAGTAGCCCAACACCTTGGTGTAGGCGGGGCTGTTATAGAGGCGATGGCCGGCCTTATCCACCAGCGCGATCATGTCGGCGGCGTTCTCGCTGATCAGCCGAAAAAGCTGTTCCCGTTCCGCCAGTTCTCGCCGCATGCGCTGCAATTGTAGGTGCTGGTAAATGGTGTACAGGTCAAACATAAGGACCAGGGCCGCCAGGGCACGAACCCAGTCACGCAAATCAGACCAGTAAGTGGTATAGGGTTGGAAGGGGAACCAGGGAAAAGTGAAAGAAATGATGGTGGCGGTCAGCAGCAGGGTGACGCCGACCGCAAACAGCCATAGCCACCACTCCCGGCCCTCGATGCGGCGCATTTCTCCGGGCAGGGGAGTGAAGTTGGTGGGGATGGCAGCACGCACTGGGTCCCTAGCCATGCTGAGAAGCTGAGTGTGACTAGGGCGATTGTAGGGGGTGGGAAAAGAAGGGCAGAATTACGAAGGTAGCTCGCGCACCCTCGCCATTCTCAATTCCGGAAGGGTTGAGGTGAAAGCCAAGACCACAACAGAGGCGCAGAGACAGATATCAGCAAAGGACCTACTTTACACTGTTTCCTCAATGGTCATTTCCTCGGCGCCTCAATGTCTCTGTGGCCGACTCTCCCGATCATCGGCTCCCGTTCCTTGATCACCTCCGTTTTCTTTCCCATGCGCTCCCCAACTTCCGCCGCAGTCATGGTCGTCTCTTCATCCGTCTCCCGGCCACGCACAATCTCCAACCGTGTGTCCTGCATCGGGTTGATAAACCGCATGCCCACGCAGCGTGGGGCGCGGTATGTGACGGAAGCGATTTCGCTTACGCTTAGTGCGGAGGTATTTGTTGCCAGGATGGTAGCGGGGCGGCAGATCTTGTCGAGCAGGGTAAGAATCTCGAGCTTCGATTCCAATTCGTCCGGGACGGCTTCGATGACCAGGTCGGCCTGACGAGCGGCTTCTTCCACCGAGCGCGCGAACTCCAGCCGTCCCAGGGCGGCTTGCGCGGCGGGCGCGGCTAGGGCGCCCAGTTCTACGGCCTTATCCAGGTTGTTGCGGATTTCAGTTTCGGCCCGCCGCAGGGCGGCGGGAAGTATGTCCTCCAGGATGGTGCGATAGCCGCCCAGCGCAGCCGCGTACGCTATGCCTCGGCCAATGGCGCCCGCGCCGATGACGGCCACGGTGTGAACTTCCACTACTTCCCGCCCTTCTCCAGTTGCTGCAGTACGGAATCGTAGTTGGGCTCGACTTTGCGCATGTAGTCGGAGAGACGCTTGCGTTCATCGTCATCCATCATGGGAATGGTGGCGACAATGCGCCGCAAGGTGGTGGAGATGTCGTCAACGTAATTCATCAGACGTATGAGTTCGCCGGTTGCCGCCATGAAGTCTCCCTGCTCTTTGCCCGCTGACCGGGCAAACAATCATTGTCCACGGCGGCTGAAAATTAGTAAAGCGCCGCGGTTCCAGGCCGCGGACGCCGTGGGAGGGGTGCTGATGCAGTTCAGCGCCGAAACGGCTCCCGCGCAGTCTCGAGTCGCTACTGACCCATAAGTTGCAGCACAGTCCCGGCGCTGATCTCGATGACATACAAATTCCCCGCCTGGTCGCGCCCCAGCGAGCTAATCTGGGCTCCGGGCGAAACCAGCGTGGCGCGCGTCCAAGTTCCGGGCGGGCCCTCCGTGAGTGTGAATACTTTGCCCGTCAAGTCAGCGAACACATACTTCCCTTGTAGCGCCGCAATCGTCCCTCTATATACATAGCCGCCGATAATGGCCTCTCCAATGGTGTGATCGTATTCCGCAATCGGCAGCGTGAGCCCGCTCTGATCGCAGCCGGTGGGGGGATTAAAGCAGTGCATCCCTTCCATGATATTCCAGCCGTAGTTGGCGCCCTTCTGCCCGAGATCCAATTCTTCGTAGTGACCCTGGCCCACATCGCCGATGAACATGCGTCCGCTGGGCGGATCAAAAGAAAAACGCCAAGGGTTGCGGAGGCCATACGCCCAAATTTCGGGACGGCCACCACCCTTGGCAAACGGATTGTCGGGCGGAATGCCATACGCCAGGCCGGGAGTGGGAGGCGCATTTACATCGATGCGCAGGATCTTGCCCAGCAGTGATTGCCGGTTCTGCCCATTGCCGAAGGGATCGCCTCCGCTGCCCCCGTCACCCAGCCCGAAATAAAGGTCGCCATCCGGCCCAAAAGCGAGCTGCCCCGCCTTGTGATTGGAGAACGGCTGGTCAATGACCAGCAGTTGTCGCTCACTGCCGGCATCGGCCTGGTTGGGATTTGAGGCGGACGCGCGAAATTCCGCGATCACCGTTTGCAGTTGCCCGTTCGCTTCCTGGCGCACATAGTTCACGAAGAAACGCGGGTCCTGAGCATAATTGCGGTGAAACGCCAGGCCCAGCAACCCGCTTTCCCCCTCCATATGGACCTTGCTGCTGATATCGAGAAATGCAACCGGCAGCAGGGTGCCATTTTGCACGATGCGGATCGTACCGCCTTGCTCAACTACGAACAGCCGTCCGCTATTGTCGTCCGATTCCTGTAAATCGAGTGGGGCCGTGAGTCCACCCACAATCTGGCGCAGACTGACTGCTGGATTCGTCAGAACCGGAGGCGCAGCTTGGCTGGAACTTGAGTCCCCGCACCCGCTCAGGAAGGTCATTAGCAGCAAAGCCGCCAAGCCAGCCCAAAAAACAACTTGGCGATGGTTACCGCCAAGTCTTGCGAAGCAACGCGCCATTTTGAGGACCTACGGGTTCGAATAGCCTGGGGGCACAGCCATGTACGGCGCGCCTGTGGAAGCACCGGCCTTCAGCGGGGTATCAGAGTTCCCAATTAAATGCGCCTTCAACTGTGAGATGAACATCAGACACTCTGCGTTTCTGCGTCTTCCCCCTCCGCCCGTTTTACCCGCACTACGGTAATCTTGGAGAAGCCTTCCTCGAACTTGGGTGCGCGCAGCTTGCCCGCCATGCGCTGCATCACGTCTTCGGGCACTACCCGGTTACGCCGCGCGTTTCGCTCCATGCACACTTCCGTCGGGACATCGAAATACACCGCCTGCACCTCGTAGCCGAAGTCGTGCGCCATTTTGATCCAGCCGCGCCGGTCGTGAGGCGAAAGATTGGTGGCGTCCACGTAATTCACCGGCATACGCGCTACCAGGCGCGCCCGCAGCAGCGAACGCAGCGTCGAGAAAACCAGATCCTGAAAGCGCTGTTCGGTGACATCATCGAACAGCATGGAACGACTCACGTCGCTGGAAAGCGGCACCGCGTCCCGGCGCTTGAACCAGGTGCTCTTGCCGGAGCCGGGCAGGCCGATGGCTAGGATAACGACTCCCTTGGGGCGCCGCGGCTGAGCAGCAGCCGCATATTGGGAGTGCGCAGCAGCACGCTTTTGGTGTCCGGCCGCCGGTGTTGGCTCGGGCAGGTTGGGCGCTTCAGTGGGTTCAGGATACGCCGGCTGCAAGGGCGCA
>DATFDP010000260.1:0-40187 GCA_035252015.1 Terriglobales bacterium
AACTTGGGGCCCTTGTCGAAGAAGGCAGTGTCGTACTCGTCGCCTTCAATGATGAAGTGGCCGCCATCGCCAAGGGCGAAGCTGCTGCCAAAATTTTCGGCAATGCCGCCCACGAGAAATGCAGGGCGCTTCCCTGCCGACTGAAAGATCCAGGCCAGCATCGAGGTAGTGGTGGTTTTGCCGTGAGTGCCGGCGATTGCGATGACTTCACGGCCGCGCAGGAATTCGTCGTGCAGAATCTGGGGCAGCGAGCAGAAGGGGATGCGGTGGTCGAGCAAATATTCCAACTCCACGTTGCCGCGAGAAATGGCATTGCCCACCACAACCAGGTCGGGATGAGGCTGCAAGTTGGCTTCAGCGTAGGGCTGGGCTACGGGAATGCCGAGACCAGCCAGGAAGTCCGACATGGGCGGGTAGGCGGCGGCGTCGGAACCGGTGAGCTTGAAGCCGCGCTGTTTTAGCATGCCGGCCAGCGAGGCCATAGCGGTGCCGCAAATGCCGATGAGATGGATGTGGCGATTGGATTTCATAATTTGGCGGAACGAACCGCTTCGCCGGCAGGCGCGACCGAGGATTCCAGGAGCCGCAACCGAACGGCATCCTTGTTTGCTTGCAGGGAGCAGCGCACGCCCAGGGGCAAAGTGATGTTCTCCCGTGTAACATGCCCGGAGCGCAGCCCGTACGCAACCGGAATGTGCAGGTCGCGCAGTACGCGGGTAACCACCTCTTCCAGGGTGTAATCCAACTCCACGCCGGGCGGAGCGCAGTCGAGCATCTCACCGAAAATAACGCCGCGCACACCTTCCAGCTTGCCTGCCAGCTTCAATTGCATCAGCATGCGATCCACCTGGAAGGGCTTGGCGGCTACGTCTTCCATAAAAAGGATAGTGTCGCGGGGATCAATTTCGTAGGGCGTGCCCAAAGAGGCGGCCAGCATGGAGAGGCAGCCGCCGTAAAGGGTGCCTTCCGCCTGACCTTCAAGTAACGCTTTAACTTCTGAGCCAGCGGAGAAGGTGAGGTCCCAGGCAGAGGCGGCGGTCAAAGCCGCATTCCACGAAGCCAGATGCACCCCGTCCGGCACGGCAAGATCCTTGGTAACCATGGGGCCGTGGAAGGTGACGAGGCCGGCGGCACTGGTGAACCAGGTGAGCAACGTAGTGACATCGCTGTAGCCGAGGAAGATTTTGGGATGGCGGCGAAGCTTGGCGAGGTCCAGTTCCTGGAGCAGGTAGTTGGTGCCGTAGCCGCCGCGGGCACAGATGATGGCGCGTACGTCGTCACGTTCGAACATTTTTTCCAGTTCGCGGGCACGGCGGCGCACGGAGCCAGCGAAGTAGAGATCGCGGTCGAGAATGGAATCGTCGTAGATGGGTTTGTAGCCGAGGCGGCGCACGCCCTCGCAGCCGGCCAAGAGCAGGTCGCGTTTGATGGGGCTGCCGGGCGCGACGATGCCCACGGTGTCGCCGGGCCGAAGCGGCGGAGGTTTGAGGCGCGGGTTGGGGTGCGGCAGCATGTGATTATTGGCGGCGTATCGGGCTAAACAAATGCATAGGTTCTTCGCTGCGCTCACCGCGCAAACGCGGCTCACACGGCCTCAGAATGACAACGGTTCGGCAATCTAAACAAAAAATTCGCCGCGACAAACGAGGCGCGCAGGGCCGCGCAGGAAAACGCGCTCCTCCCAACGCACGGTTTGCACGCCGCCTGGGGTGATTACTTTCACCGGAGACTGCGTGCGCTGGGCGGCAATAGTGGCCACAGCAGCAGCGCAAGAACCGGTGCCCGAGGACTGCGTTTCGCCTACGCCACGCTCAAAAAAGCGGGCGTTAATATTATTATTCCTGCCTATAGTTACCAGCTCAACATTAATACCGTACTTGAAGTCGTGGTGCTTGCCTATTTCGGCGGCTTCCGCCTGCCAGCCGGGCCCGAATTCTTCCATGAAGACGACGAAGTGCGGATTGCCCATGGAGACGGGTATGCCGCGCACCTCGCCGAAAGCGAGCTTGATGGAGAACTCGTCGCCCACCTGGGGCTCGCCCATGTCGGTTTCAAATTCGAATTCGGTGCCGTTACGGCTAACCAGAGTGCAGGTTTTCACGCCGGCACCGGTGCGAATAACCAATTTGTCTCTTCCCTGCTCTGCGGTGAGATAAGCGGCGACGCAGCGCGTGCCGTTGCCGGAGATTTCCGCTTCCGAGCCGTCGGCATTGAAGAGGCGAGCGCGGATATCCGCGTCGGTGGCGGGAAAGAGCCACTCCACGCCGTCGGCGCCAATGCCCTGGTGGCGGTCGCACATGCGGCGGCTGATGGCGGCGAGATCCGGCCGCGCGTGGAGGCCGTCCACGATAAGGAAGTCGTTGCCGCAGGCGCTGGCCTTAACGAAAGGAATGGCGGGGTCGGAAGTCATTCGCCCTCGGCCGGCCCCAGGGAGTTAACGCTGCTCAGCAAGGTGGACTGGCGCAGGCGGGTGAGGAGCGAGATTTGCTCCTGGCGGGCCGCATCCACCGCGAACTGCACGCGGGAGTGGTCATCAATTTTGGCGATCTGCACCGAGGTCATGCCCAGGTTTTCGTCCTGCAGAATGCGGTTGAGTTCGGCGATGACCGTGTGAGCATCCGCGCCCAGAACTTCGTAGTTCATGAGCAAGGGCTTGAGCTCGAAGCGGGCTTCCATGCGGCCCAGGGTGTAGAGGGCGAGCAGGGCGATGAGAGTGGCCATTACCGCGGGAAGATAGAGCCCTCCTCCGACGGCCATGCCAATAGCAGCGACAACAAAAATGGTGGCCGCGGTGGTGAGGCCGACAACTGAGCCGCGGGAATGAAGGATGGAGCCGGCGCCAATAAAGCCGATGCCGGGAATGATCTGGGCGGCTATGCGGGTGTGGTCTCCGGGATACTCGCTGGCCAGCTCGAAAGAAAGAATGGTAAAGAGGGCCGAACCGAGGCACATGAACATGTTGGTGCGCAGGCCGGCGGGCTTGTGCTTGATTTCGCGCTCCAGGCCGACAACACCACCAAGAATGGCTGCCAGAAGAAGGCGAATGACGGTCTGCCCCACAACGGGCGGGAAGCCCATCTTGGAAACGAAGAGGCGGTAGAGTTCGTGCATTCGAGCGAGAGTTGGGTGGATTTTAGCACCACGGCGGCGCAGCGCGAGGCACGAAGGGTGGCGGAGAAGGTAACCCGGGGCACAGATTTGTAATTGGGTAATTCGCAATTTGTAATTTGAAAGCAGGTAGGTTTGGGATAGCAAGGCTTTGCCATAATTGTTGGCGGATACAGATGCATAGGTCCCTCGTTCGTGCTCCCTCGCGGGGCTCGGTTCGCGCTCGCTCGGGATGACATTCAGGAATTTGGTGGTGACACGAAAACTCCGTGGTGGTGCACGCCAGATCCTACGGACCTAAAGGCCCACGGGATTCGGCTTCCTGGGCCGGTGCTGCCGCCGAGATCGAAAACAAGGAGATCTGAGCAACGAAGAAAGGCAAGAGAACTCCCTGAAGCGGAGGTTGTGGTGCAAACAAGCTCGGGGTACTTCGACTCCGCCGGCCGATTCGCAAGCGAATCGTCCGGCAGCGCTCAGGATGACATTCGAAATTGGCGAGCTTCGCTCGCCCTGGACGGGGCAAAGCCCCGCGCCCACACACATGGTCAGCGGGTGGGCAGAGGCGGCATGCCGGGATAGGGAGGGTGAGTGCCGAAGATGGTAGCGGCGGGCTGGCCCACGGTATGGATGACGAGGAGGGCGGGATAGTGGTGGGCCTCGGCTGACTTGGTGACTTCATCGTTATCGAAGCCGATGGCGTAATCGGCGTATTTGGCGGGATCGGCGAGAGCGCGCTGCCACATGCCTTCCTTTCCCCAAACTGCAGGGTCGCCGTGATTGCCTTCGTGGATGACGCGGTTGAGGTGGACGCCGGCATCCTGCAGAGCGCCCACGTGCCCGCCGATATACATAAGGAAGGCGGAGTTGGGCGGCAGCAGATGGAGGTATTCAGCGAGGCTACGTTCAAAGGCGACTCGGGTGCGGGCATTGGCGATAGCTTCCTGCAGGCAGATGGGCTGGGCATGCCAGGCAAAGCCGTAGCTGGCGCCGACAAATGCAAAGGCCGCGACGGCGGTGGTAATCCGCCAGCGTTGCTGTGAAATCTGCTGCAAGGCCCAGTAGAGCAGGAGGGCAAGAAAAACAGCAAACGCGGGAAGAAGCTGCAAGCCGTAACGAACGTTGTAAAAAGAGAACGGCCACCACACCGGCATGAAGATGGGCACTCCGCCGTAGGCGATGGATAAGGCATAGAACGGCAGGGGAATGAGGAGCAGCAGCCAGGCGGCGAGGCGGCGATAGAAAACGAGAAGGAGAATGATGCCGGCGGCAGCAAAGGCGAGCCACGGCCTTTCCAGCGGACCCTCGGTCTGGTTCAGTTCCGCAGATTTCACAAAGTAGAGGGCTGCGGTCGTGAGGCTGTGGTAGCCAGGATGGCGGGCTTCTCCGGGCTGGGAGGTGCGCTGCTCGATGCCGCGGGCGGAATAGGGACCGCGGGCAAAGTCCATAGGATCGCCGTAGATGGCGGCGTTGTAGGCGAACCAGAAGGCGGGGACAACGATGACGAGAGCGGCGAAGATGATTACTTCGCGACGAAGGCGGGGCTGAGGCTGACGCGTAGGTTCGCGGTGCGGGGCACTTAGCAGCAATACCAGAACCACGATTGAGAACACGCCGGCGGCGAACCAGCCGTCGTAGCGAGTCAGCATGGAGAGCGCCAGGCAGATGCTGCACCAGACGAGCGAGCTGCCGGCTTTCGCTCGCTCAGCCGAGTCAGGCGAATAGCGCTGGCGGATGAAGTCGGCGAGAAAGACCACCGCCCAGAGGAAGAGAGCGAGGTAGAGCGTCTCCGTCATGGCAGTGGACTGCATGTAGAGGAGGTTGGGATTGGCAGCGAAGATGAGAGCCGCGAACCAGGGAGCCAGACGGGCAGGCCATGGCGCAGCTTCGCTCAATAGCGGAGGAACTATGCCGTCACGGACCAGGCGGAAGATGCCAATCACAGCGGCGACATAGGCGATCATGAAGGGCCAGGAGCCGCCGAAGCCGGTTTGCCAGGACCAATCAGAAAACACAAACGGAATGATTAGCAGGTGGGGCAGCGGCAGCCAAACTGTGCCTAGTTGCTTCAGGCCGGGTGTGCGCGAGTCGAAGACGCGGCGGGCGATGTTGATATGGGCGACGGCATCGCCGTAGAGCAGCGCCTGGTTGTGGCGGAAATACCAGAGAAAGGCGATGAGCGAGGCGAAACCCGCGATATAGCCGACCAGGATGATGGTGCGCAGGCGGGGATCGGGAGGTGTGGCGGGAGTGCGCCGCGCGGCTCTCATTCGAGGTGCGTGAGCTCGCGGAAAATCTGGAAGCGGGCGTCAATCTGTTCGCGGGTGAGGTTCTGCAGGCGCTCAGTTCCAAAGCGCTCCACGGCGAAGGAGCCCATCACGCTGCCGTAGAACATGGCGCGTTTGAGCACCTCGCGGTTAAGCTCGCCCTGAGCAGCGATGTAGCCCATGAAACCGCCGGCAAAGGAATCGCCCGCGCCGGTGGGGTCAACCACCTCCTCGATGGGAAGAGCGGGAGCACGGAAGGGATGGTGGCCGATGCCGAAAGCGCCTTCGCGAAAGAAGATGGTAGCGCCGTACTCGCCGTGCTTCATAACGAGGGCTTTGGGTCCCATAGCGAGGACCTTCTGCGCGGCGCGCGGCAGGTTGGTTTCGCCGGCCAAAGACTTGGCTTCGGCGTCGTTGATGATAAGCACGTCCATGAGCTTCAGGGTTTCCAGCAGCGCCGGGTGGGTGTTGTTGATCCAGTAATTCATAGTGTCGCCGCCCACCAGTCGGGCGCCGTTCATCTGGTGGCGCACGTTGGCCTGCAGCATGGGGTCAATGTTGCCCAGAAATAGGAATTCAGAGTCGCAGTATTTTTTGGGCAATTCCGGGTTGAAGTCGGCAAAAACATTTAGCTCGGTGACGCGGGTTTTGGCCTCGTTAACGTTGGCACCGTATTCGCCCGACCAGAAAAAAGTTTTGCCGGGGGTGCGCTGCACGCCGGAAACATCCACGCCGTGGCTACGGAGCACGTTCTCGTGCTCGGCGGTGAAGTCTTCGCCCACTACGCCCACCACACGGACATCGGTGAAATAGCTGGCGGCCAGGCCGAAGTAGGTGGCGGTACCGCCCAGCATGCGCTCCTCGGTACCGTAGCGGGTGGTGACTGTATCGAAAGCAATGGAACCGACGGCAACAATGCTCATCTAGGCATTGGCTCCCTGTTCGAGGTATTTGGCGAGAAACAGCTTGAGCTTTTCACGGGTGGCCGGGGGAATTTTGTCGCGGTCGGTGAGGATGGCATGGCGCAGCGCCGAACCGCACTTGCAGGAACGCTGAGCCGGAGTGGCGGCGACGGCCGCGCGAATGACCTTGCAGGCATTCTCCGCGTTCTTGAGCAGGACGGCGACCACCTGGTCGACGGTAACGGAATCGTGCTGCGGGTGCCAGCAGTCGTAGTCGGTGACCATGGCGGCGGTGACATAGCAAATCTCGGCTTCGCGAGCCAGGCGGGCTTCCTGCAGGTTGGTCATGCCGATTACGTCCATGCCCCAGCTGCGATACACGGTGGACTCGGCGCGGGTGGAGAACTGCGGGCCTTCCATGCACAGGTAGGTGCCGCCGCGTTTGCCAACCACACCGGCCTTGCGGCAGGCGGATTCGAGCACACGCGACATCTGGGGACAGACGGGGTCGGCCAAGGCAACGTGGACGACGATGCCCTCGCCAAAGAAAGTGTCCACCCGGTGCCGGGTTCGGTCGAAAAACTGGTCAGGAATGACGAATTCAGTAGGCTTGTGCTCTTCCTTGAGCGACCCGACAGCGGAGACGGAGATGATGCGTTCGACGCCGAGCTGGCGGAAACCGTAGATATTGGCACGGAAGTTAAGCTCGGTAGGCAGGATTCGATGGCCACGGCCATGGCGGGCGAGGAAGGCCACGCGCTTCCCATCCAGCTTGCCGGTGACATAGGCGTCAGAGGGCTCGCCAAAGGGGGTCTGCAGCCGGACCTCCCGGACCTCGGTGAGGCCGGGCATGGAGTACAGGCCGCTGCCGCCAATGATGCCGATTTGGGCTTGCGCCAAGAACCCTCCAACTGCTCAAGGGAGAATGGGGATTATAAATTATGCGCCACGGGCAACTCGGGCGTGAGCTGGCGAGCAACCCGTGGCCTCCAGGGCCAGCCAGAGTTGGGGCGGGTAACAGCCTGAAACGGCGCAGCTTGCAAGCTGGCCGGTTCAGCCGTAAGCCGCTCTGATCGCGGGTTACGCAGAGTGACAACTGGCAGCCCACCCACTCATCACGATTTTCATCCTAAATAGCGTCCCAATTCCTGCTTGGCATGGCCGGGTACAGGTGTTTCTCGGCGCCTGGTGACAAGGCGATCGTGCCCGGGGACAGAAGGGGACAAGGAAAGGATTGGAGGATAAGGACCCATGAAACGGATTTTAGGACTGCTGGTGGTGCTGGCGATGGCAGTGGCGGTGCCGGCGCTCTACGCTCAGGAAGAACATGGCGAAGTCGGAGTGTACGGTGACTTCACCCGGCTCTCGCCGGCAGGTAACAGCAATTTCACCGGTTTAGGCGGGCGCCTGGGGTTTAACGTCAACGATCACCTTCAATTCGAAGGTGACATTGGCTACGACTTTTCAAAGAACTTTACCAGCACGACCAACAACGGGTTGAGCACTTCCTTCGGAACGTCAAGCTTGCGGCTGCTCCGGGGCCTGTTCGGGCCGAAAATTCAGACCGGAGTGGGGCCGGCACGAGCCTACCTGGTGCTGAAAGGCGGGTTCCTGAACTTTGGCGTGTCGCACAGTGGACCTAGCCAGGGGTTCGTCAACTCCTTTGGCGGCGTTCTTAACGGCGACACGAATGGCGTGTTTTATCCTGGTGCAGGCGTGGAGTTCTTCATCGGTCACGTGTTCGGGCTGCGTGCCGAGGCCGGCGACCTAATGTATTTCGATAACGGCGCCAACCACAACCTAAACGTGACCTTCGGGCCGACCTTCCGCTTCTAGGCGGCAGGACAAACCGTTGGCATTCCATGAAGGGCGCCTCCTGCAAGGGGCGCCCTTTTTGTAAGTTTTCCACGCCCGCAGGGTCCGGCCACGTGTTACCATCGCGCGCACAGGGTGGTTCCCCCCCACCGACTTGTGGTCCGCATGGTTAATTTTAAATTCCTCGTTGCTCATGCGATCTCCATGCTGCGTGCGGTCTTGCTCCCCACCGCTCTGCTGATAAGTGTGCCTTTCTGCTCTTCCGCGGCATCGGCCCAGAGCACCGATGATGTGCATATCGTCCCCGCGGAAAAGCCGGCAGTAAAATCGCTGCCGGAAGAGGATGCCTCCGTTAAGGTACACAGCAAGCCATTTCGGGCGGATGTGGACCTGGTGCTGGTGCCGGTGACGGTGAATGACTACATGAGCCGTCCCGTGGTGGGATTGAGCAAAGATGAGTTCTCGCTGTACGAAGACGGAGCAAGGCAGCAGATTCGGTCCTTCTGGTGTGACGACTCGCCGATTTCTGTCGGCGTGCTCCTGGACGTGAGCAGGAGCATGACGAATAAGCTGGATGTGGCACGGGAAGCGCTGGGGAAATTTTTTGAGCTGGGAAATCCGGAGGACGATTACTTCGTAATTACGTTCGCTGACCGGCCAACGGTGGTGGCGGATACCAGCCAGTCTATCGGCTCCATACAAAGCCACCTGGCAAACGTAGTGGCAGGCGGACACACGGCGCTGCTGGATGCGATTTACCTAGGCGAGGCCAAGCTGCGCCACGCGCGCTACAAGCGGCGGGCGCTGCTGATTATTTCCGATGGCGGCGACAATCGCAGCCGGTTCACCGCGAGTGAACTCAAGAGCATGGTTGAAGAGGAAGATGCGACGCTTTATGCCGTAGGCCTGTTCGACCGGGTTTTCAAGACTCCGGAGGAGTGGGCGGGCAAACGGCTGTTGACGCAGATTACGGAGGCAACCGGCGGGCGCACGGTTACGCTGAACAATCCCAGAGAATTGCCGCAGGCGACGTCGGAGATCAGCGTGGAGATGCGCAACCAATACGTGCTCGGCTACCGCTCCTCGAATGCGGCGCGCAACGGGAAGTGGAGGAAGATCAAGGTGCGGGTGAATCTACGCGCCAAAACGGCGCAGCTGCAGGTGTACTCGAAGAGCGGGTACCGGGCGCCGATGGAGTAGCGGGCTCCATGGCGCGGCGGCGAAGAAGCTATCTCTCCCGCTCTATCGCGGCTCCGCTTTGCGGTCTACCAGAATACCTTGACTACCTGCTCAATGGGTTTGACAGCCGCTTAGAGATCAGCGTCGCGTGCAAGTCACCCTTGTCGTCGAGGGTGCCCAGGCAAATAACGCGATCATTGTCCTGAATCTGATCGGCATTGATGTGATTCACGTGCTTGCTGCCGTGCTCCTGACTGGTAAGAACGGTAGAGCTGTCATAGTGCACGGTCTTCTCGCTATTTGAGCCGATCTTGCGCACTGTGAGGGTAGACTTGTCTTTGTTGCTCCGGACGACAATACCCTCCCAACGAGATTCCTTGGCGGCTTTGCCTTTCTTTTCGCTGGTCTGCTGCGAGGCCGCTCCTGCATTATTGGAGCCCTCCTGAGCTAGCAGCGGAATGGACAACGCCAGGACCAAAGCCGACCCGAACAATAGAGCGAGTGTTTTTCTGACCATAATGACCTCCTTCACATAGCAACGTGTCAGCGGCGCGATAGCATAATCTCAGCGGCCGAAAAACGCAACTGCCCTTTGCAAACGCGCTTGCATTCAGAACGTATAGCGCAGCGAGAACTGCTGCACACGCGGCGCAGTCAGCGTTTTGCGGTACAGGCCCAGGGCCGGACCATCAGCGGAGCCGTTATCCAGCGAGGTAATGGTGTTGTCGTCGAAGCGCACCGAGTTGGTGACATTGAAGACTTCCCAGGAGAACTTCAGCGCCTGACGCTCGGTGATGCTCCAGCTCTTGGCCAGGCCCGTATCGGTGCCGAAATAGCCCTGGCCGCGGAAAACGTTGCGGCTGCCGGCCTCGCCGGGCCAGGGGAAGCGCACCGGCGTGAGGGTGCTGAAGATTCCGGCGGACACCACCGAGGGGTCGGGAAATGCCTGGGGCGCGCCCGACGGACTGAAGAAGAGCCCGGAGGAAACGGGCCCGCTCTGCACCATATGACTATTGAAGAAGAAATTGTTGGTGAAGCCGGTGGTGTCAATCAGGCTAAAGGGGAAGGCGCTGGTCCAGCGGGTCAGGCCAGAGAGCTGCCAGCCGCCGATGAAGGCATCCAGCAGCTTGCCCGATTGTCCGGCAAAAGCTTTCCCTCTTCCAAACGGCAGTTCGTAGACCCAGCTGGCCGTGATGACGTGGCGGGCATCGAAATCGGAAGGCGAATAGTTGAGGCGCGGGTTCCAGGAATTTTCGATGAAGCTCATTACCGTGGCGCTGCCGATGGGAATGGAACTGGTAGTGGAGGTGGTGCCCTGGGGGTTGGTGCGCTCCGTGTCGGAACCCCAGTCCATGGACTTGGACAAAGTGTAACTGAAATCCACCTGGAGGCCATGCGTCATGGGATGGCGCAGGATGAGCTGGCCGGCGTGGTAATTGCTGTTGCCGATGGACGACCAAGCGAAGAGTGACGAGAACTGCGGATCCCAGTAAGGCACGGGCGGCAGGTTATTGCAAACCGGAGTCACACCACCGTTGGCGAGCTGGGTGCAGATGAGGCCGAGGCGGAAGGGAGCGCCCACTTCCCTGCCCGGGCGCTTGAACCAGAAGCCACTGTAAATGTTCTGCGTGGCAGTGAAGCCTCCCGCGGCGGCGGTGGGGAACAAATCTTCGAAATAAGGGATGGGGGCAATGGTGGCGCTGGAATTCTCACCGTGGGCGAGCGCGAACTGTGACATCAGCCGGGCGGCGGTGAAGTAGTCCATGCCGGATTTGGGGTCCACCAAATCGGTGGGCTCGGCATAGTCAAGCTGCTGCAACAGGTGGTGGCCGAAGCGGCCGACGTAGGCGGTCTCGACCAGCCAGCCGCCGGGCAACTGGCGCTGCAGCGACAAGTCGGCGGCGATGGAGTAGGGCGTTTTCATGTGGTTGTCCACGCCATCGGAGTTGAAGGTGAAGCCGGTATCCACATTGGCGGGAGGAAATGCCGGATAAACCACGCTGGAGGGAGCTGGCGCTAAGACGTTGGGCACGGCAGTGCGGGAAGTGTAGCGAGGACCGTTGTCCACGGTGTAGAGGTTGGAAGGCGCGGCCTGGGTAGTGGTAAGGCCGAAAGAGCCGAATTCGCTGAAGCTGTCGGCAATGCCCTCGCCGAAGTGGTCGTAGTACATGCCGAGGCCGGCGCGAATTGCGCTCTTGCCGGGACCGCCAAACAGGCCGTGCAGAATGCCGCTGCTGGCGCTGGGCGAATAGGCAACGGCCAGGCGAGGAGCGAAGTTGGCTTTGTTCATGGGCCAGTAGGGCGCGCCGCCACGGCTCTGCCCCGAGGGCGCGAAGGCGAAGGGAGGCTGGTTGCCCTGGCCCTGGGTGGCGGCGATGCCGCGGTTGAGGAACCACTGGTAGAGATCAATGTTGGGCGCAACCTGCTGACCGTTAACTTCGTAGGGCGTCTGCAAGAGGGTGTGGCGGATTCCGAAGCTCACGGTCAAATTGGGTTTCAGCCGCCAGGAATCCTGGGCGTACCACTCGAACTCATTGGCTTTGAAGTTGCGCTGGATCATGGCGCCGACCGGCAAAAGACTCGCACCGGTGTTGCCGGTCACCGAGTAATTGCGGTGCACGTTGATGGTGGAGAGTATGCCGGTGAGGGCGGTGACGGCATTGTCGTAGCTGGATGAAAAATCGCCGGAGACGGCAGTATAGCCAAAGGCCGCCGGGTCCAGATCCTGCCCGGTGCCGGCGATGGCGGCCAGATAGATGTTCGCGCCTCCAGAAAGCGCATTGGCGAAAGAAACGTTGTTGGAGAGCGCGTTGTTGTGCACGATGCGGAAGTTGGCGCCGAATTGCAGGGTGTGGTTGCCCTTCACCCAGGTGAAATCGTCAACGAAGTTGTGCACCGGGACATTGAGCAGAGTGGTGGTGTTCTCAGCGGTGAGGGAGCTGAGGCCGGCAAAATCGGAAAAAGAGTTATTGCCCACGCCCACGTTATTGAGCCCCTGGCGAATATATCCGTAGCGGAAATTGTTGATCTTGGTGTTGCTGATGGTCCAGGTGTGTCCGGCGGCGAGCCCTTTGGAGGTGTTGGTCTGGGTAAAGGCGGCTGGTTCACCCGGGAACTGCGGAGCGCCGGAAATGCGGTCGCCCAGCAGGTTGCCGCGCACGAAGAAGCGGCTTTGCGGGGACATGAGGTAATCAATCTTAGCGATGTAAGTGTTCAGGGTGGCGGGATTGGGCGCTGACCAGGTGAAGGAACCGGTGTTGAGGCCATCGCCGGAATTAAAACCATTGGGCAGCGGATAGGCGTTCAGAGTGGCCGTAGCGTTGGGATTCACGCCCGGCCCCCAGGGGCAGGTTCCCAGGCCGCTGCACTTGGGATCCATGGCGGCGATCTGCGCCGGGCTGAGAGTCACGGTGTTGCCATTCAGGTCGATGTATTTGAGTTGGCCGGCGCGGAAGGAGGCAGTGGGGACAGTCAGAGTTTGCTGCTGGTTTTCCGAAGTTTTCTGTCCTTCGTAGTTGAAAAAAAAGAACAGCTTGTCCTTCTTGATTGGTCCGCCAAGGGAGCCGCCGTAGGTATTACGGATGAGATGGCCGGGAACGTTGGGCAGGCCCGCGCCCAGTTCCGCGTTCTTATTGAACCAGTCGTTGGCGGAGGTGGCGGTATTGCGGTTGTACTCGTAAAGGCTGCCATGAAAGCTGTTGGTGCCGCTCTTGGTGACCAGCACCACCTGAGCGCCGGAAGTGCGGCCGGCATCGGCATTGGAGTTGGTGGTGGTTACGCGAAATTCTTCCACCGAATCCAGGGTGGAACGCAGCACGCCGGTGAAGGCGTAGCCCTGGCGCTGGTCGTTGTTGTCCACGCCATCGAGAGTGACGTTGGTCTGGTCGGAACGCGCTCCGGCCACGGCGCCGCTGCGGCTGTCCTGGTCCTGGTTGATCTGGCGTCCCAGGTAGACTACCCCAGGCTGGAGGCTGAGCAGGTCAGGAACGTTGCGTCCCTCAATGGGGAGCGCCTGGATGGTAGTGTTGCCCACGGCATTGCCAATGGTGGCGTCGGAGATATTCAGTGTTTCGGCCTCGGCGCTCACGTCTACCGTCTGCTCGCTGCCCTGCACGGAAAGGGCAAAGTTGATGGTAGCGGGTTGGTTCACCAGCAGTTCGGCCTGCTTGTTTTGTGCCGCGAAGCCGGTGGCCTTGACGGAAAGCATGTACTTCCCGGGCGGAATCTGCGGGAAGACATACAATCCCTTGCTGTCAGTGGTGGCGCTCTCGTGGAAGCTGCTGGCGGGATTGTCGAGCGACACTTGCGCGCCGGGCAGGACCGCGCCTGAAGGATCGGTGACCGCGCCGCGAACGGAAGTGACCGAAGTCTGCGCCCAGGCGAGCCCCATGGACAAGGCGAGAATGAAAAAGCCCGCTAGCAAGGGTCGGAAGCTCCGCAGCGTGTAAGCCTTCATGGCAGTCTCCTTAAGAGCAGTTGGAGGAGGAAAATGCAAGCCGATAGCGGCGGCACGGGGGGCCGCTGAAAAGTAAACGTGGACGGCTTTCGCCGGTTCGCTATCGTTCAAACGACAAACCTACGGCAAGCGCCAAGAGTGAACCTTACTTTAGTCGCGAAAGGTTAGTGCAAGGCTGTGGCGGTGTCAATGGCGAGTACCAGAAAAAGTTTTCATTAGACAAAACAGTTTTCGGCCGTGATAAGGAGTAAGGGCGCTATGAATTCGCCGGAAGACGATTTGAGGCGCGCCCGTAAAAAAGCGGGTCCTTCACTGCGTTCAGGATGACGAGCGTGACGAGAGTCGGCAGGCCACAAATCCTTTTGGCAAAGTCAGGGCAGGCTCTCGGGTCCAAAGACTCTCGGGATGACACTTCCTGCGGAAGGCGTGCTGGCGGCGAGGACGCCGCCAGGACAGCCGGCGAGACGCCGGCGCTAGTCGGGGGAGGGTGCCCCCACCAAGCGGGTATCGGCCATTATTGCAAAGCGCTGGCGGGGAGGGGCTCGGGTTCGGCGTTGCCATCGGCGCGAGGATCAGACGCGCCGTACTTCAGTCCTGTCTTGCTGTTGAAGAGCACGGCCTGGCCCCGTCCCATGTTAGAAGAATAGTCGCCAAGCACGCGCAGGTCGTGACCCTTCTGGCGCAACTGCTCAAGCACGTCAGACTTGAAGCGCGCTTCGATGGGTACCGTGCAATCCACGCGCTCCCCGTGCACCGTAAAGCGAGGCGCGGAGAGCGCCGCCTGAATGTTCATGCCATAGTCCACAACATTAGACACGAACTGGGCATGGGCCACCGGCTGATTGGAGCCGCCCATGATGCCGAAACCGATGTGCACGTCGCCGCGCTGCATAAACGCAGGAATGATGGTGTGAAAGGGGCGCTTGCGGGGAGCAAGCGCGTCGGGGTGCTGAGGGTCGAGACGGAAGAGCCCGCCGCGGTCCTGCAGGAAGAAGCCCAGGCCTTCGACAGCCAGGCCGGAGCCAAACAGATCATAGTTGCTCTGAATCAGCGAGACGATGTTGCCATCTTTGTCCACGGTGGAGAGATAGGTGGTGTCGCTGGAGGGAGGCTTGCCCGCTTCGACGTTGCAGTTAGCCTTGTCGGGATTGATAAGCTTCGCGCGCTCGGCGGTGTACTCCTTTGAAATAAGGCCCTGCACAGGCACCTTGGCGAAGCGGGGGTCGCCGTTGTAGCGGTAGAGATCGGAGTAGGCGAGCTTCATGGCCTCGATCTTCTTGTGCAGTTCGACCGCGCCTTGGGGGCCGGAGGGATCGGGCGGGAAGTTGGACATGATGTTGAGCATTTCCAGAGCCGCCATGCCCTGGCCGTTGGGTGGGAGCTCGTAGACGCGCCAGCCGCGGTAGTCAATGGAGATGGGGTCCACCCACTCGGCCTTGAACTGGGCCAGATCGTCCGCCTGCAAGGTGCCGCCGGAATCGGCGGAAGTCTTGAGGATGGCCTGAGCAATGACGCCACGGTAGAAGGAGTCGGCGCCCTGGTCGGCGATCAGGCGCAGAGCTTTGCCGACATCGGGATTGGTGAAGACCTGGCCGACTTCGGGCACTTTGCCGCTGGGCAGGAAAACGCGGCGGGCTTCGTCATTTTGCAGTGTGTGTTCCGCGCCTTGCCAATATCCGTGTACCAGCTCAGCAACCGGATAGCCGTGCTCGGCGTAATAGATGGCAGGACCGAAGAGCTCCTTCCAGGGCAAGCGGCCGAAGCGTTTGTGGGCTTCGCTCCAGCCTTCAACGGCGCCGGGCACAGTCACGCTGTTGATACCGTGCTGCGGCATGGAGGTGATGTTGCGCTGCTTCAGGTAAGCGATGGAAAGGCCGCGCGGCGCCCAGCCGCTGGAGTTCAGGCCGTAGAGCTTGCCGGTTTTGGCGTCCCAGTAAATGAGGAAGAGGTCGCCGCCGATTCCGTTCATCATGGGCTCAGTGACGCCGAGGACGGCGTTGGCGGCGATGGCCGCATCCAGAGCCGAACCACCACGGGCAAGAACCTGCGCGCCTGCCTGCGAGGCCAGATACTGGCTGGTGGCCACAATGCCGCGGTCAGTGATGACCATGGAGCGGCCATAAGAACGGTCCTGGGCAGCGCCTTCGAACACCATAATCAAAACGAATGCGAACAGAAAGATGCAGCGCACCATTGTGCCTCGCAAGCGTGGAAGATGAAAGCTTGCGAATGTACACCGGGAAGCGCGGTGGGGACAACTCTGGTTTCTTTACCACAGAGGACACAGAGGGCACAGAGGAAGATTGAACAATTCTGTGATTCGCTCTCTGAATCGTTTGCTGCCGGTTCGCGAGCGAGGGCCCCGCGCCACAAAGTTCCGGCGCTGCATCGCGGGCGTAGCGCCACAAACGATACGTAGTACGTGGTAGCATTTCGCGGTTATGAAAAGGACGCTGAGTGCGGTGCTGGCAACAGTTGCGCTGTACGGTGTGGCGATGGCGGCAGACGCTCCCGCTCCCGACTTCAAGCTGGAGAAACTGAGTGATGGAGTGTGGGCGGCGATCGGCAGCGACGGCGGCAAAGCGGGTGCCAATGCTGGTTTCGTGGTAGGCGAGGATGGCGTTGCCGTCGTGGACACCTTCGAGGAGCCGGGGACGGCGAAAGAACTACTGACAGAAATTCGTAAGATTACGCCGTTGCCGATTCGCTTTGTGGTCAATACGCACTATCACCTGGACCACGTCAACGGCAACGACGTGTTTGCCGCAGCGGGAGCGACCATCCTGGCACAGCGCAACGTGCGCGACTGGATGCGCACGGAAAATCTGAAGTGGTGGGGAGACAAGATCAAGCCGGAAGTGAAGGCTCGGGTGGAGTCGCTGAAGCTGCCGGACGTGGTTTACGACAGCGGTGTCGATCTTTATCTGGGCTCACGAAAACTCGAGGTGCGCTCTTATCCCGGGCACACGGGCGGCGATTCGATTGTTTATGTGCACGATGCGGGAGTGGTGTTCTGCGGTGATTTGTTCTGGAAAGAACACATTCCCAACATGATTGACGCCACATCGGATGCGTGGATTAAGACCCTGGATGAGCTGGTTGGATCTGGAGCGGGAAAGTTCGTGCCCGGGCATGGCGAGCCAGGGACGTCGCTGGACGTAAGGGCATTCCAGAAGTACCTGGTGGACCTGCGGGCGGCGGTCGGCAACGCGAGACAGGAGGGCAAAAGCGGCGATGCGCTGGTGCAGGCGGTGTTGCCGGAGTTGCAGGGCAAGTATGGTAGTTGGGGATTTTTCAAAGAATTTGCTAAATCAAATATCCAGCAGACGGCCGAGGAACTGGCGGGCACGAAACGGCGTCCGCAGCCGGCAGAAGGCACGGCGTCCGCAGCGTCCGTGGTTCCCTATTTACCGCTCCGAGTGAAGGTGGGAGAGAGAGCGCCTGATTTTGCTTTGCCCGGCGCCGAGGGCGGGACGGTGAGGCTTTCGGCTCTGGAAGGCAAGCCCGTTCTGCTCGACTTCTTCGAAGGATTCTGGTGACCCTACTGCATGATGGAACTCGGCGAGTTCACAAAACATTACAAGGAATTCCAGGCAGCGAACACGGAAATTCTTGCCATCAGCACGGACCCGTTGGAGGAAGCACGCTGGATCAAGGAGAAGGTTGGAACACCGTTCCCGGTGCTGTCCGACGCTAAGCGAGTGGTGATGGATTTGTATGGGACGAAGTTTCTTACCACGTATCAATCGCCCGATGGAGGACCATATAACCACGCAACTTTGATCCTGGTGGACAAGAACGGCATCATTCGCTGGATTTACCGTAATGCCGACTATCGTGTGCGGGCCAGCGTGGCAGATGACCTGGAGCACATCAAAGAATTGCAGTGATGGGAGGCTATGATGACACGACGCGAGGTGGGCAAGGCACTGGGGCTGGCGGCATTTTCCGTCGGCGGATTGGGCGAATTCTTGCAGGCACAGACGGCGTCCGGCAGTAAGAAGGGCGACGACTCTATTGGCGTGGAGCGGTTGCTGGCGCAGGCGGTGCCGGATATTGACGGTAAGGAAGTGCGTTTGGTCCTGCTTACGGTGGAGCCGGGGGGCACCTCGCAGCCGCATCGGCACACCGGACCAGTATTCGCCTATGTGCTCGAGGGCACGATTCAGAACCAGGTAGATCCGGAGCCGATCAAGACGTATCACGCCGGAGGCTTCTTTTACGAGCCCACGATGCACGTGCATCGCGCCCTGGCCAACGTGAGCAAGACCAAGCCGGCGAAGATTCTGGTATTCGAGATTGGGGAGAAGGGGAAGGAATTCACCGTGAGCGCGACGTAATTTTTTTTACCACAGAGGACACAAAGGGCACAGAGTAAATTTATTCCCTGCGGAATCCGGCTAACCGCAAGGCGACGACGCCTGTGGTGGTGCACGCCAGGATCCCTCGGGCCTAAAGGCCCTCGGGATGACGCCTTCCTGCGAGAGACTTGCTGGCGGCGAGCGGCGTGGACGCCGCCAGTACAGCCGGCGAGACGCCGGCGCTACAAGGACCGGGGCGACGGCGCCACAAGGTTCTTTAACGAAACCACACGAAGGCAATTTTCTTTGTTCTTCTCTGCGTCCTCTGTGGTTAAGCTTTGAGGTTCGTTTTGGAGATGGGCAGCTCGCGGATGCGCTTGCCGGTGGCCGCGAAGATCGCATTGCAGAGCGCGGGCGCGAACGGCGGCACGCCCGGCTCGCCTACGCCGGCCGGAGGGGCAGTGCTCTCCACGATGTAAATATTGTTTTCGCGCGGCGCCTCGTTGATGCGGGCCACGGGATAATCGTTGAAGTTCGATTGCTCGATGGCGCCATTCTTGGCGGTGATTTCGCCCATCAGGGCGAGGCTGGCGCCGAATACGTTTGCGCCCTGGAACTGAGCGCGTGTAATTTCCGGATTAACGACCAGGCCGGCATCGAGTGCGGTATCAACACGCGGAATGTGGACCCCGCCTTGCGGCGTGACCTCGACTTCCACGACAGAAGCGACATAGGTGCAGAAGCTGCGGTGTACGGCAATGCCCTGCCCTCTGCCTTTTCCCAGCTGACGTTTTCCCCAGCCTGACTTCTCGACCACAACTTCCACCACCTTGCGCAGGCGATCAGTATCAATGGGGAATTTCTGGTAGTCAGCACCGTAATTCGAATACTTGGTGGCCTTCAGATCGAGGATGCGCGGGCGACCTAGCAGGGCGAGCAGGTACTCGACCGGGTCGCGGCCGGCATTGTGTGCCAGTTCGTCCATGAATGACTGCACCGCGAAGCCGTGATAGACATTCGCCACCGAGCGCAGCCAGCCGATGCGGACGTGAGCCGGGGCCGGACCGTTCTCCACGCGCAGATTGGGGATGTCGAAGGGAATGTCGGTGAAGCCCATGCCCATCTCATCGTCGCCGCCGTAGGTCGCGCTCGCGTCGAAGGTGGAAGGAATCGGCGTGAAGACGGACCGCTGCAGCCAGGCCGTCGGCATCCCCTTGTCGTTCACCGCCGCCTTCATGTACATGGCAGCAACAGCGTGGAAATAATCGAACTTGATGTCGTCCTCGCGGGTCCACACCACTTTGACCGGGCGGCCCACTTTTCGCGAAAGCAGCGAGGCTTCGACGATGTAGTCGGGCATGGACTTGCGACCGAAAGCGCCACCGAGCAGAGTCACGTGGCAGATCACGTTGTCCTTGGCGATGCCGAGGGCTTTGCTGACCGCATCCTGGGTGGCTTGGGGGTCCTGGGTGGGCGCCCATGCGGTGAGCTTGCCGTCACGGAAATCGGCAACTGCAACTGGCGGTTCCATGGAAGCGTGTGCGAGAAGCGGAACATAGTAGTCGGCTTCCAGAACCTTGCCGCCGTTGGCGAAGCGGGCATCCACGTCGCCTTCGTTGCGGACCGCCTTGCCGGGTTTGCGTGCCGTGGCCTGCATCTCCTTCTTGAATTCGTCGGAGTTGAAGACGGCATGCTGGCCATTGTCCCAGGTGACGTTCAGTTTCTTGCGGCCCTGGAAAGCGGCCCAGGTGTTGTCGGCAATCACGGCCACGCCGCCTAGCGCCTGGTATTCGTGCGGCGGCTTAAACGTGTCAATGGGGATGGTCTGGCGCACACCGGGAACCTGCAGGGCGGCTTTGTCGTCATACGACTTAATCTTCCCCCCGAGCACAGGCGGGTGCTCGACCGAAGCATAAACCATGTTGTCCATGTGGGCGTCCATGCCATAGATGGCCTGGCCGGTGACGAGATGGCTGAGGTCGTAGCTGACCATGCCTTTGCCGACGTAGCGCCAGGCGCTGGGCGGCTTAAACTGCAGCTCTTTCTTATCCGGAACAGGCAGCTTGGCGGCGGCGAGAGTGAGCTCGCCATAGCCGAGTTTGCGGATGGGAGAGGCGTGCACAATGTTGTGCAACTCGGCGCGGCAGGCGCTCTCGGGCACGTTCCAGTGCTGGGCGGCAGCGCGAATGAGCATAAGACGAGCGGTGGCGCCGGCCTCGCGCATGGCGTCGTAAAACTCCCGGATGGACTGCGAGCCGTCGGTCTCCTGAGAACCATAACGGGCATCGCCGATGGCCTGCTCGATCTTCACCCGGTTCCAGTCGGCGTCGAGTTCGTCGGCCAGCACAAGAGGCAGCGATGTGCGGATGCCCGTGCCCATCTCGGAGCGATGGGCCACGATGTGAACCGTTCCGTCGGTATCAATGCCAAAGTACACGCTGGGATGCAGGGTGGCATGATCGGCATGGGTTCCGGCATAGGCGGCCGGCTCTGCGAGCAGCCCGCTGGGAAGAATGCGAACGCTGAGCACCAGGGCGCCAGTGGTGACCATGCCTTTGAGAAAACCGCGGCGGCTGATATTGAGGATGTCGCTCATGCGCGCTCTCCGGCGGCGGCCTTGATGGCAGCGCGAATGCGGTTGTAGGTGCCGCAGCGGCAGATGTTGCCGGCCATGGCTTCGTCAATCTGCTGATCGGTGGGATGGGGCGTACTGTTCAGCAGGGCCGCCGCCTGCATGATCTGGCCTGACTGGCAGTAACCGCACTGGGGCACGTTGTGATCCATCCAGGCCTTCTGCAGGGGGTGAAGGCCGGAGGAAGAGAGGTGCTCGATGGTTGTTATGTTGCTGCCGGTGAGCGCGCCCATGCGGGTCACGCAGGAACGAATGGCTTTGCCGTCGCGATGCACGGTGCAGGAGCCGCAGAGCGCCATGCCACAGCCGTACTTGGTGCCGGTGAGTCCCAGCACATCGCGCAGATACCACAGCAACGGCATTTGCGGATCGCCATTGTAGGAGCGCTCAACTCCATTCACCTTCAGTCGAATCATGGTGTCCTCGGTGGATGCGACAAGGCAATTGTGCCACGAGCGAGCTGGTTGCGCCGCACAAAAACCTTGCTATAATCGCGCAACGTTAGAGAAAGCGCTTCGGAGTGTCAAGTGGAAACGCCCGCCGCAGACCGGGATCGCAGTTGCTATCGTCCCACCGCTTTTTTCACCACAGAGGACACAAAAGAGAACGAAGAAAAAAACCTCCCATGGCTGTTCCGCAGGGTCAGATGACGGCAACTTTCGCGGGTGTGCACGCGGGATGCTTCCCGGCTGACGCCGTTCAGCATGACGCCTGCAATGAGGTGTTAAAGCAATCCTATGGCCGCCGATAAAGACCGGGCAGCGTACGATCGGTACCTGGGAATGGACCGAGCCATTACGCGGCGCGACTTCCTCAACGGCATGGCAGTGGCGATTGGTGCGAGTCTTCTTCCCGGAAATGCATTCGGCACAGGAGAGGTGCCAGAGGCGCAGGACCGGGCAGGGTACTATCCGCCCACGCTCACGGGAATGCGCGGCAGCCATCCGGGCTCATTTGAGATCGCGCACAGCCTGCGCGACGGCACGTTCTGGCAGCAAGCAACAAAACCACGAGACAGCGGCGAATCCTACGATCTTGTGGTAGTCGGCGGAGGCATCAGCGGGCTAGCGGCGGCCCACTTCTTTCGCGAGCGCGCGGGCCGAGGGGCACGCATTCTGATCCTGGAAAACCATGACGACTTCGGCGGGCATGCCAAGCGCAACGAGTTCCATCTCGGCGGGCGTCTGCAGTTGATGAACGGCGGAACCATGCTGATTGACAGCCCCACCCCCTATAGCCGGCAGGCCGACGGTCTGCTTAAAAAGCTGGGGATTGACCCGCCGAAACTGGCCGCACAACACAATGATTCCGAGCTATACAGTTCGTTGGGACTACGGCCAGCGATCTTTTTCGATAAAGAAACGTTCGGCGAGGACCGGCTGGTGGCGGGCGAACCTGGGGGCAACTGGCAGGATGGAAGCTCGGACGGGCTTACCTGGAAGGAATTCCTGGCGGGCACGCCGCTGGCGCCACAGGTGCAGCGCGACATCGAGCGCATTCAGGAAGCTAGAGTTGACTACATGCCGGGGCTGACCTCGGCGGAGAAGAAAGACCGGCTTTCACGCATGAGCTACAAGGAGTTCCTGCTCAAGGTAGTGAAAGCTGATCCCGGCGTCATTTTCTTCTACCAAACGCGCACGAATGGGGAGTGGGGAGTAGGCATAGATGCCGAACCGGCGCTGGACTGCTGGGCGCTGGGTTTGCCGGGTTTTCAAGGGATGAAACTGGAACGTGGCGCGGCGCCGCGAATGAGCTACACGGCGGCGGGATACGCGAATGGCGGCTCGTACCGGTTTCACTTCCCCGACGGCAACGCGACTATTGCCCGCCTGCTGGTGCGCGATCTGATTCCGAAGGCGGTGCCCGGTCACAGCGCCGTGGAGGCGGTTACGGCGAAGGTGGACTACAGCCGGTTGGATCAGCCCGGCTCGCCGGTGCGGCTGCGCCTGAACAGCACCGTGGTGCGGGCGCGCAATTTAGGCGATCCGGCTGCAGCGCGCGAGGTTGAAGTCACGTACGCCAGCGGCAAGCAGGTGTTCACGGTGCGCGCCCAAAATTGCATTCTGGCCTGCTGGAACATGATTATTCCGTACCTTGTGCCCGAGCTGCCGGAAAAGCAGAAGCAGGGCCTGCATTACCTGGTGAAGGTACCGCTCGTGTACACCAGCGTGGGCATTCGCAACTGGACGTCATTCCACAAGCTGGGGATTCGCAGCGTGCGCGCGCCCGGAGCGTATTGGATGGACGTCACGCTGAACTGGCCGGTAAATATCGGCGAATACCGGAGTCCCAGAAACCCGGAAGAGCCGATGGTGCTTTTTCTAAGCCGCACGCCGTGCAAGCCGGGCCTGCCCGCGCGCCAGCAGCAGATCGCCGGGCGTTATGAGCTGCTGGGCACGAGTTTTGAACAATTTGAACGCGCCATTCGCGACCAGCTCGCACGCACTTTGCGTGAAGGCGGATTCGATCCCGCTCGGGACATCGAAGCGATTACTGTAAATCGCTGGCCGCATGGCTACGGGTACGAGTACAACCCGCTGTTCGACCCGGAGTGGCCCGAGGCGGAGCGGCCCAACGTGATCGGGCGGCAGCGCTTTGGGCGGATTGCGATCGCCAACACCGATGCGGCGGCAACGGCGTACACCGACCAGGCAATTGATCAGGCGTGGAGAGCGGTAGGGGAGTTGCTGGTTTAACCACAGAGGCACGGAGACACAGAGGTTTGCTGGCGGCGGGGACGACGCCAGGACAGCCGGCGAGACGCCGGCACTACATGTCGAGGAACCTGATGGCAATGGATGATCGCGATCACGAGCGGGACCGAGAACTGGGGATGGGGCGGCGGATCACGCGACGTGATTTTCTGAATGGCGTAGCGATGACGATTGGAGCCAGCCTGCTGCCCGCGGGAATGCTGGCGCAGGAGCAGGGAGCGGATGAATCGGCTCAGGATCCGTTGCTGGCCGCAGGCATCACGCCAACTGATCCCCGTTATTACCCACCCGCACTCACGGGTATGCGGGGCAGCCATCCGGGATCGTTTGAGGCGGCGCACCTGGTGCGCGATGGAAACTGGAAGGCAAGCGCGGCCGGCACTGGCGAGAGCTATGACCTGATCGTGGTGGGCGGCGGCATCAGCGGGCTGGCGGCGGCATATTTCTATCGCAGGGTGGTGGGCAGCAAGACGCGGATCCTCATCCTGGATAATCACGATGACTTCGGCGGCCATGCCAAGCGCAACGAGTTTAGCTCCGGCCGGAGGCTACTGCTGGGCAACGGTGGAACATTCGCCATCGAGTCGCCGTTTCCGTACAGTCCTGTGGCCCGCGGGCTGATGGATGAGTTGGGCATCAACCCACCGGCGCTGGAAGCGAAGCATGCTCTGCACCACTTGTATGGCGGGCTGCAGGCAGGAGTCTTTTTCGACAAGGAGACCTTCGGCAGCGACCGGCTGGTGGTGGGAGAACCCACGCGCGCCTGGATGGAGCCAACGCCGAAGTCGCTGCCGTGGAAAGAGTTCCTGGCGAAGTGCCCGCTCTCGCCCGAAGTGCAGCGCGACATCCTGCGCATTGAAACGGAGGCAACGGACTACATGGCGGGCGTTGCGGAAGCGGAAAAGCGCGACCGGCTTTCGCGCATGAGCTACAAGGATTTTCTGCTCAAGGTTGTGAAAGCTGACCCGGGCGTCATTCCCTTCTACCAGAAGCGTACGCATGATCTGTATGGAGTGGGCATTGATGCGGTGCCGGCGCTGGATTGCTGGGCGATCTATTTCCCCGGGTTCCAGGGCATGAAGCTGCGACGCGTGCCTGAGGGCCGATTGAGCTTCACCGCGCGGGGCGCGGCCACACCCAACCAGAAGCCGTACCATTTTCATTATCCTGACGGCAATGCTTCGATTGCGCGCCTGCTGGTGCGCTCGCTGGTGCCGGGTTCGGTGTCCGGGAACGATGCTGAAGATGTAGTCACGGCCAAAGTGGACTACAGCCGGCTTGACCAGGCGAATTCGCCGGTCCGCATTCGGCTGAACAGCACAGCAGTGCAGGTGCGGCACGTGGGCGAACCGGCGTCGGCAAAGGAGGTGGAAGTCACCTATGCCGTGCAGGGCAAAGCCTATGCCGTGCGCGGCGCGAACGTGGTGCTGGCCTGCTGGAACATGATGATTCCCTATTTGTGCGAAGAAATGCCGGAGAAGCAGAAGAAGGCGCTGCATTACGGCAACAAAGTGCCGCTGGTTTACACCACGGCGGCAATCAGGAATTGGACCGCGTTTGAGAAGCTGGGACTGCAGCGGGCGTTCTGTCCGGGAATGTACCACTCTTCCCTGAGCCTGGATTACGCCACCAGCATTGGAGGTTATAAGTTTCCCACTTCGCCGCAGGAGCCAATGCTGGTGCGCATGACGCGGACACCGTGCTCGCCGGGGATGTCGGCACGGACGCAGCAGACGGCGGGGCGCTATGACCTGCTCTCGACTACCTTTTCCACATTCGAGCGCAATATCCGCGACCAGTTGGGCCGTGTGCTGGGCGGCGGCGGATTTGATCCGGCGCGCGATATTGTCGCCATTACTGTGAATCGCTGGCCCCATGGTTACGCCTACGAATACAACCCGCTGTGGGACCCGGACTGGCCCAAGGGGCAGTCGCCATGCGAGATCGGGCGGCAGCGCTTTGGGCGTATCACGATTGCTAATTCGGACGCAGCGGCAGCCGCTTATACGGACAAAGCGATGGATGAGGCGCATCGGGCGGTAGCGGAGTTGCTGGGGCTGAAAACCAGCACTTAGCAGTTGGCAGTTGGCATTTAGCGCTTGGCACGTATCGGTAATCCAAGTGGCTTGCTAAACGCTAAGTGCCAATTTGCTAAGTGCTTGGTTCCCACATTGATGATGCGAAACGACGACATCGATACAGCGCGCGATCGCGAACTGGGCATGCAGCGCAAGATCACGCGGCGCGATTTCCTGGACGGAGTCGCGCTGGCGATCGGCGGATCTATTCTGGCCGGAGTGCCCGGGCTCGGCGCAACTCCGGCGGGGAGTGAAGGGTCTGCGCCAGGGAAGAATTCTGAGTACTACCCGCCAGCGTTGCTAGGGATGCGCGGCAATCACCCTGGCAGTTTTGAGGTAGCACACCGGCTGCGCGACGGCACTTTCTGGCAGACTGCGGGCAAACCCGAAGATACGGGCGAGAACTACGATCTGATCATTGTTGGCGGTGGCATCAGTGGGTTGGCGGCGGCGTACTTCTATCGCCAGACTGCGGGCAGTAAGGCGCGCATACTCATTCTGGAGAACCATGACGACTTTGGAGGCCATGCCAAGCGCAACGAGTTCCGCGTGGGCAAGCGCCTGCTGCTGAGCAACGGCGGCACGCAATCCATTGACAATCCTTCGGAATATAGCCAGGCGGCCAAGCAGTTGCTCGCCGAGCTAGGCATCAACCTGCGGGAGTTCTACCGCGATTACGACAGCAAGCTTTATGGGCACTTGCAGACCGCCTGCTTTTTCGACCGCGAGACATTTGGCGCAGATCGGCTGGTAGTGGGCATGAACGCGCTGCCCTGGAAGGATTTTCTGGCTCAGACGCCGCTGTCTGAGGCGGCCAAGCGCGACATTGAGCGCGTGTACACGGAAAAAACTGATTACATGGCGGGAATGTCGCAGGCACAAAAGCGGACGGAGCTGGCCAAGATCAGCTATGCCGAGTTCCTGACCAAATACTGCAAGGTGAGCCCGCAGGCACTTCCCTTCTTTCAGAAGTTTCCTCACGACCTGTTCGCTGTGGGCATTGAGGCGGTTTCGGCGCTTTCCTGCTTTGAAAATCCCGATGATTACGAATCCTTCAAGTATGCGGGGTTCGATGGGCTGGGGCTGGGCGAACCACACGACCAGGACCCGTACATCTTCCATTTCCCCGATGGGAACGCCTCCATCGCGCGCTTGCTGGTGCGGGCGCTGATTTCCGGCAGTATTCCCGGACACACAATGGACGACATCGTGACGGCGCGCGCCGACTACAGCCGCCTGGACCGGACAGGAGCGCCGGTGCGACTGCGCTTGAACAGCACGGTCGTGAGGGCCCGCCACAACGGACCGCCAGAACGGGCGCAGGAGGTGGAGGTTGATTACGTGCGTGGAGGCAAGCTACTGACCGTGCGCGCCGGCAGATGCATTCTGGCCTGCTACAACATGATGATCCCCTATCTCTGCCCGGAGCTTCCCGAGAAGCAGAAGGCGGCACTGCACTACGATGTGAAGGAGCCATTTATCTACACCCACGTGGCGCTGCGCAACTGGAAGCCGTTCGCCAAGCTGGGCGCGCAGCAGATCGTAGCGCCTGGGGCATACCACTCGCTGACCAAGCTGGATTTCCCGGTCAGCATGGGCCAGTACGAATTTCCGCATCAGCCCGAAGAGCCGATGGTGTTGTTCATGCTGCGCTGCCCGTGCAAGCCTGGGTTGTCGCGCAAGGCACAGTACCGGGCGGGGCGGTGGGAACTGATGGCCACGCCCTTCGCCATCTTCGAGCGGAACATTCGCGGCCAACTGCAGCGCATGCTGGGCGGAGCAGGATTTGATGCGGCACGCGACATCGCCGGCATCACCGTCAACCGCTGGGCACACGGCTACGCCTACGAGTACAATTCGCTCTCCGACCCGCAGTGGCCCGAGGAGCAAAGGCCCTGCGTGATCGGACGGCAGAAGTTCGGGCGCATTTCCATCGCCAATTCCGACGCTGGGGCCAGCGCCTACACCGATACCGCCATTGACCAGGCCTGGCGGGCGGTGCGGGAACAGGCCTAACTCCTTTTTTCACCACAGACGACACAGAGAAGGTCCTTTCTTGACTTCTAGGCGGGGCCGACTTTGAAAATTGTCGGAATCGCTAACAATCAATTTAAGTCTTCAAGATTTCTGCGGCCTATGTCTTTTGTGGTTGACTAAGGCTTCCCCGACCCAAGATTTGCGCTTGACAGGACGCCTCATTTCCCTGCATTCAGTTATATTCATTTTTACTCGCCATGAAAGAAGCCCGGCACAAAGCTATTCTGGAACTGCTGCGCGAGACCCCCATCGGCAGCCAGGATGAGTTACAGCGAGCACTGGGCAAACGCGGGATCAGGGTGGGACAGGCCACGCTTTCACGCGACATCCACGAACTGGAGCTGGTGAAGACGGCGGAAGGGTACGCGCTGCCGTCCGGCGGGACGGTTTCGGAAGCAGCGCTGCCTTCGGCCTCGCGCCTGGTGCGGGAATTTGTGCTGGACGTGCGCCAGGCACAAAATCTGGTCGTGGTAAAAACCGCTGTGGGCAGCGCCCAGCCCGTGGCTGCGGCCCTCGACGGCGAGAACTGGCCGGAGGTAGTGGGCACCATCGCGGGCGATGACGCCATCCTGATTGTGGCGGAGAACAACAAAAGCGCCACCCGGCTGGCGCAACGGGTGCGGGAGTTGCTGGCTTGATCAGCAAAAACTGCGGACTAGAGAGTTGGGCGCGAGCCGCTGCCGCCTTTTGCATTTTCGAGTGAACCTTTCAAAATCCTCAGAACCCACCTTTAGGCTTGACAGGTCAGCTCGTTTCCGTACAATCGAATGAATATTTATTCATTGCTATTCATCTTTATTCAATATGAGAAAAACGGGCCAGGTTGTCGCGGAATCCCACTTTGCCGGCAGCGGAACACAGAGACGCCGCAGGGGCCGCGCTGCGTCTTCGCGAGGCGCAGGCCGGATGCCGGCAAAAATGCAAACCGCGGTTTTGGGCGCCACCGGCTATGCCGGGATGGAACTGGCTCGCCTGCTGAGCCGGCATCCCCGCGTCGGCGTCTCCCTCCTTTTTCGCCGCGAGGCGGAAGGTCATGGTGCGGAGATTGTGTCTCCTCTGAACGGGAACTCGTGCCCCCTGCAGCCGTTCTCCTGGGAAGCAGTGGCAAAAGTTCAAGTGGATGTGCTTTTCCTGGCCACGCCCCACGAGGTGTCGCGTACATTGGCCCCTGAGGCGGTGGAACGTGGCATTCGGGTTATTGACTTGAGTGGCGCCTGGCGTCTGAAGCGGGAGGAGCACCGGACGATCTATGGTTTCTGCGATTCCGACCCGCAGAAGGCGGCCTGCCTGACCGATACGGCGGTTTACGGACTACCGGAGCTGAATAGAGAGCGCATTGCCAGGGCGCAGCTCGTGGCAAATCCCGGCTGTTATGCCACGTCGGTGATTCTGGCTTTGGCGCCCTTGCTGCGCGCAGGGATAGTGGATCGGGAACGCGGCATCATTTGCGACTCCAAGTCGGGTGTTTCGGGCGCGGGCAAAGAACCGAACGCGCGCACCCACTTTGTATCGGTGGCAGACAATCTCTCCGCTTATTCGGTTTTCGGCCACCGCCACGTGGGCGAGATCCTGGAGCAACTGGGACTGGAGGCGGCGGAGTTCACCTTTGCGCCTCACTTGCTGCCTATTCCACGCGGCATCCTCTCCACCATCTATTTGCGGCTGCGGCGACCGACCACGGCCGGCGAGGTGGAAACCGGTTTCCGCGAGTTCTACGCCGGGCGCCCATGGGTACGCGTGTTTGCCCCGCCCCAGCTTCCGCAGATTCAGTTTTCGCTGCACAGCAACTATTGCGACCTCGGCTTCTGCCTGGCCCCGGATGGTCAGCGCCTGGTGTTGATTTCCTGCGTGGATAACCTGCTGAAAGGTGCAGCCGGCCAGGCGGTGCAGAACATGAACCTGATGTTCGGCTGGAACGAGAAAGAGGGCCTGAATTGAAGGTTGTGATCAAGATCGGTGGCACGGCACTGGAGAATGAGGCGACTCTGCGGAATTGCGCCCGCGCAGCAGTGGAGTTGGCGAGGGACGGACACAAAATCGCCGTTGTGCACGGCGGCGGCACCACCCTGACCCGCACCTTGCAGCACCTGGGAAAACAGAGTTCGTTCGTGAACGGCCTGCGAGTCACCGACGCCGAAACCCGCGACGTAGCGCTGATGGTGCTGGCGGGCATGGTGAATAAGAAAGTAGTGGCCGCCATAAGCGCCACCGGGCAGCCCGCGGTCGGCCTGTGCGGCGGCGATGGCATGAGCTTTCGAGCCCGCAAGAAAGAAAGCAGCGGAACTGACCTCGGCTATGTGGGCGAGATTGCCGCGGTGGAGTGCCGCTGGCTGGAGGCGATCTGGTCGCAGAACGGCATTCCCGTGATCGCCAGCGTAGCCCTCGGGTCGGACCGCGAGTACTACAACATCAACGCCGACCAGATGGCGGCGGCGTGCGCCGTGGCCTGCCGGGCCAACGCGCTGATTTTTCTCACCGACGTGCCGGGAGTGAAAGGCGCGGACGGCGCGGTGATTCACTGGCTGGATGTGAAGCAGGTGCCGGAAATGGTGAAGCAGGCGGTGATTGCGGGCGGCATGCTGCCCAAGCTGGAGGCTTGCGGGCAGGCGCTGAAGCGCGGCGTGGGCCGGGTGAGGATTCTGCCCGTCGCGGAGGCGGAGGTGCTGGGGGAGTTTTATTTCTCCAAAGTGGAGTGCGGGACTGAGGTGTTTGGAGCGTGAACAAGCTGTGCCGATTCCCGATGGGCGCCGCATCCAGCGAAGAAGAATGGAGACTTACAAGAAAGGTTCGTATCCGGGCGTGATTTCAGTCATGCCGAGCGATGCCGCTGCGATCGCCGGCTTTAGCCGCTGTGCTTTGCTCCCAGCGCCTAAAGGCGAATCTCTCAAGCAGCCTTCGTCGGCACGACTAAAGTCGTACCCTGATACGAATCTCTCTCAATGCTGGTGGTCCGAGGAATTTCACTTGAGCGCGGATTCGGCACATGAACCCGCGACCGAGTTGAAGGCCTTCAGCATGACTCCAGCAATTAAAACGAGGAAAAGGGAGTAGGCCATGAGCAGTCAAGCAATCAACGCGACCAGGGTAACGCCAGCCGGGACGGGACCGGCCACAACAACTTTCTGGCCGCGAGACCTGGTTTCGGTGCGCGATTTGTCACCGCAAGAGGTGCGCGCGGTGCTGGACCTGGCCAGCCTGATCAAGCAGCGGCCCGCCGACTTTCGTGGAGCGCTCGCGGGCAAGCAGATGGTGCTGTTCTTCGAAAAGCCTTCGCTGCGCACCCGGCTGACGTTCGAGGCGGGCATGGCCAGCCTGGGTGGCATTTCCTTTTTCGTGGACCAGAGCGCCAGTCGTCTGGGCGCGCGCGAGTCGCTTAGCGACATCGCCCACAACCTGGAGCGCTGGGTGAATGTGGTGGTGCTGCGCACCTTTGATCACGCCACCGTGGAAACCCTGGCGGCACACGCCTGCATTCCGGTAATCAACGCGCTGAGCGACGTAGAGCACCCCTGCCAGGCTCTGGCCGACTACTTCACCCTGCAGGAACGTTTCGGCGATCTCCGCAAGATCAGCCTGGCGTATGTAGGCGACGGCAACAACGTGGCTCATTCTCTGCTGCTCACCTGTGCCTGCCTGGGCTCAACCATCCGCATGGCCACTCCGCCGGGTTACGAGCCGGCTGCCCAGGTGGTGACGGATGCGCACGCGATTGCTCGCGAGACCGGCGCCAGAATTGAGCTTGGCTCCGATCCCGAGGCGGCAGTGCGCGGTGCGGACGCGGTTTACACCGACGTGTGGGCCAGCATGGGGCAGGAGCGGGAAGCGCAAGAACGCGCCGCGATTTTTGCTCCGTACCAGGTGAATGAGGATCTGATGCACGCAGCCGCGGAGCACGCCGTCTTCATGCATTGCCTGCCGGCGCACCGCGGCTCTGAAGTTACCGACGCGGTGATTGACTCGCCTCGCGCCATTGTTTTCGACCAGGCGGAGAACCGCCTGCACGTGCAGAAAGCCATTCTGTTATTGCTGCTGGGCGGCGGCATGAGCCGCTTCCCCAGAAGGAGCGCGCATGCCTGAAAAAGTCGTTCTGGCCTACTCCGGTGGCCTGGATACCTCCATCATCATTCCCTGGCTGAAAGAGAATTACGCTTACGATGTGATTGCCATGGTCGGCGATGTCGGCCAGGGCGATGACATCGAAGCGGTGGTCGAGAAAGCCTACGCAACGGGCGCCAGCAAGGTGGTGGTGGAGGATCTGCGGGAGGAGTTCCTCACGGGCTATGTCTTCCCCGCCCTGAAGGCGGGCGCGGTGTATGAACACAAATATCTGCTGGGCACATCGCTGGCGCGGCCGGTCATCGCCAAGCACCAGGTGGAAGTGGCCCTACGCGAGGGCGCGACGGCTCTGGCTCACGGCTGCACCGGTAAAGGCAACGACCAGGTGCGCTTCGAGCTGGCCTACCAGGCTCTGGCGCCGCATCTGAAGGTGATCGCGCCGTGGCGGGAGTGGGAGCTGAAATCGCGCGAGGACTGCCTGGACTATGCCGAGCAGCACGGCATTCCAGTGGCGGCCAGCCGGGAGAAAATTCACAGCCGCGACCGCAATTTGTGGCACATCTCGCATGAAGGCGGCGAACTGGAAGACGCGGGCAACGCGCCGCTACCCACCACGTGGCAGCTTACCCGCTCTCCCCAAGAGGCGCCTGACCGCGACGAGCTGGTGGAAATCGGCTTTGAAAAAGGAGTGCCGGTATCAGTGAACGGGATGGACATGGATGCGGTGTCCCTACTGGAACTCCTGAATGAGATTGGCGGGCGCAACGCCATCGGGCGCATTGATCTGGTGGAGAACCGGTTCGTAGGCATCAAGTCGCGCGGCTGCTATGAAACACCCGGCGGTACCCTGCTGCTAACGGCGCACCGGGAACTCGAGGCGCTCTGCCTGGAGCGCGACCTGATGCACTTCAAGCAGCAGATCGCGCTGAAGTACGCCGAGATGGTCTACTTCGGGCTGTGGTTCACACCGTTGCGCGAGGCGCTGGACGCGTTCGTGGAGAGCACGCAAAAGGATGTTATGGGCATCATGACCCTGAGCCTGTACAAGGGGAACATCGCCGTCGTCAGCCGCCACTCGGAGCACTCGCTCTACCGTACCGACCTGGCCGCCTTCACCATGGGCGATAGCTACGACCAGAAGGACGCCGCTGGCTTCATCCGCATCCTGGGCCTGCCGGCACGGTCGCGCAGCCAGGCCCGGCTGGAGGTGGCGAAATGAAGATGTGGTCGGGGCGGTTTCGCCAACCACTGGATGCGGAATTCGAGCGCTGGCAGCGGTCGTTTCCTTTCGACCAGCGCCTGCTCGCCCATGAGGTGGTGGCCAGCCGCGCGCACGCTCAAGCGCTGCATAAGATCGGCATGATTTCCACGAGCGAGCTTAATGCCATCACGGAGGGACTGGCGCACGTTGTGGAGAAGGCCGCCGCCGCGCCGGGATTTCTTGATGACGATAGCGCCGAAGACGTGCACCACTTCATCGAGAAAAAGCTGGTGGAGCTGATCGGCGAAACCGGCTACAAGCTGCACAGCGGGCGCAGCCGCAATGAACAAATCGCCACCGACCTGCGGCTATACGTGAGACACGCCATTGACCAGACCAGCGGGCAACTCGGCGAACTAATTGCCGTTCTTTTGGCACGAGCCGAGCAGGCGGGCGGAGCCGCCGTGCCTGCTTATACTCACCTGCAGCGGGCGGAGCCGGTCCTGGTGGCGCACTGGCTGCTGGCCTATGTGGAGATGCTGTTTCGTGATCTGGAACGACTGGCGGGCTGCCGCAAGCGAGCAAACCTATGCCCGCTGGGTTCGGGCGCTGTGGCCGGAGCCACACTCTCTCTCGACCGGTTCAACATGGCGGAGCAACTCGGCTTTGAGGCGCCCACCAACAACAGCCTCGATGCGACCACCGACCGCGATTTCGTGCTGGAGTTCGTGCAGCTGCTGCTGTTGCTCAGCCTGCACTTGAGCCGCTGGGCGGAAGAGATGCTGCTGTTCTCTACCCAGGAGTATGGGTTTGTCATCCTGCCGGAGAAATATTCAACCGGCAGCAGCGCCATGCCGCAGAAGAAAAATCCCGACCTGCTGGAACTGGCGCGTGGTAAGGTCGGGCGAATCGCGGGCGATTTCAATGCCCTGGTGGTGGTTCTGAAGGGTCTGCCGCTGGCTTACAACAAGGATTTGCAGGAATCTCAAGAGCCGCTGTTCGACGCTGCCGAGACCATCCTTGCTCTGCTGCCACTGGTGACTGGCTGGATGCAGGAAGTTGAGTTCAATTACACCCGCATGCAGGAGGCGGCACAATCAGGATCGCTCAATGCGTGGGCTGCGGCTACCTACCTCGCTGAGCACGGCGTGCCCTTCCGCCTGGCACACGAGCGAGTCGGGAAGGTGGTGCGGCTGTGCCTGGAAAGGGACTGCGAGTTGCAGGAGCTGACACTGGAAGAGCTGCGGCAGTTCAGCCCCGAGTTCGAGCAGGATATCTACGCGCGGCTTTCGGTGGAAAGCGTTCTGGCGTTGCACGATGTGCAGGGCGGCACGGCGCCGGCGCGGGTAAAGCAGGCCCTCGCCGAAGGCAAGCGAAAACTGGCAGCTGTCCGCGAGGAGGCGCATGCGCACGCGTGATGCGGTGTTGGCCGACGCGCAATCCATTCATAACCTCATCGCCACCTACTCCGGCGACGGCACGCTTCTACCCCGACGGCTGGCGGAAATCTGCGAGAACATCCGCGACTTTGTGGTGGCGGAGGAGGCGGGGCGGATCATCGGCTGCGGGGCGCTGCACCTTTACGGGCCTCACCTGGCGGAGGTCCGGTCGGTGGCGGTCTACCCGCATTATCGCGGCAGCGGAGCCGGCAAGCAGGTGGTGGAAGCACTGCTGCGGGAGGCGGAACGCCACCGTGTAAGCTGCGTGTGCCTGTTCACCCGCATCCCGGAATTCTTCTCCCGCATGGGATTTGCAGTGGCGGAGCGCGAGCACCTGCCGGATAAAGTCTACAAGGATTGCTGCAATTGCCCGCGCCTGCACTCCTGCGACGAAGTGGCCATGGTGCGCGGGCAGGCGCCGAAGTTCGCTATCCTGCCCAGGCCGATTATGACGGCGCAGTTTCTTGTTGCCATTCGCCCGATGGAGGGGGAATGATTCACGCATTGAATCATTCAATCATCGAGTCATTAATCAGCTGCTGCCGCCTCTAGTGCGTCAAATGATTTAATCCTTAAATGGCTGAGTGATTAAATCGTCGAGAACTGAGCGCAAGTTCCCGCTCGGAGGGACGGGAGTGGCTCCGGCTTGGGTTGCGACCCAGGCACCGACGCGGTTGGCAGCCTGATTCATCTCTTGCAGTGGTGCTTCCCGCAGACAGTGATGTACCAGGGTGGCGGTAAAAGCGTCGCCGGCGCCCACGGTGTCCGCAACGGCAACACGAAAGCCGGGATGCTCGACGGCGCCCTCGTTACCCAGCAGCAAGCTACCGCAACTGCCGCGAGTGACGCAGACCAGCTTCGCGTTGGAGGCGTGCAGCAGTGCCTGGGCTGTGCTTCGCTGGCCGCTGAAAGGAATTCCCAAAAGTCCGGCCAGCACCGGCAGTTCATCGTGGTTCAACTTGACAATGTCAGCCACTGCCACTGATGCCTCGAGCACCTCTCTGGAATAAAACGGCGGACGCAGGTTGACGTCGAAAACACGCAACGTTCGAGGCCGGGTGGAGCGCAGAAAGAGCAAAATGGTTTGGCGACTGGCCGCTGAACGCTGCGCCAGCGACCCGAAGCAGACTGCATCTGCTTTCTCAGCCAGGTTTTTCCACGCGGGGGTCCATTCCAGGACGTCCCAGGCCACCGGGCGGGCAATTTCAAATTGCGGCTGTCCGGCTGCATCCAACCGCACTTCAACCGTACCCGTAGCGTGCGTGGGGTCGCATTGGAGGTATTCAGTCGAGGAGCCAAGCTGGCGAAGGCGGTCAGCGGCTTTACGCCCGAGGTCGTCGTTGCCCACGCGGCTGGCCACCACGCCCCGATCACCGAGGAGATTGGCGAAGTAGGCAAAATTGGCCGGCGCGCCCCCAAGCTGGCGCCCGCTGGGCAGCAGGTCCCATAGAAGTTCTCCCAAGCCTACGATGGTGTGCTTTGGACTCATGCCCCTGATGTGGCTTAGAAGTCTTGCACCTCGGGCCTGATGTTATACCTGCCCTCTGGCGCAATCTGCAGCACCTGTCCGCGGGAGAGATAGGGTTTGAGTGCTGCCGGATTGCGCCACTCCAGTCCCCAGCCGTTATCAATTGCCAACACTGTGTATTTACCCGGAACGATGGAAGGCAAGGTGAAGGTGCCATCGCTATCACTTTGGTCCGCGCGGAACAGCGGCTGGTTGTTGGCGGGATCAGACGGAACCAGCACCACCAGCGCGCCGGAAATGGGTTTGCCGTCGCGCACGGCTGTGCCCTTCACCCGGGCCACGCCACGCGACATCACGATCTGCAGCGACACCGGATCGGAACTGGCGATCCGCATTGTCCGGCCGGTGACAGTGGCGCCATCGGCACTCATACCCACAACAAAAAAATCGCCAGCAAAACTTGAGCCCATTTCGTACTCACCCGGAGGCAGAGGGCGGTCAAAAACGAAATCTGAGCGGGGCGAGATTTCGGCCGAAAACACATTCTGTCCGTACCTCGGGGAAAGCAGGAGGAATAGATGCGCCGGTGCTTTGATGGCGGGAATGAAGCGTACCCTGCCGCTCACCGATGCGGCATCCGATGGCTCACTCAAGTCAACTTCCTGCTCTTTGCCCGCTTCCACGGTCCTGGTTTGCTCCCTGCTCTGCCGCCCAGACTTGGGATCAAAGAAGCGCGCATCCATCTCGTAGCTTCCCGGGGGAACGCCCTCCGATTCAAAGACCCCCGGCGCGACTGGCTGAAACATTGTTTTGACGGGAATCGTGTTTCCATCTGCAACGTGCTGGGTCAAAGAAGCCGTGAACCCGGACACAGGATTGTTGTCCACCGTTCGCACCGTGATATGTTGTGCCGGCACGACGGTCAGGGTAATGTCGGCGGTGGCGTGCTCCCCTGCTTGCAGCTCAATCGGAGTCGCATCGCTAAGGTCGGTCGCATCCTGGTAATAGGTGATTGGGTATGCGACATCGAAGGCTGAATCAGCAGGGGTAGCGCTCACATTCCCCACAGTCACCATTCCCGACCGGATTGCGAATCGAGCGAACCAGGGCTGCGCACTGACTAAAACAAAATAGTTCCCTGGCAGCAGTTGACCGAAGTGATAGGAGCCCTGATCGTCACTGGTGGCAGAGTCGCTCAGGCGAGTAGCCCATTCGCCGTTCACCAGCGCTTTGTGGAGCAGCATGACGCCAGCTTCGCGCACCGGATCGCCGGCCTGATCAATCACCTTCCCGGAGATGACGGCGGCGGGTTGCAGGCGAAACAGGAGGTCGGGCGCAGGCAGGCCTGGACCCACGGCAATGCCGGTGAAATATGAGCCGTGTTGCTGATACCTCTGGCGGACAAAACGGTAGTGCCGTGCCTGCAGGACGTATTTGGCGGGACTCAGGTTATGAAAAACAAAACGTCCATCCCTATCAGTGAGGGCCATGTCAGCAAAGTTTGGATCATCGTTAGAGACAATACGCACCTGGGCATGGCTGATCGGGTGACCATCCGCAGCGCTGATTACCGCCCCCGCGATCCGCCAGTCTGGCGAAGGCTGCGGCACAGTGATAGCGGGGCGCTGTGCCGCGAGAGCCGCGCTAGTGATCAGAAGAAAAACGCTTAGTCGAACCACGCTGGTTATTGTAGTCATCGGTGTATCAGGTCCACGGTGACTGTTTTCGCATCTTTCGAACCCAGAGTTATCTGCGTTCCTCTTGAAAGATAGTCACGCAGTGCGTCGCGATTGGCGTACTCGAGCCCGGCAATGTTATCGAAAGCCAGTACGACGTAGTTTCCGGGTGCAAGATCGTCGAAGCGAAATGCACCTTGAGCGCCAGCTAGAACCACACTGGGTTTTCGCAAGGGGGCATCCGTCATGAGCGCCAGCACGATGCCCGCAACCGCAGCGCCGTCGGAGCGCACTTCGCCGGCCAGTGTCGCAGGGTCGTCCCGCAGAACCACCTGAATTGGTGCCATCTCGGTGCCGGAAGAGACGGTCAGTGGCTCGGAAAACAGATCGGTGCTGCCGTTCACCATCGACTGGACGTACCAGGTGCCGGAGCGAAGGATTTCGACAAAGTATCGTCCAGGCGACACCGACGCGACCACCAGGCCATGCTGGCCGTTGCTCTCCTCGGGTCTGGACAAGTAGTCCGGCCTTAGCGCACTCTGGCCATCGGCCATGTCCAGGCGAACCGTTAATGTATCCGAACGGTTGGCCGGAGAAGAGTTAAGAAATTCGGTGTTGACGACGATAGGGATAGAAACAGCAGGGGCGACGGCGACCACGACGCCGGCAACGTCGGCATTGACATTCACGGTGACTTCGCCCACCAGCGGTCGCCCTGTCTCGTCGTTGGCCATGGCCTGGATCCTATAGGACCCTGCCGGGACAGCCGGCGCAATGAACGTTCCTGTTCCCTGGTCCAGCCGAACGGCTACGGTCGCTTTCGGATCAGAGGCCTCAGATATTTGCAGCATGTGCAGACGAATTCCAGGATAGCCTGCGAGCTGTCCAGATACCCGAAATGTGGGAATGCGGCGCAGGGCGAAGTCGGCCTGGACGCTCTGGCCCGGCGAAAGTCGAATGGGGGTGGCGGCACTCCGCTCCCTGACTCCCGGATAATAGGTTGGAGGATACCCCTCCCGGGCGACGCGACCAGGTTGCAACAAGATGCCGCCGCGATTTGCCGGGGCTGTTGCCGAAAGATAGAAGGTGCCGGGCACGAGGCCGAAAATGCGAAAGTAGCCATCTTCATCGGTTATCTGGCCGCCAAATTGTTGCGGCTGCCGTCGTCCATCAAATATGCGCCAGCCTTGCACCCCCACCGCGACTCCTTCCAGGGTCTCGCCGTCTTCATCTCTGATGTGGCCGAAAATGATGCCTTCCGGAACCAGCTTGACCATAGTCGGCAACGATTCCCGGCCGGCGATAGCCGTCAGTGGCAAAGAAAAGCCGCCAGAAATTTCGGATTCGGGAAAGAAGCCGGGCTTCTGCGCGGATATGACGTAAGTCCCCGCCGCAAAGCCTTCGAATTCAAACCTGCCCTGAGAATCGGTGAGCCGCATGCGCTCGCCGACTTGAACCAAAGCGCGGGGTATGGGATCGCCCGTGACGGAGTTAAGAACTGTGCCAGTAAGCGTGTAGGTGGCCGGATCGGAATGCGAAATCGCCTGGCCTGGGGCTGCACTTTGCCCAAACATTAAGGCAGCGGCGAACAGCAGCCAGTTCACACTTAAAACTTTGAGCAGGCTGGGGCAGGGCCGAAGGCAATGCACGGCCGCCATGGGGTAATACGTTAGTTCAGAAGAACGACAAAGGCAAGGATGTTCAATTTCTACAATACGAACGGAGCGGCACACGGCCACGACAATGTCCTTTTGGACAAGGGTTGTGGGATTGGCCAGTTGGACGCAAGACCCGGGCCGTCCGTCACCTTGAACAAGCCGCTGGCGGGTACGATGCTATGAGTTGCTCCCGCGCCGAGACCTCGGCCGTGCGCCCGGCAAAATGGCCGGAGTGACATTCCTTAGGGGGCTAATATGAAGAGCCTTCTGCTCGCGCTTTGGGCGGATGATGCGGCCAGCGACCTTCCTGAATATGCCGTGGCCGTGGTAGTGCTGACCGCCATCCTGGTGGTGATGAGATCCCTGAACATTCACGGCAGTGACCTGCTGGCCGACATGGGAATTAAGGCAGGCAGTATGGTGCGCTAACCCGCCTCAGGCCAGGTTGGTTGCAGGACGTCGGGCCGTGTTGCCCGGCGCCGGCCGCGGTACCCTGTCATTATTTCTCTCCCAACTGCCAGAACAGGAAGCTGAGCTCGTCGGTATCGTCCTCAATCTGCTTACCCACGGGACGGCCCTCGGAGTGGCCCTCAGTCGTGTCATAGTGCAGCAGGATGGGATACCCGGAGGCGCTGGCCTACTGCATCAGGGCGGTCATTTTGCGGGCGTGCAAAGGCGCAACCCGGGTATCGGAATCGCCCGTCTCAAAGAGCACCGCCGGATATTTTCTTCCCTTTTCAACATGCTGGTAAGGCGAGTAGGCGTATAGATATTTGAACTGTTCGGCATCGTCGGCTGAGCCGTACTCCGGAATCCAGAACCGGGCCACTAGGAACTTCTGATAGCGCAGCATGTCGAGCAGCGGATAACCGCAAATAATGGCGCGGTAAAGTTCGGGGCGCTGGGTCATGGCGGCGCCCATAAGCAGGCCGCCGTTGCTGCGGCCTTCAATGGCGAGCCGCGACGGCTGGGTGTAGCGGTTCTGGATGAGCCACTCGGCGGCCGCGAAGAAATCGTCGAATACGTTCTGCTTTTTCTCCCGCATGCCGGCGTGGTGCCACCGCTCGCCGAACTCTCCGCCTCCGCGCAGGTTGGGCAGCGCAAACACGCCGCCACGCTCCACCCAGACCACTGCTTCCGGCGAGAAGCGCGGGGTCATGCTGATGTCGAAGCCGCCGTAGGCCGTCATCAGCACCGGGGTTG
>DATFDP010000261.1:0-13525 GCA_035252015.1 Terriglobales bacterium
TCGGTCGCGATGACGTGCTGGCGGTTGCCGAAGCGGGAACAGCGTCGATCTCTACTTATCAGCTGACAAGCCAGGGCACGCTGAACCTCGTGAGTTCGTCGGTGCCCGATGGACAAACAGCAACGTGCTGGCTCTCCATGACACTGAACGGCCACACGTTTGTTTCCAACACGGGCAGCGGAACGCTTTCCTCGTATCAGGTGAGTGACGATGGGGCTGCAACCTTGAGTAAGGCAGTCACCGCGAGCATTGCTCCCGGAGCACCCATTGATTCCGCTCTCAGCAGCGATAACAGCTTTCTGTACGTGGATGACTCCGCCCGGGGAAGAGTGTTCTTCTTCGTGGTGCAGGGCAATAAGCTGTCAGGTATTGGCAGCGTCACCGGTCTTCCCACGACACTGCAGGGGATTGCCGCGCAGTAGGAGTTCAGGTTGGAAATTCTCTGTTTACCTTGAGTTCGCCCGGAGGCGGTACGCGGTGCCGCCTCCGGTGCCTTTTGCAGCTAGTTGTCCTAAGCCCTGCTGAGCAACGCTTCCTCTGAGACGGGTCGCTCGAAGACGCACTCCCGGGGCGGCTTGTCCGGCCTCAGACCCTGGTAAACCGGGGCGCGCATCTTTATTCCGCCGTCCGCGGTTTCGTGGGTCCACTCAGTAAATTTGATTTCCGCCACCAGTTCAGGCTTGACCCAGTGAGTGCCGCGCGTGCTCTCCACCTTGTTGGCGAACGGGTTCTTGTCGGTTTTGAGCTTCTGCAGCAGGCGCCACACATCTTCGTGGGTCTTCTCGGTGAAGCCGCTGCCGGCCTGGCCTACGTGCAGCAGGCGGCCCTTCTCGTCATAAAGGCCGAGAATAATGGAGCCGAAATGCTCGCGGCTGCCGCGTGGGTCGGTGTAGCCGCCAATGACGCATTCCTGGCGGCGAGTAATTTTCATCTTCAGCCACTCGCGGCTGCGCTTCTGCTCGTAGCAGCTGTTGCGGCGCTTGGCTACAATTCCTTCCAGCCCTTGCTGTTTTGCGGCCTCAAACAGCGCCACGCCCTGCTCCAGGTGGTGGTCGGAATAGCGCACCAGGCCGCTGCCGGCGATGATGCCGGCCAGCAGTTCCTTGCGCTTTTCCAGGTCAACGCGCATGAGGTCATAACCCTCGAGATAAAGAAGATCGAAAACGTAGTAGGCAATGGGCACGCTGCGATCGGCAGCCTTGACCTTACGGCCGGCACCGCTGATGCCGGTGCGCTGCTGCATCAGGCTGAAGGAAGGGAGGCCGGAGTCGTCCAGGGCGACGATTTCACCATCCAGAATGGCGGTGCGGGCACGCACGTAATTAGGCAGGTCGCGCAACTCGGGATATTGGCTGGTCATGTCGTTCTGGTTGCGAGACACCAATCGTGCCTTGCCGCCATCGAGGAAGGCCACGGAGCGATAGCCGTCCCATTTAATCTCGAATAGCCAATGCGGATTGTCGAAGGGGTCTTCCACCAGCGTGGCCAGCATGGGGTGGATGACCGTGGGCATGGCGGCTTTCCGTGCCCCCGGGGTCTTTTCCAAAAACTTGAACGCAGAGGACGCCGGGGAAATCTTTAACGCTGAGCTCGCGGAGGCAGCACCTTTCTTCTTCGATTTGTTCAGAACTCCGGCAGTTTTCGGGTGGAGTTCCTCAGGACTCGAGTTACTTCTTATTATTTTTTTTTCCTCTGCGTCCTCTGCGTTGAGCTTGGCTTTTTTTTTATCGGCTTTGGCGATGGCGTCGGCCAGCCAGGCTTTCCCCGGGGATTTTGCCGCGGGACGGCTGCTCTTCCATTCCCGCGCGCCTTCGTCCCCGGCAATCTGGTTGAGGGTACGGTGGGTGAGCACGGAATAGTCGAACTGGTCAATGTCGTATCCCGCCACTACCTGGTCGTCGCGATGCTTGATGAGCAACCACTCCGTGCCTTTGCTTCCCGGGCGGCGGGAGCGCATCTTCGCCAGCACGAACGAGCCTTTCAGTTTTTCGCCGCGCAGGACGAACTTCAGGTCCCCCTTGGCCAGCATGGCATGGGCATCGCCCTGCGGTTCCCAGGTGCCCACGTCCCACACCATGACCGTCCCGGCGCCGTAATTGCCGGGGGGGATGATGCCCTCAAAATCGAAGTAGGAGACGGGGTGGTCTTCCACTTGCATAGCCAGGCGCTTGTCGCCAGGATCCAGCGAAGGCCCCTTGGGCACCGCCCACGACTTCAACACGCCATCCATTTCCAGGCGAAAATCGTAGTGCAGACGAGTAGCCCGGTGCTTCTGCACCACGAAGCGGTTGCCCGATTTCTTAGCAACTTCGGGAGGCGGTTCGGGCGTCTCTGCGAAACGCCGCTTGCGTTTGTATTCTTCCAGACCCACGTGAGTTTTAGATGCAACAGAAATAGTCAGGAGTCAATCGTCGGGAGTCAGTGCGCCCAAGCTGCGGTCTGACCTGGCCGGGAGGAAATCCTATCCTAGAGGCGTGAGAAAGTCAGCTTTGAGGCAGGAAAGCCGAAGTGCAAGAGAGAGCTGGAGGGGAGAAAAGTGGCGTCAGCAGCCGAGTCTGCATTGTCAAGCGATCGTACTGACTCCTGACTCCTGACGCCTGCTTTCTAGGCCGCTTTGCCGGCGGCAATGCGGTGGATAGTGGACTCTTCGACGTTGTAGCTTTCAACCTTGATGGGGCCTTTCAGGTAAGTCTTAAGGACATCCTGGATCCGAGAGAAGTTTTCCCGGTGATGGCGCTCGGCATCCTCTCGTGTTTTCCAGAAGCTGATGGAGACCATGCGCTCGGTGTCATGTTCCGAGACCAGACCTACTGTGTCCACAAATCCCGGCTGCTTTTGTAGCAGAGGGAGGATCTCGTTGCGAACCCGCTGCTGCAGTTCGTCCCTTTTTTCCGGTTTCACCGTGGATTCTACGATTCTCGCAAACATAGGTGTTCTCCTTTCGAGATGTTGAATTGGTTAGACCGGCCCGCCGAGGAATGGGCCCACGAGCCGCCCGAACGGCGGGGAAGAGTTGGTTAGGCCCTGGTTGACAAATCTGGCGACGCGCGAATTATAACGCCGCCTGGGGGGAGAAAACACCCGATCAGAGGATTTCTGAGTAGAAGCTCGCAAAGTGAAGTCTGGGCGGAGTTTTGATTACAATCGCATTCATGTTTCAGCGTGACGTGATGTTGGTGCTGGCGCTGGCGGTGGCAGTGACGTTTCCTGCGATGGCCGGCGGCGAGCCTGCCCCGCAGGAAGACTTCAGCGATGCCGTTGCTGCCCGCTTGCTGCAGCAGGTGACACAAGGCTTCATTACAAATAATAAGGGACAAGTGCTTTCAGCTTTCAATGCGGCGCGCATGAAAAACTACGGGCGTTTCCGCGAGAACATCGCCGCCTTGTTCGCACAGTACCAAAGCTTCCGTGCGGCTTATCGGCTACGGCAATCCTGGCCGCAAGCGGATCGGGGCGTGGTGATAGTTGATTTTGAACTGGAAGGCGAACCGCTGGAAGAGGGCTCGCCGCCTTTTCGCCACAGCGCGCAATTGCGCTTCGAATTTGAACGCGGGCGCCAGGGATGGAAGGTTGTGGACGTGGCGCCCAGGAGCTTTTTCTCGTAGGACAGCATGAAACGTGATTACCCTGAGCGGCCGCTGATTGGAGTGGGCGCTGTGATTGTGGACGGCGGCCGCGTGGTGGTGGTGCGCCGCGGGCACGAACCGCTGAAAGGCGAGTGGTCCATTCCCGGCGGCGTGCTGGAAATCGGAGAAGCATTGCGTGAGGGCGCCGTCCGCGAGGCCCTGGAGGAGACCGGACTCGTGGTCGAGGCCGGGGAGGTGCTGGAGGTCCTTGACCGGATTGTGCGGGACAGCGAGGGGCGCATCCAGTTTCATTATGTGCTGATTGATTTTCTGTGCCGGCCTACTGACGGAGAATTGCGCGCGGGTGGCGATGCCGAAGAGGCGCGCTGGATTGGCGGCGGTGAGATGGATTCGTTCTCCATTGCCGATTCCGCTGCGGCGGTGCTGCGCAAAGGATTAGAGCGTGCGGGATGGTGAGCGAGTGCTCAGATGGATTTCACGGGAATTTGCAATAAGTCTTCCACTAACCCCACTTCCTTTTGCAAAAATGGCTCGGCGTACTTCACGCCCGCCAGCAGGCCGTAGAAGCCGGCCATGATGGCCACGCGCTCCCGGATTTCCGCGTGTGCGGGAAAATCGCTGGCTCCGGCCACCTGGTCGGTGAACTGCGATTTGTAGGCGTAGATTGACTGCAGCCGCGCCTCGAATTGCTCGGTGATGTCTACGATAAAGGTGGGACGAACGTCGTAGTAGAGCGTGGCGTAAATGATTTTGAACGGGCGATGGGGCGGGAGCGCGCTCACAGCGGCTAAAGCCGCGTCCTCATTCGGCTCCGGTTTCCCACGGCTGAAACCGTGGGCTTCCACACCGACCCCCGACCCCTGACTACTGACTCCTGCTTTTCCCAGCTTTGCCAATCCCGCCAAAAAACACGCCTCATACCCCAGCACCGACGCAGTGTAGTGGTCCGGATGCCGTCCCTGCCAGTAGGGAAGTATGATCACCCGTGGCCGTTGCTCACGGACGACGCGCGCCACTTTGAGCCGGTTTTCCCAGGTGTTCTCCACCCGGCCGTCGGGAATGTCGAGCGCCTGCCGCCAGGAGACCTGCAGGACTCGCGCCGCCTCTTTCGCCTCTGCCGCGCGTTCCTCGGCACTGCCCCGCGTGCCCATCTCGCCCTGGGTAAAGTCGAGAATGCCGGTGCGCCGGCCGCGCTGTGCCATTTTGAGCAGGGTGCCCCCGCAGGTCTGCTCCACGTCATCGCGATGCGCGGCAATGGCCAGGATATCGAGGGAAGCAACGTTCATGGAAGAGTCAATCCAGGCTGCCCTGCTCGATGACTACGTTTTCGCGCACCATAAGCCGGTGGGCCGCCATCTCGCGCAGCTTAGGCAACACGCGATTCACGTGGTCGTCGGTGTCAATGAAGGTGATCACCACCGGCAGCTTGCCGCCGGCATCCACCAGGTGGGTGGTCTGCAGCTTTTGTCGCCCGGTAAAGCCTGCGACGGCATGCAGCGCGGTTGCGCCGGCCACGTTTTCCTGACGGAGGTAGTTGAGGATTTCCACGTGCAGCGGCCGATGATGCCACTGGTCGGCCTCGTTCAGGTAGATGGTGACTTGCACCGCCATGCGCGTTGGCATTTTACAGTACCCGTGCCAGAGCGATGCCGCCCAGCACCGCCGCCAGCGACAGCAGGTTGTTGCCCAGTATGTTGGCCCCGAACAGCGCCCACTGGCCCTGTTCGAAGTAGGTCATGGTTTCAAAGGCGTAGCTGGAAAAGGTGGTGTAGCCGCCGCAAAAGCCCACTGCGACTAGCAGGCGCCAGCGCGGGTCAGCCAGAACTCGCTCCGTGGTCCACGCCATAAAAAATCCCAGCAGGAAGCTGCCGGTCACGTTGATGGCTAGGGTACCGAGGGGAAATTCCGCGGTAACACGCGCCAGCAGACTGCTCAGCCAGTAACGCAGGTTGGCGCCGGCCACGGCGCCCAGGGATATCCAAAGGAAGGCTTGCACGATGGAGTTCTCCTCGCTTGGTCTGGTAGGAGTTATCAGCCGGGCGGATGAGCCGGGCGGTTGATGGCGAACTCCATCGCCGATAGCAGTTTCTTTAAGTTATTGATTCTAAATAGCCGGATTTACCATATTTACCAAATTATGGCAGCAATTGGCCGCCTGTTAATGAGTACTCTACGCACTTGGAGTCAGTGTTTAACACGGCGTCATTATAGCGAATGAAGAAATTCCATTAAACGCTGTCACCACAGCCTAAGCTTTCAGGTGGAAGTGGCGCGACTGCATTGAACCCGATAGGCCAGCGACATTACGCAGTTCATGATCCATAGCAGCTGTAATGGACCCAAACTGTTTCGATCTCCTTCTTTATGACGAAGAAGATGTGTCCGTTGTCGGTGCTGGAACAGTGGTCGTAAAGTCAGCCGCCCGCATGTTGCCCCTTGCTCATCCAGCTACTCTGGTGTACCCTCACTCTGCACAATGTGGGAGTATTTGCTCGTGACCCGCATTCTCTCCGTTTCTAACGACAAAGCACTTCTCGAATCGCGCGAAATGCTCCTCCGCGAATCTGGATACGAGGTTACGTCGGCATGGGGCGCGTCCGAAGGTTTGAAGCATTGCACGGCGAAGTTCGACCTCCTGATCATCGGACATTCCATGCCGCACGAGGAAAAGCAGTCGTTAGTGAAGGCGTTTCGCGCCCGCAACTCCGCGCCGGTACTGGCTTTACACCGTGAAGACGAACAGATGTTAGAAGGTGCTGATTTCGAGATACCACCTGATCCGGAAGTTGTGGTCAGTGCGGTCGCCAGCCTTACCGCCAACCGAACCTCCAGCGCCTCTTGAGAACTTATGCTTCCCTACGCTGTGACCTCCCCTCCATCTTGTGCACAACCTGTTCGAGGTTCTTGATCCGGCCCATCACCACATTGAGAACGTAGGCGCTGATTGTACGGCGTTCGTGTTTGGCGGCATCACGAATCTTTCTTGCCTCTTCTTCGCTGCAGCGTACCAGCACGGAGGACCGGTTCTTGTTGTCTTGCATACCGCAACCTTGTAGTGTGTGGGATGGGATGGGTAGACGGCGGTTGCCGACTTCGCTCGGTTTATTTTCTGTCGTTCATCTGCTCGCGCCGCTCGTAAACTTTGAGGATCGTCTCTCGAACCGCCTCCTGCAGCTCCTGGCTCCGCTGGATCAGGTTGCGGCTATTTTCTACAAGATACCGGCAATGTTTAATGAAGAGCTGCAGCTTCTCTCTCTCTCTCTCTCTCTCTCTCTCTCTGAGACCGGCGCTCGGGCATGCCTATATTTTAAGGCTCGAGTCCAGCGCCACCAGCGTGTCGCCCGCCACGATGTAAGTGTCCAGTGTGAACGAGCAGTTCAAGCTGGAGATCCCGTCTGTCAACCTGTTATTGCCCTGCGCACTGCCTTACGAGCTGTCGGTCCGCACACTTCGTGCATTTGACAAGGTTCGAGTCGTTTGGTTCGCCACAAACTACGCATTGCTTTGCGACACGTTTTTGGTTGTAGAGGGTACGTCTGCGTTCACGGTCGTAAGCAGACATCGCCTTCCGCGTAGTGCGCTGCTGCTTGCGGCAAGCATCGCGTGGCCGCGAGTGGGTACGCCTTTCTGTCGGCCAACCCAGTTTCAGCCAATTGGAAACTCCGGAGAATGAGAATGAGATGGTGTGGCGCTGTGGTTTTGAAGTTGTATCAGTTAGAAGAGGGGTTTTCCCGACTTACCCCTAACGCCCGTCAATGTTCCGGGGATCACCAAACAGTTCGCGGAGCAGGCGCAGGAGTTCTTCCGGGCTGTGGCTGGAAACGTTATGGTCCACGCCGTCGCAAGAACTCGAAGAGGAGGGGGCGAGCAGGATAGCCGGCTTCTTTTCATCTCCGGCCTTGAACTGCGCTACCACCTTGGCACACTCGCCTTCCAAGCTGGCATGGACGATGAGGGCATCAATACTGGGGAATCGCTGGCAAAGCTCGGTGGCTTCGCTGGCCGAGTGGGCAGTGATGACATTGAATTTGGCTGTCTCCAGCACCAGTTTGCGCGCCGATAGCGCCTGTTGGGGTTCCGGTTCGGCCATCAGAAAGGTGGGTCGGGCCACGGATTTATTCCTGTCGACCGCCATACCCTCATAAGGCTACGCGGACTCTTTGCATCCGCTGGGCGACCCTCGTTGGGATGCCGCTGCTTGCGCAGGAGATGCGCTGGAACGCGCTGCAAGCAGTGTCTCTACCGGAGATTTGCGCTAACCTTCCCGCCCCACTCCCAGGGCGTCTGCCACCCGGTTGATGTAGTTGAACCAGGAGGCGATTAGCGTGATCTGGAGGATTCCTTTGTCGTCGAATCCGGCTTGCCGCAAGCGCTCGTGGTCGGCGCGGCGCACCTGGGTGGCATCCCGGGTGAGCTTCACTACATAATCCAGCATCGCGCGCTCCTGCGGGGTGATGGGCGCGCGCGTGTAGTCTTCCTCCAGCGCCTTCACGAACTCAGCGTCCAGCGTCACTCTACGCAGAAACTCTGCGTGCGAGTCGATTCAATACTTGCACCGGTTGGTGACCGATACCACGGTGGTAATCATTTCATGCTGGCGCCGGGTGAGGGGCAGCTCCGGTGACATCAGCGAGCCGAAGGTAGAGAAGGCATGATACAGCGCCTGCGGTATCAAACTGTGCGACGCCACGATGGGCGCCGCCCCGTCTTCGCTGGGGTGAACCGGCGTGGCGTACTCTTTGGGATAGAGCGCGCGCTGGCTCTCCACTGCCTCGCGCACGCATTTGTCGTCTTCCGGGGATATGGTGCGAATCCAGGTCATTTAAGACTCCATCCAGAAATTCCGAAGAAACTACCGCAGACGACCAAATTTGCCAATCACATATTTGTATTACTTCCTGGCGGCACTCGTGGCGCGGGCGCCCCCGTACGCGAGCCAGCTGCACGCTACTCGGCGCTCAGGAACTCGCCCAATTTATGTTCCTTCACCGTCAAGCGCTCGCAACGTTTGTCCAGCGCCATGTACTCCCGCTCATGTTCTCGCCGGAACCGATCATGTGCCTCCCGTGAAGTCCAGAAATCCAGTGTCACATAACGGAGGGAATTGGTTGTGTTCAGCAGCAACTGGGTTTCATGGTAGCCTTCGGCTTTGGCGAACAGTGAGGCCCACTCGCCTTGCGGGCCGTATATAGCTTCGAACTCACCCGCGCACTCCGCCCGAATTACGAATTCCCAAACAATCATGTACATGCGGGTAAACGTTTCAGGAGTCAAACTGCAGCGGGCCGTGCTGATGCCTGAGTCTTGATTACTGACTCCGGGGTTCCCGCCATTTACACTGCTCGAATGCGCGAAGTGCTAGACCACTACGAAACCACTCCCGAAAAAGACCGCCTGCAGTCCGGCTGGGGCGTGCTGGAACTGGCGCGCACCCAGGAACTGATCTTGCGCCACCTGCCGCCGCCACCCGGCCGCATTCTCGATATAGGCGGAGGCACTGGGGTCTACAGCCATTGGCTGGCAGAGCGCGGATACGAAGTTCACTTTCTCGATCTCGTTCCCGCCCAGGTGGAGCAAGTTCGCCAGAATCCCGGCCGCATTGCTTCCATTGTGGTCGGCGATGCCCAAAGTCTGGCCCAGCCAGATCATGCTTTTAATGCGGTGTTGCTTCTCGGCCCGCTCTATCATCTGACCGAACGCCGGGCTCGCCTGAAAGCACTGGCCGAAGCCCGCCGCGTGCTGCGTCCCAGTGGCGTGCTCTTTGCCTCCGCCATCAGCCACTTTGCCTCGCTGCTCGACTCCCTGGTCAGCGGCTTTATTGACGATCCTCAATTCCTCCCCATCGTGCAACAGGACCTGCGGGACGGTCAGCATCGCAACTCTACCGGCAACCCGCTCTATTTCACCACAGCATTCTTCCACCGGCCCGAAGAACTGCGGGAGGAGATACTGGCGGCCGGTTTGGCTGCGGTGGAGTTGGCGGCCATTGAAGGCCCGGGCTGGCTGGCAAAGGATTTTGCGCAACGCTGGGCCGATGAGTCGCGACGCCGCCAGCTTCTGGAGTGGGTGCGCAAAGTGGAGCACGAGCCCGCCTTGATGGGATTAAGTCTGCACCTGCTGGCCGTCGCGAAGCATCCATAGCGCAGGAGAAAACTGTGCCCGACTTAAGCTACCCCATCGGGAAATTCACGCCGGAATCCAATCTCCCGCCGCAGCGGCGCGCCGAGCTGATCGCCCAGCTCGCGGAAGCTCCCGCCCGCATGCGGGCCGCCGTTCAGGGACTTTCGCCGCAACAGCTCGACACGCCTTACCGTCCTCAGGGCTGGACCGTCCGCCAGGTAGTTCATCACGTGCCGGACAGCCATATGAACTCTTATATGCGATTCAAGCTGGCCCTTACCGAATCCGAGCCGACTATCAAGCCGTACGAACAGCAGCTGTGGGCCGAGCTAGCCGATAGCCGCCAGACCGCGGTGGAAACTTCACTGACCCTGCTCGAATGCCTGCACCAGCGCTGGGTGCTGCTGCTCAAAAGCATGGCGGACAGCGACTGGCAGCGCACCTTTCGCCACCCCGAACTGGGCAGCGTGCGCCTGGACACCAATCTGGCCCTCTACGCCTGGCACGGCCGCCATCACGTGGCCCACATCACCGACCTGCGCGAGCGCATGGGATGGAATGCAGCGGGCGCCGCTAAGATTTAGCGGGAACTTGTGGCGCGGGCATCGCCCTGAGAACCCTGCCCGAATGAACCTTACTTTCGGGGCTTAGTCTCGCGTAGCACATTGGAGAAATTCTTGCCGCCAAAGCTGGCGGTTTGCACCAGTTGACCGGTGACGTCCACGTTTGTGCCCTGTCCTGGTACCCCGTAGTTCTCGCTCAGCACCCAGATGGAGCCACTCCCGTCATTCACCTGGAACATGCCCATACCCAAAACGCCATAAGAACTGGATACCTTGCCGCTGACGGTGACCTGCTTGTTCATATATTTGCCGGGGTCTTTCTGAATGTCGCCAATCTTGGTGGATGGGCAGCCGGCCAGCAGCAATACGGAAGTCAGAAGGGCAGCAAGTATGGAGGTCTTCTTCTGCATGGTTGAGCCTTTTTGTGGTAATGCGGAACTAGCGAATCGTAGCACAGGGCCCGCGTTGCAGGGACGGCCTGAGTGCGCTAGGTAGCCGTGACTAAAGTCATGGGCAGGCCTGGTCCCAACGTTTAGCCTGAGTTGCGAGGAGGAATCAGCATGAACGTTGATTTGAACAGAACAGTGCGCGATTTGGCAGTCGAAAATCCCGCAGCCACCCGCGTGCTTGAGAGGTTTGGCATTGACTACTGCTGCGGGGGAGGCAAGTCGCTGCGCGAGGCTTGCGCGGCCGCTAATATCGCGGCCGAAGAACTGGTGGACTCACTGAAGGCGGCGGATCAGGGCAAGAACACGAACGGCAACAAAGATTGGAAGGTGGAGCTGCTCTCCGACCTGATTGACCATATTGTGGAGACGCATCACGCCTATACACGAGAGGAATTGCAGCGGCTGGAGCCACTACTGGCCAAGGTTTGCTCTATTCACGGGCAGCGCCACCCCGAACTGATTCGCATTCGCCAACTATTCGGAGGCCTTTCCCAGGAGCTGACCATGCACATGATGAAGGAAGAGCAGGTGCTGTTTCCTTATATCAGCCGCATGGAGGAAGCAGTGCTGGAGCGGAGGCCCATTATGCCGCCCATGTTTGGCACAGTCCGAAACCCGGTCCAAATGATGATACAGGAGCACGACGATGCCGGACAGGCGCTGCACGAAATGCGCGAACTAAGCGAGGGTTATACTCCGCCCCAGGACGCCTGCGTCAGCTTTCAGACGCTCTACCGGGCTCTGGATGAGTTCGAGCGCGACCTGCACCAGCATATTCACCTGGAAAACAACATCCTGTTTCCACGGTCGGTGGAGATGGAGCGGGGGAGTTAGTACCTGGTACCCAGTACCTGATTCCCAGTTAATGCTTCGACAGCAAGATGCCCGGCTGGAGCAAGGACATCGGCGAAAGGGACGCATGGCAGATTTGGCCACACGCATTGAAGTGCAGCAGGGAAGGACGCTCAGCCCCGACGAGATCTTTGAGATCACGCGGGCGCGGGAGAAGACCCTTTCCCGGCTGCTGATGGCCTACATCGGCGGCGGGCTGGCCTTCATGCTGCTGCCGGGGACATTTCTCGGCGTCTGGAATCTCATCTCCATCACCGACCGCCATGCCGCTGACTCGGTATCGCCCACGTGGATTCAGGCCCATGGCCACGCCCAAATTTTTGGCTGGATTGGCAGTTTTATCCTGGGAATTGGGTTTTACTCCATTCCCAAGCTGCGGCGTGCGTCGCAACCGTTTACGTTGTGGACGGCCTGGCTGTGCTGGGCGCTGTGGACGGCGGCCGTGGCGTTGCGCTGGGCCGCCAATGTTTACCTGTGGCATTGGCGCGTGCTACTGCCGGCAACCGCGGCGGCGGAAGTGCTTGCCTTCGTAATTTTTCTCCGTGCTGTCTCCGGGCACAGCGCCAAAGACGCGGGTAAAGAGAAGCTCGACGTGTGGGTGTGGGTAGTAATCGTCGCGTCGCTCGGCTTTTTGGCCGATCTGGCGGTCAACCTGGCCGAGGCAATCGCGGTCGCGGCAAAGGGAGCCGGGCCGTCGTTTCCACCCGCTTTTGACCAGCGCTTTCTCGTGCTGTCAACCTGGGGCTTCTTGGTGCCCTTTGTGTGGGGTTTCAGCGCTAAGTGGCTGCCGGTCTTTCTCGGCCTGCGGCAGGTGCGTGGGAGGCGGCTGCTGGCGGCAGTAGGGCTGAACACAGCGGGAGTCGGATGCGCCCTGGCGGGACAGGCGCTTCCGGCCAGCATTCTGCTGTTAATCGGAGGCATGGTTGCCATTCTGGCCCTCCGGATGTTTGAGCCGCCGCAGCAAGCGCCCAAGATCAAAGGCGTGCACAGCAGCTTTCCGGTATTTGTGCGCCTGGCTTACGTGTGGCTGTTGATTGCCGGCTCGTTGGGAATCTGGGCGGCTACGCTGGCCGATGCGCCTGGCGTCTGGGGAGCTTCGCGGCACGCGCTTACCGTTGGCTTTCTGGCCACGATGGTGTTCAGCATCGGCCAGCGCATTCTCCCGGCATTTTCCGGCATGCGCCTGCTGTTCAGCCCTGGTCTGATGTTTGCGGCGCTGGTACTGCTGACCCTGGGCTGCACCCTGCGCGTCTCCTGCGAAGCTCTGGCCTATCAGGGCTTTGCACATTGGGCTTGGTCCCTGCTGCCGGTATCGGCAGTCATCGAACTGAGCGCGGTGACGGCATTCGCGGTGAATTTGGCGCTGTCTTTTCTTCGCAAGCCGAAGGTGCTGGCCGCAACTCGGGTAGCTGGTAATTGGTAGCTGGTAGTTGGTGGGATGATCCCGAGGAAGGATGTAGAATCCCTGAGGCGCTTAGGTAGAGGTACCAACTACTAACTACCAGCTACTAGCTACTCTTCCGCCCATGACCGACACCATCGCAGTCAGCGAGTGGGATTCCGACGTTTTCCATCAGAAGGTGATGGAGTTGGAAACCCAGGGCTACGTGGCGCGCCGCGATACCTACCGCATCACCGCCGAGATGAATCCGGAGACGGGCATCGTCAGCCACCTGCATTTCATGGAACTCTACCGGCCGGACCGCGAAAAGCCTTAACCAAGAGGACACAAAGGAAAATCGGGTTTAAAGACGATTGAGTTGGCGATGTCCGTGCCGTGCGGCTCAATAACGATTCATCAATCTTCAATCAGCAATCTTTAACTCCCTCTGCGTCCTTCGTGTCCTCTGTGGTGAAAGGGTTTAGCAGGCGAGTTGATCGCGTGAGATCTTGAGCCCATTGAGGTTTCCGAGCACGGTAACGGCCAGCATCTCCTGGCGGAAGAACTCTTCGG
>DATFDP010000262.1:0-33698 GCA_035252015.1 Terriglobales bacterium
TGGCGGGCGCGCTCCAGTCGGCGGCGGGAGGTGAACTCCGCCAGCCAGCGCGGGCGGCCGGCCAGCGGCAGCCAGAACTCGGGGCGGTAAACCTGCAGGCCGGCGGGGGTAGCGGGATCGTCGCCCTGAGCGCGATGCTGCCACCACGCGGAAAAACTGCCGCGCAAATGATGCGGATAATTGATCCACACCACCTGGAAGTAAGCCGCCAGGCGGCTGAGCACAAAATGCCGCGCCTGCCAGTGCGGTTGCCAGCGGTCAGGCACTAGCCCGAGTATCCCCACCTCGGGAAAAAGCGGGCGTGGATAATTCATCCGCACGGTTCAGGCCTGATGCTGCGTGGCACCCCGAACTCCACAAATGACGCGCTATTCAGCTGAGACGAAGTGAGACGAAATCTGTCCCAATTTTTGTCGTTTGATGGCTTATCCACGGCCGAAAGTTGTCCAGAATTGGAACACCCGGATTTGAACAAAAATAATTCTAAGGATAGTCAGCCAACTGTCCTCAAGAACAGTCGGAACTCTCACTCCGTCGCGGCAATACTGGAGAACCCGTAGGTGTCGTTCTGGCCAGTACCCCCGGGGCAGGATGAACCGTAGACGTAGTTGAAGCCGATTCCCGGTGATCCGTAGTTGCCGTAAGTCGAATCGTAAGCGCTCAGAATCGCTACGCCGTTTCTGTAGGTGGTAATCGTCCCATTAGAGTAGGTTGCTGAAATCGCATCTCCATTCTTGACCCCGTACGACGAGCCGTTGGCTGTCTTTAGCACAGTGAAGTCACCAAGTGCGCCGTTCCAGCGCACGATCATCGCGTAGGCCTTGCTTGTGCCACCCACTGAAAAATTGACCTCATAGCCTTTGATTGAGTAAGACGCGATACCGGTGTGCAGTCGCAGTTCCACTTCCGGATAACAGGGACTGCCCTCCGCGGGAGCGCCGGAGGTGACAAATACTTTCGCCGACACACCATGCGAACTGTTCCAAACGCCTTTCAACACTGCTGTCGCATCTGAGTAGTTGGCCCGAGTCTGTATTCCTTCCTTGCCCCACGCCTTACCGTGATAGGTGGCCACATCGGCCCAGTTCACCCTGACTGATGGCCGTCGGTCCACACTGACCCTTCTGAAATCGTCGATTCCTGATTGGGAATCGTCGTGGAGTATTTGATGGCAATGCCGGCAACACAGGCCAAAGACAAGACCATCAGGCAAGCGGGCTCAAATATAATTTTGCACATTTTCCCTCCAAAGGATGAAGGGGCGCGGTCTAGAGGCTTGCGGATTTCTTAATTGGGTATCGCGAGTGCTCGTCAAATCCCACACCTACAGGTGACACAAGTCAATTCGCTTTTTCGTTCAGTGTTTCCAGGGACTTAGGAAAAATTCACAGAACAGCATCATAACGTACCAGCTCGCTCGGCACGGCTGAAAGCCAGAGGTGAACGCGTGAAGTGCGGGCACGTGACTACGCATCAAGGCAAGAGCCGCTAGGCGAGAACTGTGGCCAGTTAAAGCAACACTCGCGGCTGGAAAAGAAAGGAAAAAATGTACAGCACTGCGATTTTCAGTTTGCCGTCGTTCCCGCTTTCGCACCACAGGCTGGACAGCACGGAGCTCCGCCCAAGTGTGCAAACCGTGTACTGCAAACGGAGCAGCGCCAAAACCTGAAGAAACCCTTTTCGAGGCGTTCTGGCCCAATCACTACCGCTTCATCTGCTGCGGCATCCATTTTCAAGCCGGACGTTGCTTCTGCCATTTTAGCGTCAACCCCCATCGGACTACCCCGTTTTATTCGACTGTGAGAGTACTTCCTCCCGTGAATGTGTCGAATAGGGTGAACGCCCGAGAAAAATCGCCTCATCCTGTGGAAAACTGATCGAGCGACCTTCGTGCTTGAGGCCAGATTTGCCTTAATGGTCCTTTATGAGTCTCATAAACGTTGTACGCGGAGCCTGGGGCGAACCGATGCTGATCGCGGCACATTGCCTATTAGCAGTGCAGTTATAACCACCGATTCGACTTCGACGTTTAGCTCTTTCAGAGAAAATGCCAGACCGCTGCGAAAGGTCACAACGCCTTGTACTCTGCTCGAATATTCGCTAGTATCGATACACATTTGTACACCCCAGGAACTGTATAGGGTCTGAGTAAGCGAATCTCTTAGCGTGGCAGACCCGCCAAGTCGCCGCTTTCAACTTTTCAAGCAGCACCACATGACGTAGTTTGCGCGCACTTCCATCTGGCTTCCAAGGTGAAGATTTCGGAGCCCAGCTCCAATCGCCACGTCGTTGTTTTGCAGCCTGTGCGTGAGCCGATGCTCACGTTGGGATCACACGTCCCGCGACCAAATCGTTGTCGGTAGCAAGCGGGCCATTCGACGGAGTGGAACGATGAAGCGGCTGTGGCTGATCGGGTATCCCCTTCTTGTCCTTTTTTTTGCTGGAGTTGCTGGAGCGCAGACCTACACCACGAATTTTCCCCTTACCGAGAACCCAATCTCCGAGAGCGGAAAGTGGATCAATGGTGGAGTCGTGGGCCTGGATTGGAACAACGTCGCCACCACCACTGGATTTGCCTATGGCACCGATCCAGGTCAAGTCGCCTATGCCGATTCCTGGGCTTTACTGACCGGCACGTGGGGACAGGATCAAACGGTTCAAGCCACGATTAAGGATCATTCTCCCAATGTCAATTGCCATCAGGAGCATGAGTTGGTCCTTCGGGGTAGTCTGGCAGCCCATGTTGCTACAGGCTATGAAGTTACAGTTCGTGCGACAAACGACTCCAACTCCTATTTGCTTATCGCTCGCTGGAACGGAGCCATTGGCAACTTCACCTATCTCACGTTCCTCTCTGGCTCGACTTACGGTGTGAAAACCGGTGACGTGTTCAAGGCCACCATCGTTGGAAACGTAATCACCGCCTACATCAATGGCGTACAGAAAGCCAGGGTCACCGATAACACCTACGCAAGCGGACAGCCGGGAATGGGTTTTTACTTGGATAATCCCGCCAGCTGTTCTGGAACGAACGCCAATTACGGCTACACGAACTACACCGCTGTGGCCGCTTCCAGCGGTACGACCACGACTCCTGCTCCCACCGTAACCGCGATCTCGCCGGCTTCGGGTCCTTCGGGTGGCGGCACCGCGGTTGCCATCACCGGCACTGGATTCTCGCTGGGGGCGACGGTGCAGTTGGGTGGAACGGCGGCCAGCTTAGTGAATGTAGTTAACAGCACGACCATTGCTGCCGTTACCCCGGCGCACGTGGCCGGCGCTGTCAATGTCGTTGTCTCCAATACCGACGGCCAGAGCGGGACCTTACCCAGTGGTTATACGTATACTTCAGAAACCGGCATCAGCTTCGTGCAAGGCAATTCCGGTCCGAGCACACTGCAGTCGTCGAACGTCTCACTAACGGTGGCTTTTCCACAGGCCCAGATCGCGGGGGATCTGAACGTTGTGGCTATTGGTTGGGGGGATACGACCTCCGCCATCAGTTCAGTCACAGACGACCAGGGAAACACCTACCTGCGTGCCGTGGGGCCGACAAAGACCACCGGGCTGCAGCAGGCAATCTACTATGCCCGCAATATCGTCAGCGGCAGCAACCGGGTGACGGTCACCTTTAACCAGCCAGCGTCCTATCCTGACGTCCGTATTCTGGAATACGGCGGAGTGGACACCAACGTTCCGCTGGATGTTACGGCTGCGGCAGTGGGGACAGGAACGACCGCCAACAGCGGACTCGCGACTACTACCTCAGCAACTGAACTCATTTTTGCATCGGGCACAACCGGCAGCAATTTCAGCGCCGCTGGTTCTGGCTTTACGAACCGAGGTATCAATGTCTTCGGCAATATTGCTGAAGATAAGAACGTCTCCACCGCCGGCACATACAGTGCCGCTGCTACTACGAATTACAGCAACTGGATCATGCAGATGGCCGCCTTCCGTGCTGCTGTTTCCTCGGGAGTGCCTGCTGTGGCTCCTCCCACGGTGACGGCGGTTTCGCCCAATTCCGGTCCTTCTGCCGGCGGCACCGCAATTACCATCACGGGCACTGGCTTCACGTCGGGTGCCACGGTGCAGGTGGGCGGAACAACAGCTGGCGGAGTGAACGTAATCAGCAGTACTACTGCAACTGCTGTCACACCTGCGCATGTGGCCGGCACTGCTAGCCTCGTTGTTACCAATCCGAACGGGCAAAGCGGAACTCTGTCGAATGCCTACACTTACACTTCCGCGAAAACCATCAGTTTCATCCAGGCTAATTCTGCTCCCAGCACGCTGCAGGCTTGGAACTCTTCTGTCACCGTGAGCTACCTTCAGGTCCAGCAGGCGGGTGACTTGAATATTGTGGCCGTCGGCTGGGGGGACACGACCTCTGCCGTTAGTTCGGTCACCGATAGCCAAGGCAATGTTTACGTGCGAGCCATAGGTCCAACCAAGACCACCGGGTTGCAGCAGGTCATTTACTACGCTCGTAACGTCGTGGGCGGAAGCAACCAGGTACTTGTCACCTTTAACCAGGCAGCATCTTACCCGGATGTTCGCATTCTGGAATACCGTGGCGTAGACACGAATAGTCCGCTGGACGTAACGGCGGCAAACGTGGGAACGGGAACAGCCGCCAATAGCGGTTTTGCCAGTACTACTTCTCCCACAGAGCTAATTTTTGCAAGCGGAACAACGGGCAACGTCTTCAGTTCCGCCGGCACGGGATTTATTAACCGCGGGATCAATGCCTACGGCAACATTGCGGAAGACAAGGCTGTCACCGCTACTGGCGCCTACAACGCCACTGCAACCACCAGTTCCAGTAATTGGATCATGCAGATGGCTACCTTCAGGGCGGCGTTTTGACGGGCATTTTTAGGATTTTGCGGCCGGGCAACCAGAGTAGCACCTAGGGCATCCTCTAAGCGATCAGATTTCCTGGTCGCCGTATGCCTATACGCAGCGCAAGGTCCTGTGCAGTGGTGCTCGCCTTAATGTTCACCTGGGCCGGTTGTGGGAGTGGCGGAAATTCCTCTAGCGGCAGTTCTCCTCAAGCCCCCGCTCCCGGAGGTTCACAGGGAACAAGTTCGGTGGTCTCTGTTACTTTGACCGGGCCAGGCACTGGTACGGTAACCAGCGATCCGCCTGGAATCGCCTGCGGCCAAACTTGTAGCGGCAGCTTTCCTGATGGTACCGTGGTGACGCTCAGCGTGGTTCCTGATTCTCAGAGTGGGTCAGTCTTCTCAAACTGGAGTGGAGCATGCAGCGGGAATACCTCCTGCACCTTCACGGTGAATGGCGCTGCCTCAGTGAGCGCAGTCTTTCATGCCTCGCTTCAGTCTATTAAGCACGTAGTTTTTATGCTGCAGGAGAACCGCAGCTTCGATCACTATTTCGGCCATCTGGCCGATTACTGGAAGGCTAATGGCTATCCTTCTCAGAATTTTGACGGCATGCCTTCTGGCGCGTCCAATCCCAGTTACGACGGCCGCTCACAGATCGGCGCTTACCACCTGCTCAGCCAGTGTGTAGAGAGCCCGGACCCGTCCTGGAACGAAAGCCACATGGACTTCAACCTCTCGGACCCGACGTCTACGACCCCCAACCTCGATGGCTTCGTCTACACTGCCGGGCAAACCGCCAGAAACTGGGGCCGGTATGACACGCAGGGCATTCGCGCCATGGGCTACTATGACGCTTCCGACCTGCCTTACTACTATTTTATGTCGTCGAACTTTGCGACTTCCGACCGCTGGTTCTCGCCGGCTTTGACTCGCACCCAGCCCAACCGCATGTACCTGATGGCGGCTACTTCCGGTGGCTATGCCGGGGGGTACACGATTGGCGCAGGCGCTCCTCCCCTGGCGGCCAAGACTATTTTTCAGCTGCTGGATGAACATGGGCTGACCTGGAAAATTTATGTCAGCGATTACCACAACGGTTCTCCTGTCACCTACTTCACTATGTTCACCTACGACCACGCTCCGCACACCGCGAACGTAGTCCCCATTTCGCAGTATTTCTCCGACGTTTCACATGGAACGTTACCCGACGTTGCTATGATCGAGGGAGGGTATGCCAGCGGCCGTGATGAGCATCCCTCTGATTTTGACACGCCAGTGAGCGGCAATGTCCAAGTTGGGTCCAAGTATGTCTCAGGCATCATCAACGCATTGATGACGAGTCCCTCCTGGAAGGACTCGCTGTTCATTCTCAGCTTCGACGAGGGCGGTGGGTTCTACGATCATGTGCCGCCGCAACCGACTGTCAGCCCTGACGGCATTCCGCCTCAGGATCTCCGGTCCGGCGACGTATGCACTACCGGAGGGCAGAACAGTCCAACTTGCGACTTCAATTACACGGGTTACCGGGTTCCACTCATCGTCATCTCGCCATTTACGCGCAAACATTACGTCTCTCACACCACTACTGATTACACGGCAATTCTCAAGTTCATCGAAACACGCTTCAATCTGCCGAGTCTCACCGCACGTGACGCCGCGCAGATGGATATGACGGAATTCTTCGATTTCGCCGATGGCCCTTGGATGACTCCTCCCGCCCCGCCCGCTCAGCCGGCAAACCATCCCTGTTACCTGAACCACCTTCCATGATCTGACCGGGCAGCGAACTGCGAGCGCTAGCGTTCAATCGCTGAAATTCTTTTGTTCCCAGTTCTATGCAGGATAGTGTCTGCAGGCGCCTTATTGAATTCCCAAAGCGCGCAGAGGAACGACAATATCATGGTTCAAAGTCATCATAGGGAGGCGCAGGTCTGTTTGTGTCGGCTTCGAAACCGCTTGATTTTCGTAGAGCTGCAAGTAATGAACCTTACCATCCCAGACGATTGGGAGGTCGTCGATGAGCTTGAATTGGCGAGTTTTTAGAAGCTCGCGTAACACCTGTTGTGAGGGGTGAACCACCTCTGTTTCATCGGCAATCAGAACATGCTTGATACCATAACCTGCCATCATGCTTTGCACTTCGGACTGATTGCGCACAAGTTCGGTACTTCCAAAGGTTGCCATTATACGCGTCGCGTACAGTCCCTTTCTGAAGAGGACAAAACGGTGCTGCTGGTCTTGTAATCGCAAGTAGAAACCGACGTTGGTGCTGTCAACATCATCTCCATCAAACAGCAGAATCTCCCGCCCCGGAATTCCCGCAACGAGGCTGTGCACGGCATTGCTATATCCGGATACGCATGGGTACTTAGCATGCCAGTCACCTGGCAGGTAAGCGAGCAGCAGGACCACAGACGCTGCGCCCAGCAGGGGTCGCAGGCGAGCAGCCCGGAAATCAATGGCGAACGGCCAGCAGGCAAAATATATAATCGGCGGCACAGCGTACATGAAATAACGAGGCTCTCGGGCGTTCAAAAATGAAAACGTCAGAAAGCAAGCCAAGATCCAGCTCAACATCACAGCCGTATCACGCCGGCGTCCCCACCACCAACTCAAGACGATGCCGGACAAGCTCAGCCCCAGAACGGGCCAGCCGATGTCCTGGGGCAGAGCGCGCAAGTAGAACAGCAGACCGGAAGATTGCAAGGCGTGCCTGGTCACGACGTGATCAGCAATGCTGGAAAGGTGGACTTTCACGGCCAGCACATAGAACGGGACCACCAACAGGGCGGAAGCACCAAGAATTATGAGTCCGCGCCGGCTCACAAAAGTGCGCCATTTGCCTACGGCAATCGCCGAGAACAAACAAAACGGCGCCAGATAAATACTCTGCTGCTTGGTGAGCACGGCCAGGGAGGCTGTGATGACGAACCAGGCCAAGGTGCGCGTTCGCTGTGTCCGAAGGAACCTCAACCAGAAGTAGGTTGCTGCTATACACAGAGCCAGGGACGGCACCTCGAGCATAACCGCCTGCTCGTAAACAACGATTGAGGGAAGCAAAGCCAGTGCCAGGCCAGCAAAAGCCGCTGCCCACGGATCAAGCAACTCGCGGATTAGTAAGAACCAGAAAGTCAGGCCGAGAAGGGAGAACCACAGAACTGTCAGACGAGCGGCGAGAATCGTCGGTCCGAAGACCCGAAACACCACTCCTTCAATAAAAGGAAAAAATGGCGGCCAGTGAACGAGTCCAAGAGTGGAGTAGCGGGCGTAAAACTCGTATGTGTACTGCACGGGATGCCAAATTGGAAGGTCAGTAAGCAAATCGGCGAAGTATATGCTGGTCATCACGTGAGTACCTTCGTCGTGCATGCTGAAGTCACGGGACCTGTGTATGTTGTGCAGAGTGATGACTGCTGCGGCGAGGAGCACAATAACCAGGAGGCACGTGCTGCGCATGGGTTGTCGCCGGACGTCAGATTTCTGAGGGTTTTTCGCCGGCGTCCCCGCCCGTGACTCCGTAACTGCAACGATGGTTTGAGGATATTCGGTCATTTTAGCTAGCTGCAAGCGGTAGAAGCGGATCGGCCCAGGAGTGAGCCGATAGCAGCGCCACCGTGAACGCAACCGGACTCATAGTGTATCTCGGCGTGCGGCGCCGCTGGAATCTTGTTTGCACGATGCTGAAATCCACTTGCACGAGTCAGTCCATCCACTCCGTTGCTGCCGCTCATAATGACAGCCTGAGCCGAATGCTTATCTTTTCTGGAGAGGCAAATGGCACGAAAGTGCCACTAGTCAAAGGGCATGCCACTCGAACGATGCAGAGGATCGCGTCCAGTGTGCAATGACTTATCTCACTGTGGAAGCAAATTTCTGCAGATTTTGCATCGAATTATTTCCGCCAGATTCATGCCAGCATGAACACTTCTGTGAGACAGACGTAACGCTCGTTTCAGCTACTGCTCTGGTTTGATGCTTGCTGGAGGGCGCAAAAAGACCGCGCATCCAGCACCCCGGCTTCTTGGGTGCGAACCACGTGGGGGAATTGTTGCTCCCGCTAAAATACGGTGCTGCTAACGTACTGCAGCATACGTGCCGGTTTTGCTCGGCGTTGTCGGTATTGATCGTGCAAAAGCGCGGGAATGGCCAAAGTTGCCACGGTCAGCAAGGCGGCTAACGTCTGGGTGACCGGCGAGAGCTTATCCCATACTCGGAAGTGGAAAACACTCAGCGCATCTGTCACCGGCAGCGACCATGCGAACACCTGCAGGGAATGTTTTCCGAGGTAATTGAGGAATTGGCATATGCGCACCCGCATCAGCTTCAAATCCAAAGTGCGCGGCACCATCCACACAATGTAGCCTAGGCTGGCGGCATTCAAGAATCTGAGCGGGTTATGATCCGGGCTGAGGTGGAATTTTATGAGCTCGATTGCGGCAACAATTTCGAAATGACGCTGCACAAGAAGTACGAGAGAGACAATTATGCACGCGGCCAAAAGGGCGCGCGATCTCGGTACCACTGGTTTTTGGCTATATAGACCGCGATACCCGAAGTACATGCCGGCGACGAAGTAAGCTTGCCAGGTGAAGAGATTAAAAGCCCCAAGGTCAATGTAAGGCAGAACGTAGCTGGCGTCGCCAATACCACGCAGGGAAATCAGCCACAGCAAGAAGCTGATCATCCCAATATGTCGCGCGTGGCCATTCATGAACTCTTCAAGAATTAAGGGCATGCTTAATAGGAAAATGCAGTACATCGGCAGAATATCGCAGGTGTGCGGCTGATATACCAGAAGGCATCCGGCAAACAGAGCCTGTATTGGGTGGCTACCTCGAAAGGAACTTCCAACGAAGAGTACGCTCCCGACGATGGTCATGAAAAGAATGCTTACATGGGTCAGGTAAATGTCGCGAAAGCGATGCAGCGCTTTGCCTTCCAGGCCCTTCTGTCCCTTTCTGGCACGTACTCGCAGATAGACCCAGGCCGCAACCAAACCCGACAAAAAAACGAACCCGTCGGGCGCTGAGGCGAACCCGAACATGTACCCCACCCAAGGTTGTAAGGGATGGGGCGGCAGATGGGCTAGCGTCATGCAGACAAGGAACCAGCCCCGCAAGGTGTCAACTCGCCAGTCGCGTCGCATTGGTTGACCCATTTTCTGTGCAACTGGGCTGCCAAAAAAGGGCCGGCAACAAATCGTTCCCAGGCCTGCCCAGCCAAAAAATGCGCAAGAAATTGCGCACGAGGGAGATTCTTGCCTAGCGTAAGGGAGAAGGCCGAAATTCTTTGTATCATGCAGGCTGTTTCCCCGTCAGGTTGTAGTTCCTGGGGTGAGGAGCTATGCTTTTTTCTTCAGCAAACCGGTTTTCCGTGCCATGAGCGTAACCTGCACTGACGCTATAGCCCCGCTTCCAACTGGCCGGAGTCAGCCGGAAACTGGTGCGCTTGAACTCAGCGTTGTGCTGCCCTGCCTGGACGAAGCATGCACGTTGGGTGCGTGCATCGAAAAGATTCAAGCGACTTTGAAGCGGCATAATATCCGCGGCGAAGTAGTGGTCGCAGACAATGGCAGTACGGATGACTCAGCGAATATCGCCGCGAACAAGGGCGCACAGGTCACCCATATTGAAGCGAAGGGATACGGCAATGCCCTTATGGGGGGCATTGCGGTGGCGAGGGGGAAGTACATCGTTATGGGGGATTGCGACAACACCTATGACTTCAGCCACATTCCCCGATTCCTGGAGAAGCTTCGCCAGGGATATGATCTGGTGATGGGCAATCGCTTTGCCGGCGGCATCCGGCCCGGCGCAATGCCTCTCCTGCACCGCTATATCGGTAATCCGCTGCTGTCTTTGGTTGGCAGAATGTTTTTTCACAGCCGCTGTCACGACTTCCACTGCGGCTTGCGTGGTTTCAGCAAGGAAGGCTATGAGCGCCTGGGCATGCGCACCACCGGTATGGAATTCGCCAGCGAGATGGTGGTCAAAGCTGTTCTTATGGGATTACGGGTCTGTGAGGTACCCACTACCCTCTCTCCTGACGGACGCGCACGTCGCCCTCACCTCAGAACCTGGATGGACGGGTGGCGGCACCTGCGCTTCATGCTGCTCTACAGTCCACGTTGGTTGTTCCTGTACCCTGGCCTGCTGCTGATGATGGCCGGACTGGTGGCAGGGTTATGGCTGCTGCCGCAGCCTCGCGTCGTCCACGGCATTACTTTCGATGTGCATACGTTGCTTTATGCAATGGTTGCCATTCTCATCGGTTTTCAGGCCGTTGCCTTCGCAGTGTTCGCCAAAGTTTATGGTATGACTGAGGGCCTGCTGCCCGAAGATCCTCGTGCGCAGCGGCTGTTGCAGATAATCACACTGGAGGCAGGTCTGGCCTGCGGTGGCTTGCTGATTTTGGCCGGGGTGTCCAGCTCCATCTATGCCGTCCACATCTGGAGTCGCCATGGTTTTGGGCCCCTCAATACCAGCATCACGTTGCGCACTGTCGTGCCTTCTGTAACCGCCATGACTTTGGGTTGCCAGATTGTCTTGTTTAGCTTCTTCCTGAGCGTGCTGGGTCTGGCTCGCAAGTAGGTTTCGAGTAGCCGTCTTCCGGCTCAATTCCCCTCGTAGTTTTACTATCAGCTCTGCTTTGGAACTGCGCCTGGGCAGTTTTGCGTTCAGGGATGTAGACGTCGTCCACCTGTGTGGAACATGTTTACACTCGCGGGGTGAAAATCCCCTTCGTTTCCAATTTGAAACTAAAATTACCAAAGTAACCACACAATCCCGCCAAAGGTAATCCGAGATCACAAGGGGATTCGTCCAGAGTTTTTCTGGAAACGGCTAAGCCGCTGCGTTTCCATGATGTTACCCGTCCCGCCGCATGAACACCACGAGGGAGTTAAGTGCACGACCGCCAGCCCTACGTAGTGGCATCGCCATTGCATTCAGGCAGGTCTCCCCCGCAAAAGCGGCAAGTGTATACGTGCGGGCTCTGCTCCGTTAACTGATGAAAAAGCTTCTCCAGGCAGGATTGGTGTGCAGCGTTCTAGCTGGTTGCTGTGGAGCGCAGACATCAGGATTTGCGGTGTTGCCGTGGAACGGACATAAAGCGGCCGTCTCTCTTACTTTCGATGACGCCGACAGCGTGCAACTGGATAAGGCTGTTCCAGAGCTGAACAAGCGGCAGCTGCGGGGCACGTTCTTTCTCACTATCTCCAAGCTCACGCGACTCGATGATTGGCGAAAGGTTCAGCGTGAGGGACACGAAATCGGCAATCACTCGGTAAGCCACGAACACCCCTCCGGCCTGACCAAAGCTGGTGAAGAACTCCAGGTGGAAGACGCGAAGAGGTTCCTGGACAGCAATTTCAGATCTGACATCAGCATCTTTGCATATCCCTACGAGGAAACCTCGCCCGGGCTTGCGTTCTGGGTAAAGAAGTACGACTTTGCCGCCCGTGGCTGGCGCGGCAGCGGTGACCAGTTGTATGTCCGCCCAGACGCTGACCCGGACTGGTACAGCCTGCCCAGCCAACCCACGTATAGCCGCTATGGGCCGGCCGTCTACCAGGACTGGATCGACAAAGCAATGTCCACCGGGACCTGGACGACGCTGCAGATGCATGGCATTGACGACGCGTCTACCGGCTGGGAACCGATTCCGGCCGCTACGTTTGTTTTCGTTCTCAACTACATAAAAGCTGCGGAGCAGCACGGCCTGTGGGTAGCGCCCTTCGGGGAGGTGGCAGCCTACTTTCGAGCACAAAGAATTCTGCAGGAAGCCGCGCCACAGCGGTTCCAAGGTGGCGAGCAAATCAAGTGGAGCTTGCCCCAGCCTTTTCCTCCCGGCGTGGTGCTCAAGGCCCGTGTGCCTCAGGGTAACCGCTGCCATGTTTTCCAGCGCGGCCATGAACTGCATCCCGACAAACGCGGCATCTTCTCTGTCTCCTTCGACGCCCGCGAGCTGGTAGTGAGAGGTGGTTTGTGAGCGAGCTCTGCGTATTGCTACCGGCGAAGGATGAGCGCCTGGGCATTGGCAAGACTCTGCGCAGCATTCTGCAGGCGGGTGTGTCTCCCGCCGATGTGTACGTAGTTGATGACGGCTCCAGCGATGGCACAGGTGAAATTGCCCGCTCTCTGCAGGTAAATGTTCTGCGGAATCCCAAGAACATCGGCAAGGCGCACAGCATAAGACGGGGGGCGCTGGAGTTCCAGCTAACCGAGCGCTACGACTACGTTTGCCTGATGGATGCGGATACCGAGGTCTGTCAGGAATATTTCGCGGTTGTGCGCATGACTTTCGAAGATCCATCCGTGGCGGCAGTCTGCGGGCGGGCTAAAAGTACTCCCCACAACTGGCTAACCGCTTATCGTTCATTGGCCTACTGGATGTCGCATGCAATCTATAAGGCCGGCCAAAGCAACATGAATGTGGTAACGGTTGCTCCGGGATGCGCTTCCAGCTTCCGCAGTATGGCCTTCTCCCAACTGGAGTGGAATTCCGACACCATCGTCGAGGACATGGACTGCACTATCCAGGTCCACCGCAAACATCTGGGCAGGATCGTGTATCAGAAAGACGCCCTGGTCTGCACTCAGGATCCGCGCACATTGCGTGATTACGCCAAGCAACTCTATCGCTGGGACACCGGTACTTGGCAGACAGGCAAGAAGTACGCGATGTGGACCGGACTTTCCAGAATTGATTGGGAGTACAAGCTGCTCATGGGAGAAGGCTTGCTGTTCTCAATGTTGTATCTCCTGGTGCCGCTGTGGATCGCTTTCTATCCCCGAATTGCGCTGTTTGGGGTTGGCCTGGACTGGCTCGTTCTTGTGGTCCTGGCGCTGGCCTGTGCCATCTGCGACGGACGAAAAGATGTGTTCTATTGTTCGCCCCTCTATGTTGTTATGCGTTTTGTTGATTGTTCCGTATTTGTATATAGCTGCTGGAATACGGTCGTCCGGCGGCAACACGTTAAACGGTGGTTTGCTGCGGCGAGATACTTGTTCTGAAAGTGACTATGTGCGCCACGACAATACGCAACGTATGGCTTTCCTGCCTGGCGGCATTGCTGTTAGCGACCGCTTGCACGGCCCAACAGGCAGCTACCCCGGCTTTACAGGGCAGCGTGGTTGACGGGATGGGACTGCCTGGCGAGACCTGGACGACAGTCGGAAATCTCAGCCCGATCGAGCACGGCAATGGGTATCTTCAGTCCTATGTGGAACAGGACGCCGCGGTATTCGCCAGCCAATCAGGTTCCCTCTCTCTGACCCCGTACGTTTCAATGGCAATGGGACTCGATACAAAGGGTTATGAGTGGAACAACAAAATCGAGCCGCAAGTGGGAATAAAGGTAAATAAATCCTTGAGCCATGGTTTGATTAGCGCCGGCACGGCTTATGCCTACGAAGACCGTTTCAATAGCCTTCAGCGCGGCGGACTGCTGTTTTACATCCAGGATTGGTTCGGCTGGCAATCCGCTTCTGAAAGAGCAAGCCGCTTCCCGGGCTCTAGTTGGGCTGCTTTGGGCAATATATCTCCGGTCGAACAGGGAAACTGGATTGGCCAGGCTTATTTGTCACAAGGGGTCGTCGCCAAAAGGTTCGGCAAAACCGCTCTGGTGCCCTATGGTCAAGCCACCTTCTCGCGCGACAGCAAAGGATTTGACTGGGACAACAAGGCCGTATATGGCAGCGGGATCAAGCTTGCGTATACGCACGGCGCGGCGTACACGGAGTTCGGGGTAGGTTATCTCCGCGAGAGTCGTTTCATTTCCGGGCAATCGGCAGGAACGCTCAGCGTGTTCATCAATTTCTGGTGTGGTTGGAATCTCTTGGGTAGAAAGGCAGGTATGTAGCAATGCATTACGTCGGTTTTGGAAGTATCTCTGGCCTTATTCATCTCATGGCCAGGTTTTTTGGACGGCAAAATGGAACTTACCTGCGGCTACGTTGATCTGGCTCGCTACTGAAGTGCCAGTGGGTGAGCGAATCGTTGCAGGTGATAGCACGTCGAGAAGGGAATAGTAAGAATGGAGCATTCATTGTTTAATCCGTTGCCTGGGCAGCCGCCCCGCTCCAAGTGTTTTGTGGCCGGCTGGGGCCTGCAGTTGTTTTTGATCGCGGCTCTCTTGGTCCTCAATGCCGTGTTGCCTAAGTCCCGTCCGCTCGCGCGCCATTACGTGCTCACAAGCCTTGTGCATTACCAGCCCGAGATGCCAATGCCGGCGCAGCCAGCTCTCCATTTCCATGTTAGCAACACTGCCAGTCCGCTGGTAATGAAGCCTTTGCTGGTCGCCAAGACGGTGCTCACTGCTCCCGTACGCAAGCAAGCTCCGCCTGACGTGAAGGCCCCAGAGATCAAGATGGAGAGCCGACTACCGCAGCTTCCAACCACTGCGCCCCCCAAGGTGATCGCGCTCAATAGCTTTTCGAGTGGAAACTCCGGTACGCCAACCACTGCCCGGCCTGCGCTGGCGGTCCAGACTGGAGGCTTTGGCGATCCGGAGGGCGTTTCTCCTCGCGCCAGCCGCACCCCCGTCGCCGCCAACATCGCCGCAGCCGGCGCATTTGATCTTCCCAATGGTTCGGGCCGAGGCAATGGGTTAGGCGGCCCAAACCCGGGAGTTGTAGCAAGCGCCGGTTTTGGCAATGGCGTCGCCATCGGCAGTCGCAGTGCGGGAGGCCCGGTGCAGAAGTCAGGCTTCGACGCTGTATATGCGTCATCTGAGGGGCACAAAGCTGCTGCCACCCTGGAGGCGAACAGCACGCCGGTCGCAATCCTGTTTAAGCCCAACCCGGCATATACGGAAGAAGGACGAAAGCAGGGAATTGACGGAGAGGTTCGCCTGGAAGTTCTCTTCAGTGCCGCTGGGCAGGTGCATGTGATCCGCGTTCTGCAGGGTTTGGGCTATGGACTGGATGAACAGGCGGTAAAGGCGGCTGAGCAAATCAGGTTCAAGCCGGCGTCGCACGCCGGCCAGCCGGTGGACTCCACCGCGATCGTACACATTATTTTTCAACTTGCTTCGTAGGAAGGAACTATGCGTTTGGTGAAAGCGGTTATCTTGTCGTTTCTGGTATGTTTCGCTGGCCTTGTGGCCAAAGGTGCGGAGAGTCCTGCCCTCAGCGGGGTCAGCTTCAACGTTGCCAGCGTCGTCGCCGGCAACTCCTTGCGCGGCACGGTCAGCTTGAACCGGTCGGTTCCGTTCGACGTCGTGGTGTCGCTGGCTGCCGATCCCTCTGATGGTGTATGGCTTCCTGCCACCGTCACTGTACCCGCGGGCGCCGTTTCCGCCAGCTTCACAATAAACACTCCGATGAGCAAGACAGCCGTCGGAGGAAGCGACTCCATCATCACCATTTACGGCAATTATGGTGTGACCAGGAAGGCTTCTTTCACCATCCTGGCGCCGGTCTCATTTGACGAAATGGTGGACCGCGTGGTCGAGCGTGAGCACGCCTTTGTGACCAACATGAAGCGCTTGCACCCGCTCTTAGAAACATACATCCAGAATCTGCGCGAGGACAAAGCCCACAACGTGGTGCCGACAAACGATCACTATTTCCTGGGTCGGCTTGAGTTGGGCGGTTCGGTGCGCGATCAGCTGTTTGAAAACGAGCAGCCCGGTCTGGGACACCACTTGTTGGCGCCTTTCCGAGCGGCTTTCTCGCGGCAATTTTCGCCCCGCGGATTTGCCCAGATGGTCATGCTCGATGCCAACTTCCAGAAGAGCAATTACTACTTCAACTTCGTGCGCCAGGAATTTCTCGGTGAGGTGCGCTGCATCGTGGTTGATGTGCAGCCCCGGGAGCACGCCCCCAAAGGTCTGTTCACCGGAAGAATATGGGTTGAGGACCGCGATTTTAACATAGTGCGTTTTAACGGCACATACACCCCACGTTCCCGGTACAGCTACTACCTGCACTTCGACAGCTGGCGCCTGAATCTTCAGCCTGGCATGTGGCTGCCGGCGTACATCTACAGTGAGGAATCGGATGGCCATCGCAGCAGCCCGCCCTTCGGCAGCTTGTACTTTAAAGCGCAGACGCGGTTGTGGGGCTACGACGTGGAACACCTGAAACGAACAGAAGAATTGACGCAGGTGCGGGTTGACACCGTGCGCGACCAGAGCGATTCCAGCCGCGACACCGGGCCCGTCGAAGCCCAGCGCATCTGGGAGCGTGAAGCAGAAGACAATGCGCTTGATCACCTGCAGAACATCGGCCTTCTGGCGCCCGTCGGCGAGGTGGACGGGATTCTGCAAACTGTCATCAACAACCTCATCATTACCAATAAGCTTGATATCGTGCCCGACGTGCGCTGCCGCGTGTTGCTCACCTCTCCCCTGGAATCATTCACCATTGGACACACCATTGTGATCAGCCGCGGCTTGCTGGATGTGCTGCCGGATGAGGCCTCTCTGGCGATGATTCTGTCCCATGAGCTCAGCCACATCGTGCTTGGCCACCGCATTGACACGTCGTTTGCTTTCAATGACCGCTTCTTCTTCCCAGACCAGGACACATTTCAACGGGTGGATTTTGCCCGCAGCCAGGCGGATGAGGAAGCGGCGGATGCGAAAGCGGTCGAGTTGCTGGCCAACTCGCCCTACAAGGCCAAACTGGCCGCCGCAGGCCTTTTTCTGAAAGCCTTACAAGCCAACAAACAGAATTTACCGGGCCTGATAACCCCTCACCTGGGCAATAGCCTGGAATACGGAAAAACCGTCCGCATGTTTACCGTGGCAAACACTGCTCCGCAACTGCAGCCGCAGCGTCTGGACCAGATCGCCGCGCTGCCGCTGGGCGCGCGGATCAAAGTGGATCCCTGGAGCAATCGAGTGCAGATGTTAAAGGCTAAGCCGGTTCATCTGCTCTCGCCTCAGGAGAAGATGCCGTTTGAGGTCACACCCTTCTTCCCCAACTTAACCCGCCTGTCCTCCCCCGTGCAGGGCGAAACGGTCGCCGCCAAGTAACTTGGGCGGCGAACTGACTCAGCATGGGAGCAAAGATGCATAGCAGAAAAATAGCAGCCGTTCTTCTTCACCTGGTTTTGTCTCTGGCGCTGTGCGCGCTCATTGCCTGTGGTGGCGGAGGATCGTCGTCCTCCGGTCCCGGCAGCTCTGATCCGCCGCCGGCGCCAGCCCCTCCCCCCAATCCCACGCCCAGCAGCGTTCCCTCGACCACATCGCAGTACGGCCAGTGGTCCACCCTTCCTTACACCCTGCCCATCAACCCCGTCCATGCGGCTCTGCTGCACACCGGCAAGGTATTGGTTTTGGCCGGCTCGGGAAACGACCCCAAGAACGCCTTTCCCATCAATACAAATCCAGACTACGAAGCAGCCGTCTGGGATCCCCAGGCGGGCAAGATCACCACTCAACGCGTGAGCTGGGATATGTTCTGCAATGGCATGTCGCTCATGCAGGACGGAAGGGTCTTGATCAATGGCGGCACTGCCTCTTACGGCTCCCTGGCAGTCGTGGGCGGGGCCTCGGACACACCTTTTACAGGTTTGCCTAATTCCGCAATTTTCGATCCTGCCACCGAGACGTTTTCCGTGGCCGACGGTCCCAATTCAGGCAACACCGCGCATGGCCGCTGGTACCCCACGGTCACGGAACTGGGCGACGGGCGCATGATGACCACCTCCGGCCTGGACGAGAACGGAAACGTAAACAATACCAGCGAAATCTATACCCCGGGGCAGGGCTGGGGTGCTGAAATTCCCGGCAATCCCACCGGCATTACTGATCCCACTTTCACCTTTGGATTCCCGCTTTATCCCCGCATGCATCTGCTGCCCAGCGGGCAGGTTTTCTATTCCGCTCCCTCGTCGGCCACGCTGGTGTTCGACCCCAGCAAGCAGACTTGGGCCCTGCTTGCCTGGACAATTTACGGTGGTCCGGTGGCCGAGCGGACCTATGGTTCCTCTGTATTGCTGCCCCTCACTCCGGCCAACAACTACGATCCAAAAGTAATGATTTTGGGCGGGGATAACCCTGCCACCAGCACCACCGAAATCATTGATCTGGGGCAAACGTCTCCTGCCTGGCAGCAAGGACCCCCCATGGCCGAGCCGCGCGTGGAAATGGAAGCCACCCTCCTGCCCAGCGGCAAGGTACTGATCTCAGCTGGTTCGGCTGCCGACGAGGATCCGAACACCGCCAGTTTGAAGGCGGAGCTGTACGATCCAGCCACAAATAGCTTTTCCTCCGCTGGCGCCAATACCATTCCAAGGCTCTATCACAACGTGCAACTGTTATTGCCGGACGGCACTGTCTTTCTTGCCGGTGGCAATCCTCAACAGGGCGTCTATGAGAACCGCATCGAACTTTATAAGCCCGCATACCTGTTTAACCCGGACGGCAGTCCGGCAACACGCCCGGTAATTAACTCTGCTCCTGCCTCCGTGGCTTATGCCAGTTCATTCAATGTGCAGACTGCCAGCGTCGATATCGCTTCGATAATCCTCATGAAGGCTGGATCCGTGACTCACTCCTTCGATATGGATCAGCGTTTCGTCGGCCTGACCTTTACGGCGGCGAGCGGCGGCTACTCGGTGAACGTGCCCAGCAACTCCAATCTGCTTCCACCTGGTTACTACATGCTCTTCCTCGTGAACAAAGCGGGAGTGCCCTCCATCGCTAAATTCGTTCAGGTCAGCGGAACCGTGACTGCGGTTGCTGCAATCTCCTACAAAGCCCGAACCACGGTGCCGCCTTATGCTGTCTTCCGGCGGCAGCACGTGACCGAGTCACCGCTGAGAATGCGTAACATGATGCACATTCACTGAGAGTTGGCACCCAGGCATGCCGAAGCATAAACCTTTGCCGCTGAGCTCGGCTCACACCGGGCGTGGCATGCTCCCCGCATCTACCGAAAGACGCATGCCTGCGGCACCGTTGTTTGCCCGTTCCGCGCTCATCTAAAAAAAATTTTTACTTCCCAGCCTCAGCCGTTCTGTCCTGATCCCGCAGAACCCGCACTCCTGGCCGGTTCTGCCGGATCGCTCGGTTTAGCGGCTCAAGCCATTGAGAAACTTGGCTATTGCTAAAAATCCTCTCCCATCCCTGGAAGCTTCCCCGGCTCTCCACTTCTCTTCCTCCCGGACTACGCTAAGGCACTGCCCTAGAAGCAGCTAGTGTCTTTAACCGAGGGTAATTTCCTCTCAGCACGCGTTTAATGAAGGCCATCTGGCCGAGAGCCAAGGCTTTTTGTTGCATACGGCTCGTAACAATTCTTGCTGTTCTGCTTTAACACAAGCTTTTCCGCCTAGTTCTACTACTCGGAGCACCTGCCTTCGCACCGAGGCGCCACGAAAACCAGAAGTTAATCCTAGGGCCAAAAAAGAAGTTCACCTTCAACAACTGTCTTCCCGGCCTTACCCGTCGGGGAAAAGGAGAATCAATGAAGTTGTTGCTAATGCTTCTCACTTTGTCGGCCTTCGCCAGCGGTTCTGGTTTTTCTGACAACTTTAGTACAGGAAAGCTCAACTCCAGCCTATGGACCATCGATACGGGCACAGCACCAGGCGGCAACGGCACAAATAGCTCTACATTTTCATCGTCTCACGTAAGTTTGTCACAAGGGGTGCTGGCGCTGAAGCTCACCCAGAACTTGGGCACGAATGGCGTAATTCAGAGCGTCGGCGCTGAGGTGCGTTCCCTCGCCTTATATGGCTATGGGACGTACTCATGGACGATGCGCACGGCATCCACCGCAACCTGCCCCACTTGCATTGGCGCCCCTGTATCCGGCCAGACCTCTGCTGGTTTCCTGTATGTGAACAAATCACAGACCGAAATAGATTTTGAGGTGGAAGGCGGCGACGATTTCTACGGCGTCAAGAATGGGGGAGACCTTAATACCGTCTGGATGACGAACTGGTTGTGGACAAGCGCCAAACAGTGGTCATCCTCTAAGTTGCTTGCACCCGATGCCAATTTCCACACCTACAAATTTGTGTGGACGAGTTCTTCAATTTCCTTCTACATTGACGGCCACCTTATGTCTGTTCACACGCAGCACATCCCCAGTGCAAAGGCCTACATCCTTATGAACTTGTGGGGTACGAACAACATCTGGTGGGGCGGCTACAAGACATTAGGGGCAACACGCTACCTGTACATTAAAAACTTCACTTTTACTGCACAATAGCAATGATCGGTAAGTGTTCGCATTAGGCCGAGCAAGTTTCAAAAGAAAAACTGGCGCGAAATCCAGCTCTTGCACTGATACCAGTGGCCCTCCAGTTTACGGAACGGTTCGCCCTGTCTGGCACGCTGCTCCAGGGTGATAACGGTTTCAAACCTGGGCACGTCGGCATTGGCGATCCGATCGCACACCGGATGCATCAGCCAGATCCCCGCCAGGGCCACTGTCAGAATCACAACTGTGCGCAGGCGCAGCAGGATTCGGTTCAGGACAGTTCCGAGGGTGATCAGTAGCAGGCCGGGAATCCAGAAAGCAATGACGTATGCCCCGTCGCGGCCGGGGGACGAGTGGGTGCTGCTCCCGAGCGGCAACACGAGCAGAACTATGCCTACCAGGACAAGGAGAATTCCGGCACCCCTTCCGAGCCTGAACCACCCCTTCGGTTGTGCTGCTGCAGGCGAACTCATGGTGACCTGCGCTAATTGTACGAGAGTCTATGCCTATGGTGTCTCCGCGCCAACCGATAGCTTAAGCGCACAACCGGCTTCATCCTAGCGCCCAAAAGCCGCGTTTCAGCGTGAAATCCCAGGCCGCACTAGATGGCCACCAGGGCGACGCCGCCAGCCACCAGCAGGGCGGCAATCCAGCGCCGGTGGTCAACACGCTCGTGCAGGAAGATGCGAGCTGCCACGGCGTTGGCGATGAAGGTGAGGGAAGCGGAAGCAGGCGCCACCAGGCTGACATCCTCCCAGGAAAGCGCCATCAGCAGGCTGTAGAAGGCGAACGTCATGGCTAGAAGGCCGAACAGGAAATTGGGAGTCGTCACCACCCGGCCAATCACATGCAGCAACCCGCACCGCCGCCGCAATTCGCCCAGGTCGCCGATCTGCTTCATGGCATGGGAAAGCAGCACGTCGCCGGTAGTGGAGGCGAGCACGATGGCAGCAATGGATAACCAAGCGTATAGATCTCTCACGAAATCTTCTCCGTTCTCACACTCCACCTCGCGATAGCACTTCCGGCTGGCGTGCCTCTTGGCCATGCGGGTGATGGGTCAGCGCGGGCCCCTGGGCCACGAATCCGACTCCGGCAGCGATGAGTACAATGCCTAGCCACCGCGTGGCGGTAACGTTTTCATGCAGCAGAAATTTGGCCATGAAAGCCAGCAGGACATAACCGATAGAGGTGGCGGGCAGCACGTAAGTCAAATCCGCCCAGGAAAGCGCGGTCATGTAGGCAGCGAAGAAAGCAATGAGCAGCAACACGCCCAACGCTACCCAGGGATGGGCCACCGCGAAAATGATTTGATGCCAGCGATTGAGGGGGACCTCACCCACTTCCTTCATGCCGCGTGAAAGAAGGGCGTCGCCAGAGGATCCGAAAATGACGACTCCCAGCAGGACCAGGTACTTACGCAGGTTCACGCGCGATCCTAGGCGTTGGCCGGCTCCACTGCTTCTGTTTCCTCGGGCTGCGACTCGCCGGCCACCGGGGGAATCGGACCCGGCTTGCTGCGCTGCTCCCGTACCCAGCGTTGGCGTTGCGAGCGCAGCTTGAGGAAGGTTTTTGCTTCCTTGTAGAGTCGCTTGCGCTCCGAGGAGCTGAACACCGCTTTCTTGATGATGCGGAAGACGGCCCGCGGCCGGAAGTAATACTCGTCGTAAAAGGTGTGAACGGATTCCAGAATTTCCTCGCTCGAGAGTCCGGGATATTCGATATGGGCGAGTTGGTGGCCGCCTTCGTCCACCATTTTCCGGTTGGACATAAAACCGTTTTTCACCGCGTAATCAAAAAGCTCGGTCCCAGGATAGGCGTGGGCCACCGAAACCTGAATCGTTTCCACATCCAGTTCCTTGGCGAACTTGATGGTGTTTTGCACGGTCTCGCGGGTCTCACCCGGCAGGCCCACAATGAAATCCCCGTGAATCACCAGGCCCAGCTTGCGGCAATCCTTGGTGAACTGGCGAGCTCGTTCCACAGTGGCGCCCTTCTTGATGTTCTTCAGGATCTGGGCATCGCCGGATTCATAACCCACAATCAGAAGTCGGCAGCCGGCCTCGCGCATCGCTTTCAGGGTCTCGTAGTCGGTGGTGACGCGGGAGGTGCAGGACCAGGTGAGGCCCAGCGGCTTCAGCTTCTGGCAAAGCTCGATGGTGCGCGCCTTCTGCAGGTTAAAGGTGTCGTCGTCGAAGAAAAATTCCTTCACCCACGGCCAATACTCCTTGGCCTTCGCCATCTCGGCGGCAACCTTATCGGCGGAGCGCTTGCGCCACGGATGGCCGCTCAGGGTCTGCGGCCACAAGCAGAAGGTACACTGCGCCGGGCAGCCGCGCGTGGTGTAAAGCGATACAAAGGGGTGCAGCAGGAAGGGCACATTGTAATTGCGCACATCCAAGTCACGTTTGTAAACGTCGGTGACGTCGGGCAAAACGTCCAGATCGGTAATCTGCGGCCGGTCCGGGTTATGCACCACGGCGCCATTCTTGCGGTAGGAGATACCAAGAATCTCCTGCAGCGGCTTGCCCTGAGCGAACTCCACAACTGCGTAATCGAATTCCTTGCGGGCAACGAAATCTATGGCCTCGCAATCGCGCAGCGAGCGTTCCGGCAGCACCGACACATGGGGCCCAACAAAACATATCTTGATATGGGGATTGGCCGCCTTGATCGCCTCCACCAGCCGGATATCGCCCGGAAACCCGGGTGTGCTGGTGAACAGCACCAGGAATTCGTATCCCTTGGCGATGTTGATGGTCTCCTCGGCGGAGATATGGTGGGGCGGCGCGTCCAGCAGCCGCGAACCTTCCAGCATGCCCGCCGGGTATGCCAACCACACGGGGTACCAGTAGGATTCGATTTCGCGAGTCGCCGGCCAACGGGACCCGGCTCCTCCGTCAAAATTTTCGAAAGAGGGCGGGTTCAAAAACAAAGTTTTCAGAGGCATATTGTGTGAATTCTGTATGTTAACACCCACTCTTAGGTTGCCGGGAATTACATCCCCGGTTACAGGCTCTCGCCATAATCGAATGGACCAAGAAGCCCCCGCCCCAAATCCGATCAAGACACGAACTGCTCCGATTGTAAAAGGTCAAGGCTACCCGCCGCCTCACTGCCTACCAATTCCTTTACGTTGAATTGTGTATTTGATGCATTGAGGGGCGGAAAAGCGGTACAGAAAAGCTTTCCTTCTCCGAACACCCGCGAGCCAGACGTAAGTTGTTGGCAGAGTTGAGACTAGCGCCCCGCCTCGGAGCTGGAAAGCGCCCCGCATCAGGGGTGGTGAAAGGCCCATTTCTCCAGCTCCCCGGTGGCGCGCAGAAGTTGCAACTGCGCCTTTTCCAGCTCGAAATCGGCATCCATAAGCTCGGTGGAGCGCAAATCGGACTGGAACTGGGCGGTTTGCATCTCGCTCAGCGTGGCGGTAGCCGCCCGCATGCGCGCCTGGGTTGAGCTTAGCCCGGATTGTGCCAGCTGGTTCTGCAGGTCAGCCACCTCGCGGGCGGCGGCTGCCTGTTCCACGGCGCGTTGCAGGCGCATGGTTTCCATCGAAACCTGATCCTTGGCGGCTAGCACGTCCTTCTGGGCGCGGATGGCATCCGCATCAGCGGCCTGGGCGGCGGCTCTCTGAGAAAAATTCAGGAAAGGAAGACGTATGACCAGCCCGAAGGTGACGTTCTGGTTCTGAAAGGTGTTTACCCGGAAAAACTGCTCAAAGTTGGTGAGCGCCGAGCTGATCAATCCATACTGCGCCGCAAAATCAATGGAGGGTAGCAGAGCGCGATGCTCGGCCTTGGCCTTGAGCAGCTGGGCGCGGGCGCGCAGTTCAGTGGCCTCTACCACGTCGCTCGATTGCACGGCCGCCTGGGCTGCGGCTCCGCCTATCGGCGGGTCAGGAGTGGGCAACACCGGGATGGACTCAGCAATGGTGTTAATGGATTGCGCGGGAACGCCGGTCAGCTGCGAAAGATGGGTGCGCAAAAGGTCAGCTGACCCCTCGGCCTGGGTGATGCGCAGGCGTACCTGGGCGCTTGTCAGCCGCGCTTTGGTTTCGTCCACCTGGCTGTCAATGCCCTCCTTTACACGTTGCAGAACGGCGTATTCGATGTTGTGCGTGACGTTGCTCTGGTCTTGCAGCAGCTGCAGCTCCCGCTCCCATTTGTTGAGCTCGGCGTAGCTCATAGCCGTATCGAGCATGACCTGCGAGCGCTGATCGCGGTCCTCTGCGGAACTGGCCCGCCATTCGGCCTTGGCGGCCCGCACAAACTCCTTCTGCGCCATATTCAGCACGTAAGATTGCGAGGTGACATTGAAGATGGTCGGCGCCGACCCTTCCAGGCTGAGTGGGAAGCCATAGGCGTAGCCCACGTCGGAGCCCACCGTCACCTGGGGAATAAAACTGTTGCGCGCCTCCACGTAAGACTCGTAGGCGTGCATCTGGTCGGCCGCGCTGGCGCCCGTGGCAGTACTATGAGTGAGCGCCAGTTGGATGGCCCGCTGGAGCGTAAATTCCTGCCCGCTCGCCGGTAACACCAATGCAATGGCCATGCTCGCTGCTAGGAGCAACTGCACAAACTGCCTGGAAAATATGGGCTTCATGCGTCACCTGCAGGAAGAAATGAGAAGAAAGGCGAGTATAACAATATGCGGAGCCCATCTCGGTAGCTGCGGCATCTTGCACGACGTCAGGGACGTCGGCCGCGAAGGTCGGGAGCAGCTACAGCCATGTGCAACCTTATTTTTGATTGCCGCCGGCCGGTTCGGCGGACGAGCCATTATGTTTCAGATACTTGTCGAACCATTCGATGGTGCGGCGAATGGAATCAATCTGATTTTCGCGTTTCTCGAAACCGTGACCCTCGTTGGGATAGTAATGGGCGGCCACGGTCTTGCCGTCCCGATGTAACAACTGCACGACCTGTTCCGCCTCTTCTTTGGGCACACGCGGGTCGTTGTCCCCCTGCAGCACCAGCAGCGGCGCCTTCACCTGGTGAATGTAGGTGATGGGCGAGTCCGCCTCATAAACTTTGCGATCCTTTACCGGGTCACCGAGCAGGCTCTTTTCATATTGCCGCAGCAGCGGGTCGGAGTGCTGCAGCATGGTCATCCAGTTGATAATGCCGTACTCTTCCACGCCGGCGGCCCAGACATCGGGCGTCTTGGTCAATGCAATGAGTGTCATGTAACCGCCGTAAGAGCCGCCGGTGATGCCGATCTTCTTCGCGTCCGTGTAGCCGGTGGCCTCCAGAAACTTGGCGGCGTAAACTTCGTCCTGCAAATCGCCGCCCCCGAGGTCCTGGTAGTTGGCTTTCTGAAACGCGATTCCATAGCCTGTGGAACCGCGCGGGTTGGGCGCGATGCAAATGTAACCGCGGGAAACCAGCGCGGTGGCGTCCGGGTTCCAGTAATCGCTCATTTGCCAGGTGGGTCCGCCGTGGGGCAGCACCAGCGCGGGATTGGAGCCATCGCGCTTCAGGTTGAAGGGCACCCACATTAACGCGCTAATAATCTTCCCGTCAAACGACTTGTAGTGAACGATCTGCGCCTCTGGCAACGGCGCGGAACTCAGGCTGGCAATGGCCGAATGGGTCAGCTGCCGGGCGTTGCCGCCGTTCAGGCCGTAGACCCAGTAGTCGCCCGGCTGTACTGAGCTTTCGTGAGAAATCAGCAGGCGGTCGCTTTGCGGCGAGAAGGAGGTCGGGGACGCGGCGAAGGAATTCACTCCCGGCGGCACCTCAATCTTCCTGGACTGGCGTGTGGCGCGGTCTACCAGGTACAGGTCCGTGCGCCCGTCGGAGTTGAGGGTGTACGTGAACCTCTCGCGGTTGGGAGAGAAATCTCCCGATCTGGCTTCCCACTGCGTGTCGGTCACCCAGTCCAGCTTTTTTGTGGCTACGTCGAGTAGCGCCACATTTTGATAACCACCCTTTTGGTTGGAGGTGACCAGCAGCGTGGTTCCATCCGGCGATAGCGACGAGGCGAAAAACAGTACATTGCCCTGGTGCGGCGTCAGGTTCGTAGTCTTGCCACTGGCAACGTCCACCGCATAGACGTCGGAATCAGTGAAACTCACGTCGGAGCGATCCGCATAAAGCGTTTTGCCGTCCGGGCTCCAGGCCACGGAACTCCAATTGCGGTTGGGCGCGCTCTCGTGGGTTAGCTTTCCCACCTTGCGTGTGTCCCACTGCAGCAAAGCGATGTCATAGCTCGTACCGTTTTTTGGCTTGTAATTCAAGGCGAGGGTGCGGCCATCGGGAGCCCAGCGTGGCGATTCCTCGCGAATATCAGGAGTATTTGTCAGGTTGATGGCATCTCCGCCGTCGCTGGGAATGGCATATAGGTCCCACAACTCATTTCCGGCCGTGTCCTGCTGATAGACGATCCACTTGCCGTCCGGCGAGAACACTGCGTTGTATTGCCGCTCATCCGATTGTGTGAGCTGGATAGGCCATCCGCCGCCGGCGCGTACTTTCCATAAATTGGGGCGGCCGGTGAAGTTGGTGGTGAACACCACCTCCTTGCCGTCCGGCGACCAGGAAGCGCCGTAGAGCCCGCGTGTGAAGTACAAATCGTCAATGGGGATGGGCCGCGCATTGGGATTGGCGGCGGATGCGACCGACTTGGGATCAGTTAGCTGCCGGCTCGCCGGGCCTGACGTTTGAGCCATCAGGGGAAAGCAAAGCAGAATGGCAAAAATCGCAGGGAAGAGCCGTTGCACAGCTCGCATCGTGGGCCTCCGTTAAACGCACTGGGCTTGCAATGCCCGGAATGCTGCGCCCACAATTTTATACCGGCAGAGCTGTGGGAAATGTGAAGGGGCTAGCGGCTCACCCGCACCAGCGCCTGCTGCGCCAGCGAGAAGTCGTGCGCCAGCGCCAGCGCGGCGCGATATTCTCCGGCTGCTGCCTCTTTGTCGCCTTGTCTCTCCAGGATGGAGCCCAGCAGGTAATGTGCCTGGAAAGGCGGCGCGTCGGCTGAGGTGTTGTTGGAATCCAGGTAATGACGAAGAAACTGGATGGCTACGGGAAAATTGCGGCCGGCGCGGTAGAGGATCTCGGCGGCGTCCACCCACACTTCGCTGTGATTAATTTCGGCGGTGCTGGCGCGGTTCACCGCATCTTCCATATCCTCCATACGGTTGCGGCGCCGATAGAAGGAGGCCAGGGTAAGCCAGTATTGCGCCTGGTTGCCGCTGGATTGGATGGCGGCACGATACTCGCTCTCCGCCAGCGTATAGTTGTGGTCGCGCTCTGCGAGCGAGGCCTTCACCCAATGCGCGGCCCCGGGATCCATGGTGGAAAGGCGCTGCGCCTGGGCGCGCGCTTTATCCTTGCCCCCACCCAGGAAGGCCGGCGCTTCCATGTAAAACTCGGCCAAGTCCGACTGCGCCGCGACGTTACGGGAATTGAGTTGCACCGAGGTTTCAAATTCGCTGCGCACCTTACGCGCCAGCCCGATCGCCGTGAACCAGCTGGAGTGTTCCGCCTTCTCGCCGTAGGCACGGCCCAACCAGAGATGGTACTCGCTGTTGTCCGGATCCAGGGCTACGGCTTTCTGGGCGGCGGCGATGGCCTTGTCCCAATGCTGCAGCGAGTAGTGGGCGCGGCAGAGCAGGTGATAGGCCTCGGCGTCGTCGGGTTGGGCGCGCAGGTGCTCTTGCAGATCGGCGATGGCAACATCCACCCGTCCCTCGGAAAGCAGCGACTGCGCTGGTATATCGGCTGCGACAGAAGTGGAAACCAGGCCCACAGTCAACGCCAGCAACAAGAAACATCCCCAGGTTCGCTCTATGCTCAACTTCAAAAAATTCTCCTTCTATTGTGCCCGGCTTACCGCCATGCCTGCGCGCAGGGGTTGGCCGTTGGTAGTACCCAACGCCACTTGGGCATTATCGGGCAGGCCGCTGACTTCGGCCTGGGTCAGGTTGGAGATTCCGACCTTCACCTCGCGCTGCTGAAGTTCTCCGTTGATAATCTGAAACACCCACGTTTTTCCATCCATCCGCACCGCTTCGCGCGGTACCACCAGCACATTGCGGTGCTCCGCGGTAATGACGGTGACGTTAACGTTGGTATTGGGCAGCAAGCGGTCGCCGGGATTGGGCACTCGGCAAACCACTTCACCGACGTTGCGGGTCTGGTACTTCACTATCTGCGCCGGCAGGCGGGTTACCGTGCCCTGCCACTGCCGCCCAGGCATCGCATCCCAAGTGATGTCTACCCTCTCGCCCGGCGACAAGCGGGCGATATCCGGTTCATCCACGAAAGAATGCACCTCTACGGTTGAGAGGTCGGCCACCTGCACCAGCAGGTCGCCGGTATTTACAAAGCCGCCGGCGTGTACGGGTAGGGAATAGACCACGCCCGCGCTGGGAGCGCGCACCATTGAGTTGCGCAGCACGCTCTGCGCGGCCGCGTAAGCTTCCTGTCCCTCATTTTGCTGGGCTTGCACCTGCTCCACCTGGGTGTGGGAGTATCGCCCCTTCAACTTCTGCTGCAGCATGTTGACCTGAGCGTCGGCACGCTCGAGTTGGTTTTCGGCGTCCCGAACCTCGCCCACGGAGGCAGCCCCTTCCTTCTCCAGCCGTTTCATGGCGTCCAGATTCCGTTGCGCGGCATCGCGATCGGTTTGCGCCTTCACCAGCTCAGCCCGCGTGGTCAGAATCTCCTCCCGCGTGCCGCCCGCCTGAATGGCTTCCATGGAGGCTTCCGCTGCGCGCAATTGCGCCAGCGCTTTGGCGGCTTCCGCCTGCGCCTCGCTGGTGTTCAGTTCCAGCAACAACTGCCCTGCTTGGACCCGGTCGCCTTCGCGCACCAACACGCGCTTCACCAGAGCAGGTGCAACTGCATGGGCTTCAAAAGGCAACACCGGCGTGATTTTGCCATTGGTGGTGATGACGGCGCGAATGTCGCCGCGGTGGACCTCCGCGATGCGGACCGGCACGTCGCTGCGCTGCAGCGAGATGAAGGCGGCCAGCACGATCACGGCAGCGATAATGGCCAAGCCAATTATCCAGGCGCGATGGCGGCCGAAAAACCCGGCGTCCGAATTTTTCCGTGGCGACATGAAACCCTTTGTCTATTAATACCTTACCACCGAGCCCAAATGCCGTGGCGGCCAGGAAGCACCCTGGTAATCACCCACAGGCTCATGCCCGTAGGAGCGGCCCCACTTTTCGTTGGAGCTGGGTCACTTCTTAGATGCCCCGAATGCCCATGCGAAGCAGAATTGTGCGCTGCGCCCTGCTTGGAACTATGCCGGGTGGCGCAGGTGCACCCCGGCCATCCGTTACAATAAACACATGGGCAGCAAGCCACGTTACACGCCGGAGCACGCCAAAGCCGGTCTGGACGCCACGTTTCCCGAGATCGAAACCTGGCCCAACCAGTTTCCCGCCTATGAAATTCTGGTGGACGTGCCCGAGTTCACTTCGGTTTGCCCCAAAACCGGCCTTCCCGACTTCGGAGTGCTGAAAATCCGCTATATGCCCGACAAGTTCTGCCTGGAACTGAAGTCGCTGAAAGAGTACCTCTTTACCTACCGGAATTTGGGCATTTTTCAGGAAAATATCGTCAACCGTGTCTTGGAGGATGTAGTGCGCGCCGCCCAGCCGGTTTGGGCGGAGGTGCTAGGGGAGTTCAAGCCCCGGGGAGGCATTGCCACCGTAGTCACGGCACGCTGGCCGCGCCCAGGAAATGAAAATCGCATTACCCGTCGCGGCCGCCCACGGCTGCTCTCATAGGTCCGATGAGGAGAAGTGCTCGCCGGCGAAAGCGCACGGAGGTCGGGTGAAGTTCGCCTTCGAAGAACCCCCGTTCGCTCCTCAGCCAGCGGGACCGCGCAAGCTTTTTCCGTGCGACCGAGCTGTGGGCTTTTGAAGGCGTTGCAGGCTGAAGTATCAGACGGAAAAGCCGCTCGAACGAGCCGGCTCTTTCCGGGAACGAGACAGCTTCCTGAGCAGTTTATAGGCATGTTACTTGCGCAGGAACAGCAGGGATATCAGCCCAGTGCGCGGAACGCAGTCTCAGGAAAGAAGGTAATTCGCTGCAAAACAACAACTTACATCCATTCAGCACCTGGAAATATGCCGCATATTCCTGCCCTTACAATGTCTGTGGTGGCGTGAATGAACTACTATGGCCGAATTTACTTGGTTCCTATACGGTAGGTTAGGCCACCGCTAACGCGAAAGTGGCCTTCGCTCATACCCCCAAGGTAGGGTCGAATGTAGTCTCCAACCGCGCGCACTGCAACATGAGGCACAACGTGAAGGTCGACTCCACCACCCCCTCCTACGGCAAAATTGGTCTCCCCACCCGCAAGAGTCGTCGTTGCCGGCACCCCGTTTGTTAGCCCTATATCTTCCACCTTGAGGCGTGCGCCGCCGACCAGCGCGCGCGCGAACGGTTGCAGCCGACCGCTCCTGCGCATGGTGACCTGGGGCCCCGCCATAAAGGTATAGAAGCGAATGCGGTTGCGCAGGGTGTCGGTCGTGCCCGGAACCTGGAGCACCACCAAGCTTTTGGTGACGTAGCTGCCGCTGAAATCAACTACCCCACCCAGCCAGCTCGTCTTGTTTTCCTGCAAGGATGCGTTCCAACCGCTCAGACTTAAATGGGATCCCAGGGGCAGGGGTTGTACGCCCAGCAACTGCGTGGCAGAGTTCAGCGACGCTTGGGCGACACCAGTGCTGAGGCGTGTGTATTGGAATCCGCCAAACACTTCCCACTGCGGCTTGTCCTGAGCGACAGCGGCATCCGACAAGAAGATAAGCAAAAGAAAAATTAACTTAATCTTCATCCACGCTCCAGAGCGACGATGGCCAGCATTGCCCGACGTTGGGCAAGATTGTCGCAACCGGTAGCAAGTGGGTCAACCGGGAAGTGTGACTTTGCAATTTTTGGTCGGCGCACCATAAGGCTAGCGATCTTGCCTGCTATCGGCTCGCACCGACTGAATGGGACATCGGGCAAAAAGCGGAGCGGTTTCGATGCTGGTCAGGCCGAATTCTCCGAGCGCCTTAGCGTGATTATGGGTTAGCATCGCAACAGCCCGTCCGGCGGGTGTCTTTACATTTCAGGCCTACAGGATAGGTTGTTTCGAGCTTGCGGCGAAGACAAGCACCACCAAGGCCGACGAAAGCATCAGATAGCTTGTCCATGGGAGTTCCTCGCAACCAGAGCTGGCCCTTGGCCCTGGCTTTTGTTTTTGCCCTGCTGGTGCTGAGCCTGGCGCCGGGGAGCGGCGATGGCAAGGTCAGGGTCACTACTTATCACAACAACCCCGCTCGCCAGGGTAGCAATATTCTGGAGACTATTCTCCGGCCTGAGAATGTGAATGCGCGCCAATTCGGCAAGATTTTCGTTCATCCCGTGGATGGCTACATCTACACCCAGCCGCTTTATCTTTCCGATATTCGCGTGCCCCACAAAGGCGTGCACAACGTCATCTTCGTGGCCACGGAGCACGACAGCGTTTACGCTTTCGATGCCGACCGCGCTGATGGCGGAAATGCCGAGCCCTTGTGGCAAGCCAGTTTTATAAATCCGGCGGCGAACATCAAGCCGGCTCCTGCGCAGGATGTGAACGAATATGGGTGCTCTGACATTGTTCCCGAGATCGGCATTACCGGCACGCCCGCAATAGATGCGGTGAGCGGCATCCTCTACGTGGTCAGCAAGACGGAAGAAAATGGCCAGATCGTGCAGCGCCTGCACGCACTTGATGTCCACACCGGGTCCGAACGTCTGGGCGGCCCGGTAGTGATTTCAGCTGCCGTGCCCGGAACGGGCGCGGCTTCTTCCGGGGGCGTGTCGCGCTTTGACCCGCTGCGCGAACACCAGCGTGCGGGCCTGCTGCTGCAGGATGGGAAGGTTTACATCGCCTGGGCTTCCCATTGCGACGGCTGGCCTTACCACGGCTGGCTCATGGCCTATGATGCCCGCACCCTGCACCAGCTTGCCGCGTGGAACGCAACTCCTAACGGCGTAGGCGGCGGCATCTGGCAGTCAGGCGCCGCTCCCGCGGGCGACGGTAAAGATGCTTATTTCGCTACCGGTAATGGCGTTTTCGACGCGGCTCCCAGCGGGGGCTTGAACTTTGGCAACAGCGTTGTGCGCCTGGGGATGCGCGACGGCCGCAACTTTTCAGTAGTGGATTATTTCACGCCGTACGACCAGGAATCGCTGAACGCCAGCGATATCGAGCCCGGCTCCGGCGGCGTGGTGCTTCTGCCCCGGCTAAGCGCCCTGGGCGGCAAACAACTGATGGCTGTAACCGGCAAGTCCGGCACCATCTATCTGCTGGACGCGGCCCACATGGGAAAATTCGACGCCACCGGCGACACCGGTATCGTGCAATCGCTTCCCCTGGCCAGTGCGGGCGTGTGGGGCACCCCGGCATGGTGGAACGGCACGCTTTACGTGGGCGGCACCTGGGACACGCTCAAAGCCTTCAAGTTTGATGCCCAGAACAGCAGCTTCGGCGTGGTGCCGGAGTCCCAATCCTCAACAACATTTCAGTTCCCTGGGCCCACTCCCTCTATTTCCGCCAACGGGAACCGCAACGGGATCGTCTGGATTATCCAGGCCGATGGTTACGTGGATGGCAGCCCTGAGATTCTGCGCGCTTACGATGCAAGCGACCTGACCCGGGAGCTCTACAACAGCACGGAGAACCCGCAACGCGATAA
>DATFDP010000263.1:0-17036 GCA_035252015.1 Terriglobales bacterium
CCCGGTGCGCCAGTAGTTCGTCGAGCTCTACCTCGCCCAGCACCGAGCGCAAGGTAGTCTGGGCAAATTGCGAAGTCTGGTAGACGTAATTAGAAACTTCCACCACCGCGCGTCGAGGATCAATCACGCGCAGGAAGATGACCGCGTTCACTTTCAGGGTGACATTGTCGCGGGTGATGATGTCCTGCGGCGGAACTTCCAGCGCTTCCTGGCGCAGCGAAATGCGCACCATGCGGTCAATAGGAGCGAAGACGACAATTACACCGGGACCTTTGGCCCGTTCAAGAAGGCGGCCCAGTCGAAAGATCACGCCCCGCTCATATTCAGTGAGGATCTTGATTGAACTTAGTACGTACAGCGCGAATATGATAATCGCGATGATAATGGGAGAGATCATGTTGGCCTCCATTCGGCCACGCCCGAGCTGTATTGGTGGGCAGCTTCTAGGCGGATTCTACAGCAATCAGAACGGCTTTCGCCGTGCTCGAAGGACTCAGGCGTTGCTTGGAAAGGTGCGGGGGAAAAGGATGCGCTTTCAGCATTCGATTTCAAGTTTTCGAACGGGGTTGAAACCTGAAACTTTGACGGTTTATGCCACTACGTTAGCGTCCGAGCTCCCGACGGCTGTGCGGCGGGCACCGGCTCTACTTCCAGCCGCAACCCGTCAATCCGCTTCACCACCACCGTCTGGCCGGCATCAATGTTGCCGGAGGCTACCGCATCCCAAAGTTCGCCGTGGATGAAGACCTTGCCGTCGGGGCTGAGAGCCGTGCGCGCGGTTCCAATTGCGCCCAGCAACCCCTGCGCGCCAGTCACAACTTTGCCGCGACGCGCCCGCAAGGCAATGTCCATCAGGAAAACCGTTATCAGCCCCAGTGGAAGGCTCACCGCCAGGGCAGTCAGCAGGTTCACGCGCATCTCCGGAATCGGCCCGTCCACCAGCAGCAGCGCGCCCAGCGTGAGCAGGGCAATGCCGCCGATGCCCAGCACGCCATGGGTGGAGAATTTGGCTTCCAGCGCAAACATCACGAAGGCCGCTAGAATGAGCACCAGCGCGGCATAACGAGTGGGCAACAGGTTGAGGGCGAAGGCGGCCAGCAGGATGAAAATGACCCCCACCACGCCCGGAATTACGGCTCCTGGATGGTTAAACTCTGCGTACAGGGCCAGCGCCCCAATCGCCAGCAGAATGAAGGCGATGTTGGGGTCCATGATGTAGTTGAGGATGCGCTGCTTGAGCGACATCTCAAAGGGCCGCACCGGCTTGCCCATCAGGTTGAGCGTGACGGTTTGCCCGTTGAAGCGGCGGATGGGTTTGCCCTGGAGCTGCTTGAAGAGTTCGTCCTGGCTGGAAGCCACATAGTCAATCAGATGCTGGGACAGCGCCTCGCCCTCGGTCCAGCTCTTTGACTGGCGCACGGCGCTTTCCGCCACCTCCACATTGCGCCCCCGCTTGGCCACGATGGAACGCATCAGCGCCGCCGCGTCGTTCTCCACCTTGGTTTTCATGATGTCGTCCATCTTGGGCCCCATGAGCGTGACGGGATGGGCGGCGCCCGTGTTGGTCCCAGGCGCCATGGCGGCAACATCGGCGGCTTCCAGGATGAAGAACCCGGCGGAGGCGGCGCGGCTCCCGCTGGGAGCCACGTAAATGATCACCGGCACCGGCGAGGCCACAATCTTCTCGATAATGTGGCGCGTGGAATCGGCCAGGCCGCCGGGGGTGCTCAGCTGGATCAGCACTGCCTGGTCCTCTTCCTGATCGGCTTTCTTCAGCGCCCGGTCAACGAATTCATCGCTGATGGGCTGAATGGTATCGTCCAGAACAATCTTGAGCACCTGCGCGGAAGCCGCCGAGGCGCAACACAGGAGCAGGGCAGCGGCGCCGAAAAGTATGCGTTTTGGCCAGCGGCAGCTCATTGTTTGGGCGACGGGCTCTGCGGCACAGTGTCCGCTTTGCTCTCCATTTTTTGCTTCACAGCCAGCGCCTCGGCGTTGTTGGGATCCAGTTGCAGTGCGCGACTTACCAGCTGCGCAGCGCCGTCCCTATTATTGTCTCTCAAGTTGATGCGGGCCAGGACCACATAAACCGCGGCCGAGGGAGTAAGTCGCAAAGCCGCATCGGACTCGGCGCGCGCTCCGGCGGCATCGTGATTCAGGTTAAGCGTGTCCGCCAGCTCGGCGTGGGCCAGGGCATTGCTGCCATCGAGCTCCACCGCCTCGCGCAGCTCCTTCTCCGCTTCGGCAGGGAAACCCTTGGACAGCAGGTCGTGGCCGTGCTGCAAGTGGTAGGCAGCATGGCTGCGCGCATCCAATTTCGTCAGCCGCGACTCGGAAGCGTTCTGCGTGTCCACCGCCAGTTCGCGAAACGCGGCTTCATCGTAGTTCCGCTTGATGCGTTCTTGCGGCAGCTTGGCAGCGGCTGGCGCAGCTCCCGCGGCGGCGGTTGGTTTGACCTCAGCCAGGGAAGCCGCCTGGCCACCAATGGTGGCAAGCAGGGATTTAGCCTCGTTGTCGTCCGAGCGCAGCGCCAGGCATTCGCGTAGTTGCCGCCCCGCTCCCTCCCGTTCTCCATCCCGCAATAGGGCAAGCCCCAAATTGAAGCGGTAATCGGGGTCGCTGGGATCGGCGTCCACGGCCTTCTGGAACCACTGTCTGGCTTCCGCCTTGCCAAGCCGGGCACTCACTACCCCTAGGTTGTTGTATACCTCGGTTAAAGGAAATTGTTCCAGCAGGGAACGGAAGGCCGCCTCGGACCGGGGAAAATTACCTTGGTAGTAAGCGGCCAGCCCAAGAAAAAAGTTGGCTTCGCGCGCCAGCGGGTTGGTAGCGGGAATACGCGCCAGCCAGTTAGCCGCCGCGTCGTAGTCGTGGGCTTCAAAATACGTCTTTCCCAGTTCCAGCATGGCTTCGCTGTAGGAAGGATTCAGGCGGATGGCTGTGCGCAGTCGCTGAAGCTTGTCAGCCTCGGTGAGCGCGGTCAGCCCGCGGATGTAATTCTCGAACGCATCCAGGCGCAGGGGCGAAGCTGCCGCCATAAAGGCGTCCTTAGCGGTCGCGTAATCCGGCCGCAGAGCGCGCAACAGGTCCCAGGCCAGGGCAGCCTGCACCTGCAGCAACTGCGGCAGGGGTCCGCTTTCTTTCAGTTCGGGGGAAAGGCGGCGCTGTTTCATGTCCAGCAACTGGGCGCTGGCGCTGAACGCCTGCCCGTCAAAACTGTAGCTGCCCAGCACCGCATAATCCACATCCATCTGCTCGGCAACGCGGTACAGGGTCGCTCGTGAAGGATGAATGCCGGCGGGAATGCCGGCCCGGTCGTAGGCATGCAGGCGGTATTCCCGGCCGAGTACGTAGAAGTCTTCTGACGCTATGCGCTGGCCCAGAATCTCGGGAAAGGATTCAGAGATCCACTCCAATCCGGGGGCGCTGGAGCGATTTTCAAAGTGCATTACTACCAGGGTTTGCACCGAGGGCGCAACCTGCTGGCTAAAGCCGAAGCCCGTCAAAATCCAGCCCGCAAGCAGGCCAGCAACTAACAAATGAGGTCTCAAGGTAGGCAGATTATATCCAGTTTCGCCCTTTTGCCTGCAGTAACTACTCACCCCCCTCCTGAATGTAAAAACCGGCGGCAAACCCGCGGCACAGAACAGGGGTCTAAGCACAAATAACCACAACAGACTCTCGCATCGGAGGATAGAGATGAAAAAGCTACTCTTTCTGCTGGCAGTGATGCTGATTGCAGTCGGCATCTCTGTGGCCCAGACAGATCAGACCAATCCGAATTCCAATCCCGCGAATTCCCCCACCGCAACTCAGACCAGCCCGAGTGCGCAGGGAAGCGCAACCACTCCTGACCAGGGAACCGCGAATCAGAGCGCGACCGACCAGACCACCACCACCACGACCACCCGCCATCACAAGGGCGCCAAGTCGGGCAATCTGCCGCAGACAGCTTCGCCGCTGCCGCTGCTGGGATTGTTGGGCATGGGCTCGCTGGCCGCTGGCGTGGCCACGCGCAAGAAGAAACGTTCCTAATTTTCGACCCGGGGGCGGTGATCGGCATGTTAGCCGCTTTGCCGCCCTCGGGATTCTCCACAAAAAAGCTGTCAGGGGATGTACCAAAACTGATAGCAGCAACCCGCGAACTATCAATGGTGACAGGCCATACTGGCTCCAAGGGCGGCTTCCCCACTGTCCCAAGGCGCACAAAAACATCCATCAGGTGCGGTTCCAGCATCTCAGTTGCTAAGGGAATGTCCGGCAAACTTGCCTTCAAGGTTCTACATACATATAATCCGGCTCTCTGTGTAGAGGCCGGCATCACACTGGCTGAAACGCGCGGTGCAGGACGGAGTGCACTTTCCCCCTCCGCTCCGGCGCAAAGCTTGGGGCTAGGCCAGAGGCTTGGGGGCGCAATTGCGTACCTGGGTGGCAGTCACCGCTAGTTTCCCGACAAACCTGGAGGAACATAGGAAATGAAGAAGACGCTTGTCAGCATCGTGGTGGTGATAGTTGCGGTTGCGTTTGTAGAAACCATGTCGGTGCTGCCGGCGCACGCGCAACAGCCTGCCGCGCAACAGCCTGCCGCCGCCGGCCAGGCGGCGCCTTCCGCACAAGGGCCGCAGCAAAAAAAGGAAATCAAGGATCCGGCTGAATACAACGCCTATGTAGGCGCCATCCAGCAGAGCAACCCGCAGGCCAAGGCCAGCGCGCTGGAGGCGTTCTTGCAGCAGTATCCCAACAGCGTCATGAAGACCGACGCGCTGGAGCTGCTCATGGCCACCTACGAGCAGGCCGGCGACACAGCCAAGATGCAGGCCACCGCCGACCGGGTTCTGCAGTCCGACCCCAATAACCTGCGTGCCCTGGCGTTGCAAACCTACAGCCACCGGCATGAGGCGGAGCAGAACCAGAATCCGCAACAGAATCTGGCTGCGGCTGCCCAATATGGGCAGAAGGGTCTCCAGGCTCTCGGCACAGCGCCTAAGCCGGACGGCATGTCCGATGCCGACTGGGGCAAGCTCAAGGACCAGACCAGCGCCATCTTCAACGGCGCGGTGGGCCTGTCCGCTCTTCAGAACAAGGACTATAAGGGCGCCATGGAACACCTGCGGGCGGCAGTGGATCAGAATCCCAACAATCTAACCGATGTATACCCGCTGGCCCTCGCCTACTATTCCGCCGGCAATCCTCCTAAGCCGGCTACTCCGCCGCCACCGCCAGCGGATGCCAACAATCCTCCGCCTCCCGACCCAGCGGTGGTAGATGCCAATGTGCAGGGATTGTTCTTCATCGCACGCGCCGTCAACCTGGCGTCCGGACAGGCGCAGATCGCCGACTTCGGCAAGAAATGGTTCACGAAATTCCACGGCAACGACCAGGGCTGGACCGATCTGGTAGCCAATGCCAAAACCCAGACCTTGCCACCCCAGGGTTTTACCATTGCCGCCGCTCCGCCGCCTCCTACCCCGGCCAAACAGGCGGAGGACCTGGTCAATTCCAAGCCCATCAAGGAGATGTCCTTTGCCGAGTGGCAATTGGTGCTAACCTCCGGCAACCAGGCTGCCGCCGATAAGGTGTGGAGCACAATTAAGGGCGTGCCCCTGCAGATCGAAGGCACGATCATCAGCGCCACTACCCGCCAGTTGCAGATTGCAGCTACGGTGGACGACATCGACGCCAAGAAACCAGACATTACCCTGAATATGCTGGCCCCCATCCCGGTTCGGCTCATGCCCAAAGCAGGCGCCAGCATTCCCTTCGAAGGCACCCCAGTCTCCTACGAGGCTAAGCCCTTCATGATGGTGATGGAGAAGGGTCAGTTGCTGACGGTAAAGAAGCCGGCGGCTCCTACGCGCCGGCGCCGTACCAGGGGGCGTTAAGCTGGAAGGGAGCTAAGCAGTTCAAAAGGGCAGCCGCAAAGGCTGCCCTTTTCTTGTTGGATGGGCAAAGCCGCAAACAATGGAGTCTTTCCCGCTTTAACGCGCTGCCTTCTTTTCCAAGGTCAGCGGACGGGCGCTGCGCGGCGGACGGCGGACTCCATCCCGCAGTCCCCGAATGTCAATTTTCAATTCCTGAATGGTGCGGCTCAGAGTGTTGCGGTGCATGCCCAATTGTCGCGCCGCCCGGCATTGATTGCCGCTGTTGTCCTGCAGCACAGTCAGGATAAACCGCTTTTTAAATTCGCGAACGGCTTCTGAATAAAGAATGCCGCTCTTGTACATTTGCGTGATTAATGCTTCAAGCTGATCTTTCACGGTAACTCCCTTTCGCATTTGAAAGGCTGGAAGTTATGAGTAGTACCTGACTGCTATTTCTGTGCCCCGGGGGCCGGCATTGAAACCTGTCCCGCGGCAGAGGGTTGGCCGATGTTGTGCAACCCATCCACCCCCTGCCGAAAACGATCCCGTACTGCCGCTGGCGCTATCCACGAGGCCGCCCTCGCCACGACCAGGAAATATGGGCTCAGGGCTGAACCTGACAGCAAACGCACGCCCGGGGTAAAGGAGGCCATTGCCAGCACGATCACCGCTATCACCAGCACGCCCCGCAAGAGCCCAAAAGCTGCGCCCAGCAAGCGGTCAAACCAGCGCAACCCAACTTCCTTCAAGGTCCAGCGCGTGATCCGCCCCACCAGGCTGGCCAACGCCACCACCACGATAAAGATCAGCAGGAAGGCGCCAATCTCCGCCACCCACTGCGCCCGGGTGTAAGGTGAAAACCAGCCGGCTACGTGCCCGTACTCCCAGGCGGCCAATAAATATCCCACCACCACGCCCGCTAGGGAGAAAACCTCGTAAAAGAAACCCTCCTTGGCGGCCAGCGCCATGGACAGCACTATCGCCACCACGATTACCCAGTCGATCCCGCTCATGAGTTCGCAGTGAGACCCTAAACACTCAGCTCGCGTCCGGTCAGGCGCCGGTACGCTTCCAGGTACTTCTCGCTGGTCTGCAGCGCCACTTCCGCCGGCAGAGCCGGCGCCGGCGGCTGCTTGTTCCAGCGGACCTCTTCCAGGTAATCGCGCACATACTGTTTGTCGAAAGATCCCTGAGCCTGGCCGGGCTGGTAAGTGTCTGCCGGCCAGAAACGGGAAGAGTCGGGAGTTAGCACTTCGTCGGCCAACACCAAGCCGCCCGCCGTGCGCCCAAACTCGAACTTGGTATCCGCAATAATGATGCCGCGCTGCCGCGCGTAGTCGGCCGCCTTCTGGTAAATCCGCATGCTCAGGTCGCGCAGTTCGCGGCTCAGCGCCGGCCCCGCCTGCTGCGCCATGCGCTCAAAGGAAATATTCTCGTCATGGCCGCTGAGCGCCTTGGTGGCGGGGGTAAAGATAGGCTCCGGCAGCTGGTCCGATTCACGCAGCCCCGGGGGCAGGGAAATGCCGCACACGCTGCTCGTCTGCTGGTACTCCTTCCAGGCAGAGCCGGAAATATAGCCCCGTACCACGCACTCGATGGCCACCATGTCGGCGCGCACCACCAGCATGGAGCGCCCGCGCAGTTGCTCCTCATAGGGACGCAGCACCGCCGGATACTGCTTCACGTCAGCCGTAACCAAGTGGTTGGGCACGATCTCGCGCAGCAGGTCGAACCAGAAAAGGGATAGCTGGGTCAGGACCTTGCCCTTGTTGGGGATTCCGGTGGCCAGGACGTAATCGAAGGCGGAGATGCGGTCGGTAGCCACGAACAGCAGGTGCTCGTTGTCTACCCGGTAAACGTCGCGTACCTTGCCGCTGGCGTACAGTTCAAGTTCGGGTATGTCGGTTCGGAGGAGGACGGTGTCGAGAAGTTGGGGAGTCATGCAATCATTTTAGCTGTAAGAAACGTCGCGTATTCTAGCCATCCAGAATTTTTTGTCAACCGGGTTGGAGCCTGAGGCGGCGGCCGCGGAGGCGGCTTTCGGTGAAAAAGGGTTGACAAGCAGCGGGTTTCTTGAAACTGGCTCTGGGAGCGTCTTTCCGCGTACCTTGATGTGGAAAAAATGTGCGCCGAGAAAACCGAAAAATGACCTCGGCCAAGGAATGTCGGATTACGACATATCTGCAGGGCTTGTCAAGCCCCGAAGCGCACCGACACCAGCTTGGAGACTCCCGGCTCCTGCATGGTCACCCCGTACAGCACCGGAGCGATACTCATGGTTTTTTTGCTGTGGGTGATGAGCACGAACTGGGTCTGCACGCTCATCTCTTTCACCAGCTCGGTAAAGCGCCCGATGTTGGCCTCGTCCAGCGGCGCGTCCACCTCGTCCAGGATGCAGAAGGGGCTGGGCTGGTACTGGAAGATGCCCACCAGCAGCGCCAGCGCGGTTAAAGCCTTCTCGCCGCCGGAAAGCAGCAGCACGTTCTGCAGCCGCTTGCCCGGAGGCGAAGCCACCACGTCTATGCCGCTTTCCAGGCTGTTTTCCTGGTCGGTAAGCCGCATGAAAGCCTGCCCGCCGGCGAACAGCTTGCGGAAGGTGAGCTGGAAATTTTCGTTGATGCGGTCGAAAGCCTCCTGGAATTTCTGCCGCGAAACCGTCTCGATCTCGCGAATGGTGTTCTGTGTGTTCTCAATGGACTCCAGCAGGTCCTTGCGCTGGGTCTGCAGGAACTCATGGCGCTGAGCCGTTTCTTTGTACTCCTCCAGCGCCATCATGTTCACCGGGCCCATGGATTCCAGGTGTGAGCGCATCTGCCGGTAAGCCGCGTCTTCCTGGATGAGCAGCTCACCCGCCACCGTCTGCAGCGTGGCGTCTTCACAGAGCTGCTGCCGCGTGACGCCCAATTGATTCAGGCAGGTCTCCGCCATGTACTCGCCATCAGATTGCAGCTTGGCGGCCGTGACCCCCAGCTGGCCGCGCCGATCGCGCGACTGCTCCAGCACCTCGCGCAGGGAATGCAGGGTCTGGTCAATTTCCACCAGGCGGGTGCGCACCTGCTCGGTTTCCGCCTGCAGTTCCACAGAGCGTGCCTCCGCCTCCGCCCGCTCAGCAGCAAAAGCGACTACCTGCCCGGCCAAAGCCTCGCTCTCCGCTTCGCGCTGCTGCTTCTCCGCCAGCGCGGAAGCTGCTTGCGCCCGCAAACTGTCTACCCGTGCCCGGGTTTCCGTGAGCAGAGATTCCATGCGTTGCAGCGCTGCTTCCGCTGAACGGCGCCGCTCCTCCACCGTGGCTAGCCGCGCCATCTGCTCGGAGGAGCGCTGGGCAGCGGCATCGCGCCGCTCCCGCAGCCCGGCCAGTGATTGCTGCGCCTCCGCCATCTGCCGCTCTAGCTCCGTCTGCTGCGCCTGCAGTTGCCCAAGTTCGTCCTGGCGCACCGCGATGCAGCTCTGTTGCTCGGCTTGCTCCCCCGCCAGCCGTCGCAGTTCACCGTCGCAGATAGCGGCCCGTTCCTGCAGCTTGAGGGTCTCCGAATCGAGCTGCTGCAGCGAGTGTCCGGAGGTCATGGCATCTTTGTCCGCCTCGCGCTTCTCCTCTTCCAGCCGTTCCAGCAGAGAAGAGAGCTCACTGATTTCCCGCGCCAGCAGGGCTACGCGCTGCTCTTCACCCCGCAGGGCGATTTCCAGCTCAGCCAGGTTGCGCATCAGCTCGCGCAATTCGCGCTTCATGGAAAGGGGCCCTTCGGCGCGCTGCTTGCCGCCTGTGACCGTCACGTTGTGAAAGCATTCGCCGGTTTGCGAAAGGAAGAAGGCTTGCGGGTTCTCCAGCGCCAGCTCGCGTCCCAACTGAGGATCAGGAACAATATAGCCGTCACGAAGCTTGGGCAGGATAACTTCCAGCGATTTGCCGAAGCCGTTGAGCACGCGAATGCAGCTTTTCAGAGGCACAATGGGGGCCGGCGGGGGCCCGCCCGCCGCGTTCTCCTCCACGCTGAAGGAAAAGCGCGCCTGTGAATCGTTAGGATGTACCAGGAAGGTGGCGCGCCCGTCTACGTCGCTGCGCAACAGGCGCAAGCCCTCGTCAGCCGCATCCCAGGACTTCACCACAATGTAGTTGAGTTCGTCGCGCAGGAAATCTTCCACCACGTGCTCGAAACGATCCTCAACTTCCAGGAAATCGGCCAGCACGCCCGCAGGCGCCAGGCCGCCCTGCATGCCGCCAGACTGAAACAGGCGCCGCACCGATTCAGTGGAATAACCGTGCTCGGCGATCACCGCCTCCAGCGAAGCCCGCCGCCCGAGAAGGGTAGCGTGCTCAGCGCGCAAGCCGTCCAGCCGGCGCTTGCTTTCCGTCTCCGCGGCACGCTGCATTTCGATGCGCTGCCGCACATCCCCGATCTGCTGAGTCAGAGCCGTCACCCGGTGGGAAGCCGACTCAAAACTCAGCGCCAGCTGCCCGCGGGCGCCCCCGGCCGCGGCCAGTTGATCGCTGGCCTGCGTGTACTCTTGCTTGAGCCGCTGCACTTCACGGCTGAGAGCGGCTAGCCGCTCCTCCGCTTGCGTTACCTGGTTGCGCAGCTGTGCCGCCTGAGCTACTGCGTCAAAAATCAGGCTGCGATGCTCCTCTTGATGTACCTCCACGCCGGCCAGCGCGGCCGCGGCTTCAGAGGCTTCCTGCTGGCAGCGCTGCAACTCCTGTTGCGCCGCGGAAACGTCCGCAGCGGCCGAATCCACCACCTGGCAATGTGAGGCGCGCTCCAACTCCAATTCCGCCAGGCGCTCACCGATCAGCACCGCTTCGTTCTCACAAACCGTCGCGCGTTCCATCAGTTCGGCGCAGCGCTCCTGGTTGTGACGCTGACGTGCCTCCGCGCGGTCCGCCTCCAAAATGAGCGCGCTCACGCGCTCCTGGTTCTGCCGCGCGTTCGCCTCAATGGCGTAGCCGCGCTGCGAACGCTCCACCTGTTCGCCCTCCAGTTGCTGGATGGCTTCGCTCTGGTAGCGCATTTCTTCGGCGATAATGGCCATTTGCCCTTCCACTTCCTCGCGCTCGCGGTCGAGTTGGGCAAACTTGCTGGCCAGCACCACGCGCAGCTTGGCCCGCATTTCGTCGCGCAAGCGCGCATAGCGCTCGGCCTTGGAAGCCTGACGCTTTAGCGAGTTCATCTGCCGCGTGACTTCTTCAAATATGTCGTTTACTCGCGCCAGGTTCAGTTTGGCTTCCTCAAGCCTTGCTTCCGCCAGGCGCTTGCGGGTCTTGAAGCGTGTAACCCCGGCCGCCTCTTCAATAATGGCGCGGCGGTCGGTGGGCTTGCTGCTCAGGATTTGGCCAATGCGCCCCTGCTCGATCAGGGCGTATGACTCCGGGCCTAGTCCCGTGCCCATGAACAGGTCCTGAATGTCGCGCAGCCGGCACAGTTTGCCGTTCAGCAGGTATTCGCTGTCGCCGGAGCGGAATAGGCGTCGTGTGACCACGATCTCGCCCTTCTTGAAGGTAAGCGTCCGGAATTTGCGGCGACGGATTTTAAGTACAACTTGAGCATTTTCCGCGGAAGCAGACGCCGCGTGCCCGTTGCCGTTCTGCCCTTCCGCCGCATCGCCGGCTGCCATCGGCTGGACCTGCGCAGCTACCTCAGCCGTCACCACTGCGGGAGTGCCTTCCTGGTCTTCGGCCTTGCCCGGCTGTACCTCTTCGACGTAGGCCTCAGCCTCTTCTGCGGCGCGGGCACGGATGGCCGCCTCGTCCCAGTCCTCGGCCGTATCCGCCGGCATTTCGTCCTGGATATCGAATTCGGTGGGCTCGTTGGCGTCGCTGCCCTCGTACACATCGGGGTCAATCAGCGACATGGAGACTTCCGCCATCCCTGTGGGCTTGCGGTCGCGCGTACCGGCAAAGATCACGTCTTCCATACGCGAGCCGCGCAGTGTCTTGGCTGATTGCTCACCCAGCACCCAGGAAATGGCGTCCGCGATGTTCGATTTGCCGCAGCCGTTCGGGCCGATGATGGCGGCTACGCCGTCGCCGTTGAACTTCAGTTCGGTACGGTCGCAGAAGGACTTAAAACCCAGGATTTGCAGCTTTTTAAGTTTGAGCAACTTCCACTCCTTGCGCTTTCTGCGGGCATGGCTGGCCAGGTGGCCGTGCTCTTTGGCTGGTAACTGACGTGGTTCCGGGGCATTCCGCTCACCTCTACGAGATGCCCCCGAAAACACAGATTGTCGCTACTGTACCCGCCAAAGTTCACCGGGGTCAAGAAAGAAAACACCATTACTTGGGTACCCCTCTTTTGGTGCCCAGTAACTTGGATATGCCATGCAGTCAGCGAACGTTAAATGGGTGAGGAAGTTAGGTCGGGGAATCGCGAGAGCCGCTTTAGGGTAACGCAAAGGCGGCAAGAGGAGCAACGAAAATGGTGCAGGAACGCCTTTCAAAGTATCGCAGGCTTCGAGATTTCGAGATAAGGCGGAGAGCCTGTGAAATCTTGAAACTTTGAAACCCGGAAAACTTTAGAGTCTTGCCCTCAATTCCTCCAGCGATTCCACCCTTGGCAGCGTGCTCTCCCGGTACGTTCCGGAAACATCGAACAGCATGGCCTTCATGCCGGTGCGGGTGGCTCCGACGTAATCCACGGAATAGACATCGCCCACGTAGAGGCTGCTCTCGGGCTTAGCCGCGAGCTGCTGGAGCGCAGCTTGGAAAATCGCAGGATGGGGCTTCTCATGGCCCACGTGGCCGGAGTCGGTGTAGCCCAAAAAACATTCCCCCAAGCCACAGCTTCGCAGCAAGTTCTCCATACCGCCATCGGAGTTGGAGATTACGCCCAGCCGGTACTTGCGCCCCAACTTCAGCAGATTCTCGCGCGTACCCGGCCGCACTACATCCCAGTTGCCTGACGTGCGGCTGGCAGTCACCAGCGATTCCTGCAGCTTGGCATCTTCAAGCTCCAGAGATTTCAGCAGAAAGGAGTAGTAGGTATCCCAGTACTGCCGGTCCGTGTAGCGGCCGGGAGCCGTGTTAGCGCGATCCAGTTCGGTTTTGGCCTGGCGCTCGGCAGCGTGCAACTGCTCCGGCTTCGGCCGGATACCGCGGGCGTGAAGCGCCGCCAGCGTGCGCTCCAGGTTGGCGAACACCAGCGTGTTGCCTGCGTCGAAGAAGATGGTGGTCAGCATGGGAACATTCAGCCCAGTAAAGCGGGCGATTAGCGATTAGCATTTAGCACTTAGCATTTGGCCCTTGAACGTTGGGTGGTGGATTGGCAAGAACCGTGTAGGGCCAAGTGCTAATCGCTAACTGCTAAGTTCTGACTCTCACCGCTGAATGCTGCCTCCTAAAGCTTGCTCAAAAAGTCCACAATCTCCGGCTCATTCCAGTCCACCGCTCCGATGAACTTGCGCCGCAAAATGCCGCGGCGGTCAATGATGTAGGTCTCCGGAAACTTGAAGGTGCCGTAAAGCGTGTTGGCTTTCTGGTCGGGATCGCGCAGCGTCAGGAAATCCACGTTGTGGTCCCTCAGAAACTGCTGGTAGGCCTTGCCATCCACGTCCACACTGATGCCCACCACCTCAACGCCGCGGTCTTTGAACTTGTTCTGCAACCGCTCCAACGAGGGCAGTTCCTGCACGCACGGCGCACACCACGTAGCCCAGAAATTCAGGACCACCACTTTTTCGCGCAGATTGTGCAGAGTGACGGCTTTAGCTCCGTCCTGCACGGTGAAATCGGGCGCCGGATTACCGATGCGAGGCGGATGCGAGCCGCGATAGCAGGCTGCCAGGGCCAAGGTCAGGGCCAGGAGAAGGGGCCAGGAAATCCGCTTCACGCAGCTATAATAGCTGATTCGGCCTATGGTGTCAGAGTCGGAAGGACATGTCGGCCGCGGCACTGCTCCTGCCGTTTCGGTGATCGTACCCGCGCGTAACGAGGAGGCTTCGCTGGGCGCCTGCCTGCAGTCCCTGGTAAACCAGCGCGGGGTGGATTACGAAATCATCGTGGTGGACGATAGTTCCACCGACCGCACGCGCGCGATCGCGCACTCGTTCGCCGGCGTGCGCGTGACTCAGGCATCGCCCCTGCCGCCCGGCGCCACTGGCAAATGCAACGCCTTGACGTGCGGCGCGCGCGAAGCGCAAGGCCGGTGGCTGCTGTTCACCGATGCCGATACAGTCCATCTTCCTGGCTCTCTGGCCGCCAGCCTTCAGGAAGCGCAGCAGCACCACGCCGCGCTGCTCTCCTATTCGCCGCAGCAGGAGGTGCGTGGGTTTTGGGAAAAGGCAATCATGCCTGTGGTGTTTGCGGAACTGACCCGCACCTATCGCACCGAGGACATCAACGATCCCGACTCACCCGCAGCCGCGGCCAACGGCCAATATCTGCTGATCGCACGCGAGGCTTACGACGCGGTGGGTGGCCACGCCGCGGTCATCCGGACCCTGCTGGAGGACGTAGAACTGGCGCGCGCCGTCAAGCGTTCTGGGCGGCGCATCCGTTTTCGTTACGGCGGTGATCGGGTGCGCGCCCGCATGTATCGCAGCGTCGCTCAGCTGCGCGAAGGCTGGACCAAGAACCTGGCGCTGCTGTTCAATGAACCGCTGCGGCTGGCGATTATCCGCGGAGCAGAGTTCGTCATCATTGTCGCCGGCGGTGCGGTGGCCGTCACAGCAGCAGTTCGTAGCCAGCCCGCCATCGCCGCTGTCGCGGGGGCAGCTGCTGCCACCATGTACCTGCTCTTCCTGCGCCGCATCCGCCGCGCCCATTTTGCCTGGGACGCTAACCTGCTGGCGCTGTTTGGTTTGCCGGTTTTCGTGTCACTTTTGCGGGCCTCGGCACTCTCTCATAAGCAAGGTTCGGTAACATGGAAAGGGCGCACCTATGGCGCAGCCATCAATTCGGCCGGTGCTGGCGAGAGTTCGCGTTTCCCGGCTGACGCTCGCAGCCGCGACATCGCTGCGCCCGGGAGAATCTGACCAACGCCATGGTTTACCTGACCCGCAAAGCCGAGTTTTCCGCCTCGCACTACTACCACAATCCCGAATTCAGCCCGGAAGAAAACCGGCGCATTTTCGGCAAGTGCAACAACCCCAATGGTCACGGCCACAACTACACCCTGGAAGTGACGGTGAAGGGCGAAGTGGACCCGCGCTCCGGCTTTGTGGTGGATTTGAAGCAGCTGAAGGAAATTCTCAACCGGGAAGTGCTGGACGCGCTCGACCACCGCTTCCTCAACAAGGAAGTGCCCGAGTTCGCCACCCGCATTCCGACCACCGAGAACATCGCCATTTCCGTCTGGCAACGTTTGAAGTCCCGCCTGGAGCGGGCGCAACTGCACCGGGTACGCGTGTACGAAACTCCCGACCTGTTCGTGGATTACTACGGCGAATGAAAGCCCATCTCACCCGCCGCTACTGGTTCTCGGCTTCGCACCGGCTGCACAGCGACTCCATGTCGCCGGAGGAAAACCAGCGCACCTACGGCAAGTGCAACAACCCGCATGGCCACGGCCACAACTACGCGCTTGAGGTCACGGTGAGCGGAGCGGTGGATCAGGCCACGGGCATGGTGTGCAACCTGGTGGACCTGGACAATTTTGTGTCTGCGCAGATCCTGGAACGCTTTGATCACGAAAACCTGAACATGGTGGCCGCCTTTCGTGAACGTGTGCCAACTACGGAAAATCTGTGCCGGGAGATTTTTGAAATTTTGCAGCGCGGATTCACCGCCGCTCATCTGGATAAGGTCCGGCTGGAGGAGACCATGATGAACTCCTTCGAGTACGCTGGAGACGCGGAAGTCCGCAAATAGACGAACACAGGGGACAATATGAAGTCCACAACCGATTTGACCACCATTACCAGCGCCACTTTTGAGGAATTGGTGCGGGAAATGATCATCCGCCTGGGTGAAGACCCGCGGCGCGAAGGCCTGGAGCGCACGCCGGAGCGCGTGCACCGCGCCCTGGAACAGCTTACCCGAGGCTACAAGGAAGACGCCGAAGCTATCCTGCGCGGCGCCCTGTTCACTGTTGGCTACGACGAGATGGTAATCGTCAAAGACATCGAGATGTTCAGCCTGTGCGAGCACCACCTGCTGCCTTTTTTCGGCAAGGTGCACGTTGCCTACATCCCCAACGGCAAGGTCATCGGCCTGAGCAAGCTGCCGCGCCTGGTGGAAGTGTTTGCCCGCCGGCTGCAGGTGCAGGAACGGTTGACCACGCAAATCGCCGAAACCATTCAGAATGCCATTGAGCCCCAGGGTGTGGGCGTTGTCGTCGAAGCGCGGCACCTGTGCATGATGATGCGCGGGGTGGAGAAGCAACATTCTTCGGCCGTGACATCCTCCATGCTAGGCTGCTTCCGCGATTGCAGGGAGACGCGGGAGGAGTTCCTGTCGCTCATCCGCCAGCGCTCGAACGGGGCGTGAAATGAACAGCACTTGGCGTTAGCAATTTGCATTTAGCCAGCCAGCGGCTTCCTATAGCCGAGAACGTTTAAGGGCCAAATGCTAATTGTTAACTGCTAACTGCTTTTTATCCCGGATGTCCTCTATGGTTAAATCCCACAGATGGCCCCACCGCGAACCTTGCAGGGACGAATCGCCCTCATCACCGGAGCCAGCCGCGGCATTGGGCTGGCAATCGCAAAGGCGCTGGCCCGGGAAGGCTGCCTAGTCGCAATCACAGGGCGCGACCGGAAAGCTTTGCAAACCGCTGAACGAGCGCTCAAGAAGATCTCGCCCGCACCACAAATCCTCGCTCACCCTGCCGACGTGCGTGATCCCCAATCTGTTGCGGCGCTCTTCGCAGCAGTGAAGAAACAATTCGCGCGGCTAGACATCCTCATCAACAATGCGGGAATTTCCCACGCCATGGCCGAGGTGCAGCGCCTGCCGCTGGACACCTGGCGCGCGGTCATCGAAACCGATTTGACGGGAATGTTTGTGGTCACGCAGGCCGCGCTGCCCTTACTGCGCCGCGGAGGCACCATAGTCAATAATCTTTCTATGGCGGCCACGAGCGTTTTTGCTGGTCAAAGCGCCTACTGCGCCGCTAAGCATGGCGCACTGGGTGTCACCCGCACGTTGCGCGAAGAACTGCGCCCGCGCGGCATTCGCGTAATTGCTCTCATGCCCGGCGCAACTGACACTGAGATCTGGAACCAGTTCTGGCCGGATGCGCCCCGCAA
>DATFDP010000264.1:0-5126 GCA_035252015.1 Terriglobales bacterium
CAGTTGGTGGGCGTATCAGGGCACAGCTTCAGCTGTGCCATCTCGAATATACGACCGAGCAGCGGCTTCAGCCGCTGCGGCGAGTTTCTTGTGGAAGCACCCGGCTTTAGCCCGGTGAATACGGTGCCGCATAAATTTCGCGGACTTTAGTCCGCAAAACTTGTCACCGGGGGGCTGAAGCCCAATTTTCTTCGTGCTGCGGTTCGTGCGGCTGAAGCCGCACGCTTCCACACCCGTCGCACGTTTGCGACACAATGTAATCCCCGCACAGGCGAACAGACCAGGTCGTCCTAGCCACTGCCCTCCTTACCCGGTCACAGCGGCTAAAGCCGAAGGTTAAATGGAGTCTCGTTTGGCACAGCTGAAGCTGTGCCCTGATACGAACCTCAATATCCCGACCCGGACTGGTACTAGGTATCGGATACTGGGAACTGGGTACTAAGTAGTGCAACTTGATCCGCCACTTCATCCCAAGTTCCTACCCGACACACGGCACTCGTACTAATTAATAGTTTCCACAGCAAAGTGGGGTATACTGCCCGCAACCCAGGTAGCCCAAAAATTAATCTTCAAGGATGAGTTTCACTCATGTCTGCAAAGGCGTTGTCTGCCGAGGTACCTACCGACGAATTTAGCGTGCTGGAAGAGAAGGTCTATCGCACTATTGAGCTGTACAAGAGTTCGCGGGAAGCCAGATCCGTGGCGGAGCGCGATGTGCAGCGCCTGCGCCAGCAACTGGAAGAACGTGAAGAAGAGGTTGAACAGCTTAAACGGGAAGCGGTCGCGCTCAAGAGAGAGCGCGAGGAGGTCCGCACCCGGGTCGAACACATGCTGCGCCAGATCGAGGCCCTGGCCGAAGAGGCCGCCGCCGATTAGGCGCGGACATTGCAAGCAGGAGGAGTTGAGCATGCAAGCTGCGGCCAAAGAACAGGCGGTAGCCCCGGTCACCAACAGCGTGCGGGTGGAAATTTTCGATCAGGCCTACAACCTGCGGGGCACCGATCCCGAGTACATCCGCCGGCTGGCGGAATTTGTGGACACCAAGATGCGGCTGATCGCCGAACAGACCTCGACCGTGGACTCATTGCGCCTGGCGGTGCTGGCGGCGCTTAACATCGCCGACGAATACCACCTGATGAAGCGCAAGCTGGAGAATGGCGGCATCAACGACTACGCAATGCGCGCGCAGCGCCTGGCCGGCACCCTGGATGAGCTGCTGCTGGAAGACAAGCGCCGCGTAAATGAGCGCTCCGCCTAGGCGGTGCTGGCCAACGCTTTGCGACAGCTTCCTTTCAAGCATTTTTACGCCCCTAAACGGCCCCTTCCCTGATTCATCCCCAAGCTCTCCGCCCATCCCGCGTACCGGTTGTTGCCCCGAGACTCGCAAGCCGAATGCCAACTATTTACTTTGGTCAGCTTGCCTTGCTGCCGGCTTTTGCCTAGCATTTAATTCGTAAGCCGGCCTGCCAGGTTGGTGAAGGCGGTAACCGTTTTTTGAACCAACAGCTGAATGAAGGGGGCTCGACTCGCTACAAAGATCCTGTGCGCGATGCTCCGCCACGCGGAGATGCCTAATGGGTCGCGGCGGGCTCCCACCGTCCTGAGACGGGTTCATTCTCGGCCCGCCACACGGCTCAGTGGGTCGGCTTTACTTTTCCATGGCCACGGCTGACGGTCTACGGCCTCTCCCCTTGAAATCGTTATCCTGAGGCTTCTTCAGGGCCGAATGGCCTGCTTTTCTTGGATCCCAAATCCCGTAGTCCTTCCGCCCTGCTGAGCATCTATAATTGAAACAGTGTTTCCTCGACTTTTTCAGCTCGGCAGTTTCAGCCTGCCTACCTACGGTTTGCTGGTAGCAACTGGTGTCCTGGTCGGACTCTGGGTCAGCGTGCGAATGTCACGCCACCAGAGCATCGATGCGGAGAAGACCTGGAATCTCGGCATTCTGGTGGTGCTGTGTGGAATTCTCGGCGCCAAAATCCTGATGATCCTGGTGGATCTGGGCTACTACACCTCACATCCCAGGGAAATTTTCAGCCTGGCGACCCTGCAGGCGGGAGGCGTGTTTTCCGGCGGCTTTATCGCCGCGCTGTTGGCGGCGGCCTGGTACATCCGCAAGCACCAGATGCCGGCGCTGGCCACTTGCGACAGCTTTGCGCCTGGACTGGCGCTGGGGCACTCGATCGGACGCCTGGGATGCTTTGCCGCCGGGTGCTGCTGGGGCAAACCTACCAGCCACTTGTGGGGCGTAACCTTTAGCAGCCCGCTGGCCCACGCGTGGGTGGGCACGCCGCTGGGAGTGCCGCTGGAGCCGACGCAACTGTTCGAGTCGGCGGTGGAACTGGTCAACTTCTTCCTTCTCTACTGGCTGATCCGGCACAAAAAGTTTGACGGTCAGGTGATCGGCGCTTACATGTTTCTCTATGGCTTCGCCCGCTACTTCCTCGAATTCATTCGCGACGATCCTGGCCGGGGCGTGATGTTTGGCGGGGCCATGAGCGGCACCCAGTTCATTTCCATCCTGCTGGTAATTGCGGGTGGCGCACTGTGGCTGCGGCGTGGCACCGCTCGCCGGGCGGTGGTTGCAGGCGTGACCCGCTAAAAGGCACATCTTTCCGCGACTTTCATTCACGAAGTTCGGCAGTCAATGAGCTTAGTGCAACTCGCAGGAGCAGACTGCCATCAGAGCAAGAGTATCCTTAGGCCTTTTCTCTCTGCTATTTGCAGATTCCCAGAGACGTAAAGATTCGGGGTATTCAGGACTCAAGAAGAAGTTAGAACCTGGCGCTGGGTGCGTGCCGCCCTTAAGAATGGTCACTTAGCGGGGTATATCCCCGCAAACCAGTACAGAACGCATAGTTTTTCTGCGCAGCCAGTGAATAGAGGGAAGATGAGTTCCAGCACAAACGCTACCTCGCCGAGTGCCGGTTTGCCGGCGTGGAACAATCTGGAGCCAGGCTCTCACAGCGTGCAGTTTTACCGCAGGGATGAGTTTCTGGTGCAAGAGTTGAGCCGGTTCCTGGGGTCCGCCCTGGGCTCCGGGGACGCCGCCATCGTAATCGCGACCAAAGCTCACCGCGAGCAGATAAGCAGGTTGATGACGATGCGCGGATTGGATGTGGTCCTGGCCACCCGCCAGGGACGATACGTGTCGCTGGATGCCGCCGATACCCTGGCGAAAATCACGATCGGAGGCTGGCCGGACGCCGCTCGCTTCATTGCCGTGATTGGCGAGGTAATAGCCGGCGCCCGCGCTGCCGCCTTTCGGGCGGACGCACGGGTGGCTGCTTTCGGCGAAATGGTGGCCCTGTTATGTGCGGAGGGTAAATCAGAAGCCGCTGTGCTCCTGGAGCATCTGTGGAACGACTTGGCTAGAATTCATTCTTTCTCGCTGCGCTGCGCCTACTCCCTTACCACTTTTTCGCGCAGCGGCCAGGGCGATGCCTTTGAGAAAATCTGCGCGGCGCATACACACGTGATTCCCTCGGAACAGTTCACCGTGCTCGCTTCCGACAAGGAACGTTTGCGCACAGTCAGCCATTTGGAACAGAAGGCCGAGGCCCTGGACGTAGAGATCGCGGAGCGCAAGAAGGCTGAAGTTTCGCTGATGCGGAGGGAAGCGGAATTTGCCGATCTGCTGGAAAATGCGGTAGTCGGCGTGCAGCAGGTGGGGGCGGATCAGCGCATCGTGTGGGCCAACCGCTACGTGCTGTCATTGTTGGGATATTCCGCCGAAGGCTACGTTGGGCACCAACTGTCGGAATTCCACGCTAAACGCGAAATTTTTGAAGATTTCTGGCAACGGCTGATGAATCGCCAGAACGTCTGCGACTTCCCCGCCGAACTGCGCTGCAAGGATGGCTCGGTCAAGCAGGTCCTGATTCACTCCAATGGTTTGTGGGAAGGCGGGCGTTTTGTGCGCACGCGCTGCTTCCTGCGCGACATTACCGAGCACCGGCAAATGGAACTGGCCTTGATCCAATCGGAAAAGTTGGCAACGGTGGGCAGGCTGGCGGCGACCGTGGCCCATGAAATCAACAACCCACTGGCCTCGGTCATGAACCTGGTGTACCTGGCACGCAATGAGGCCGGCTCACCCGCTTCCTCGAAGTACCTGGGAGAGGCGCAGGAAGAACTGGAGCGGATTGCCCACCTGACCAAGCAGACGCTGGGCTTCTACCGTTCAGAAGGCGTGACTGCGCGCATACGACTCAGCTCCCTTGTCAGAAGCGTGGCGGCCATGCTGGGGCCCAAAGTGTCCAATAAGCGGGTTCAACTCACCATTGAGGACAACGGCGACCCGGAAATCCTGACTGCACCCGGCGAAATTCGTCAGCTTTTCTCCAACCTGCTCAGCAATAGCCTGGACGCGGTGGAGGTTGGCGGAATAATTCGCGTGCGCATCTGCCAGGCCGAGGAATGGAGTAATAGCGGAGCCCCTGGAGCGCGGGTCACTATTGCCGATTCCGGCTGCGGCATACCTCCTGAAAACCGCTCCCGCCTTTTTGAGCCCTTCTTTACTACCAAGAAAGAAGTTGGCACTGGCTTGGGCCTGTGGGTGTGCAAAAGGATCGTGGAGAAGCACCAGGGCACAATCCATTTCCGTAGCAATACCAGTCCGGGCAAGAGCGGAACCGTGGTATCGGTATTCCTGCCGCTGGCGGGTGAGCCTGCCGAGAATTCCATTGCGCCTTTGCAGGCAGCCTGAGGAGATGGCGCATCGCATCCTCATCGTGGATGACGAGCGGCGAATCGCCGATACCTCAGCGCTTATTCTGCAGGCACAGGGTTATCAGACGGCAGTCGCCTATGACGCGGGGAACGGGATCGCCCGCTGCCGCGAGTTCGAACCCCACCTCGTTTTAACCGACGTGATAATGCCGGGCATGAGCGGCATCGAAATGGCTATTACCATTCGCCGCGAATTTCCCAGCACCGCTATCCTGCTGATTTCTGGACAAGCCGCCACCGCCGACATGCTGGAAACGGCGCGGCGCCAGGGACACACCTTCGAATTGCTGGCCAAGCCGGTACATCCCACTGTGCTGCTGAAAAAAGTTGCGCAAATCCTCAAAGCCGGCGATGCCGTAGCCCTTACGAAATAGCACTCCCGAGTCATAATTAAG
>DATFDP010000265.1:0-49663 GCA_035252015.1 Terriglobales bacterium
GCCTCCATCGTGATCTGGGTAAAGAACACGATGTCGTCAGGGAGCTTCGCCAGCCGCGCCATCAGTTCAAAGCGCTCCTCGCGCAGCGCTTGCAGCTCCCGCAGGCGGACGGTATTGTCTTGCTGGCGTGCGAGTTCCAGGTCCGTCAGGGTCACGGGATAAAAATTGTCGTCGGCCAGCGCGATGAACCGGAAACCCAGGCGCCGCAATTGCACGATCTCTTCCACCACACCATCGGACGCCCGCTGCCTTGGCCGCTGCCCATCGGTGCGCCACACCGAGCAGAAGGAACAGTGCTTGGGACAGCCCCGTACCGTCTGTACCGAGGCCCACATGTACCGCTTGCGCGGTACCAGGTCCCAGCGCGCCTTGAGGAATTGGTCGGGCTCGATATGACCACCCTCGTACACCGGCAGGGGCTTGCCCTCAAAGCAATCGCGCAGCACACGGCCCCATACCAGGTCGCCGTCGCCTCTGACCACCGCGGTAGCGCCGCCCAGTCCGTGCGCCTCCTGTGGGTAAAGCGTGGCGTGGATGCCGCCGAATACGACCTGCGCTCCCCGGCTGCGCGCCAGCTTCCCCAGTTCATAGCCACGGAGCGCATTGGCTGTGTGTATGCCGATGCCCACGACATCGCCGGGTCGGAAGTTGTTGGGGTCAGCCTTCTCCAAAGTTTCGTCGACGATAACAGGGTTGCCAAACTCCGCAGGTGTTGCGGAAGCCAGCACGTAAAGCCAGCGTGGCGTTATGACCGCCGTCCCGAAGGAAACATCACTGGGATTGACGAGATGTACTTTCACTCCCTGTTGCAGGTGCAACTTGTTCGCCTTCCGCCATCAGGGATCCACTCCTGCCTTCAACTAGTCAGATGCAGAAAACGCGGAGCAAAGAAGGGTAACACGGAATTGGCAGTTTCGGTGGGTTGGATTGGCGGTTCGCCGCGCGTGTGCCGGAGATCTTGGGAGCCAACGACCGAGGCGGCTACCGCATCGATTCTTCTACTTCATTCAGCCAGCCGGGACGCTTGAGCACTTCGCGGGGCTTGGGGCCATCGGCGGCGCCGACGATGCCGTCTTTCTCCATCAGATCAATCAGGTGGGCGGCCCTCCCGTAGCCGATGCGCAGGCGGCGCTGCAGCAGGGAAGTGGAAGCTTTTCCGAACTCGATGACCAGCCGCACTGCATCTTCGAACAGAGGATCGTTCTGGTCGTCTTCCTCACCACCTTCGCCGCCGGGGCCAGCCGCGCCTTCTTCTTTAGGCGCTTCGAGGAAGTGTTGCTGATACTCAGCTGTACCCTGGGAACGCCAGAATTCCACCGCAGCGGCAATTTCCTTCTCGGTAACAAACGGAGCGTGCAGGCGCTGCACGCGGGCGGAGCCAGAAGGCAGGTAGAGCATGTCGCCGCGGCCCAGCAGCGATTCGGCGCCGTTGGCGTCGAGAATGGTGCGCGAGTCCACCTTGGTTGCCACGCGGAACGAAATGCGAGCAGGGAAGTTTGCTTTGATGAGCCCGGTGATGACGTCCACTGACGGGCGCTGCGTGGCCAGGATCAAGTGGATGCCGACGGCGCGCGCCATCTGGGCCAGGCGGGTAATGGATTCTTCCACGTTGCCGGAGTCGAGCATCATCAAGTCGGCTAATTCGTCAATGATGATGACCAGGTAGGGTAGTGGCCGCTCCTGCTCTTCGCCGGCGTTCTCGAACAGAGTCGGCATTTCATCTTCGAAGAGCTGGTTGTACTGGTCAATATTGCGCACGCCCTTTTCGGCGAGCAGCTTGAGGCGGCGCTCCATCTCGCGCACTGCATTGCGCAGCGCATTGGCGGCCAGCTTGGGCTCGGTGATGATAGGCGTGTAGAGATGGGGCACGCCTTCATAAACGCCCAATTCCAGCCGCTTGGGATCCACCAGGATGAAGCGCACCTGGTCAGGCGTGGCCTTGTAGAGCATGGACATGATCATGGCGTTGATGGCCACGCTCTTGCCCGCCCCGGTGGAGCCGGCGATGAGCAGATGAGGCATTCCCGCCAGATTGGCCACTACAATACGGCCGTTGATGTCCTTGCCCAAGGCGAGCGTGAGCTTGGATTTCTCGCTGGCAAATTCCTGTGACTCGATGACCTCGCGCAGCCAGATGGTTTCGCGCTCGCGATTGGGCACCTGCAGGCCGACCGTGGACTTGCCGGGCATGCGCTCAATCAGAATGCTCTCCGCGCGCAGGGCCAGGCACAGATCATCGGTGAGGCCGGTAATGCGGCTGTACTTGATGCCCGCCTCCGGCTTGTATTCAAAGGTGGTGACCACGGGGCCGGGATTAATTTGCGTGACTTGGCCGTGGACCTCGAATTCCGCGTACTTCTGCGTGATTACCTGGGCCAGCGAGCGCAGCTCTTCCTGGTCAATGCGGTGGGCTTCGTCAGGACGGTGCAGTAGGCTGCTGGAAGGCAGCTTGTAGCCGCCCGCAATCCGGGGCAGCGTGGTCTTATGCTTGGGGCCGCTATCGGCACGCTCGGCCACTTCCACTTCAGGCTCCGGCACCGGCTCGGGCTCGGCAGGCTCGGTGCCCAGCACTTTGGCGGCTTCGCGGGAGAGCGCCTCCATCCGCTCCTCATCCACCTTGTCGATGCCGGTTCTGGGCAGCACATGCGATTGCCGGGCGGGAACAAGCTGAGCGGTGACTGTGGGCTTGGCCGCGCGCCGCTTATCCAACTCCTTCTGCAGGCGCTCCTTTTCGCGGGTGGCGCGCCAGTCTCTCCAGCGCTCCATCAAGGCAATGATGAAGCCGCAATGGGCTGCCGCCCAAGCCTTCGCCGTTCCGAAGGAGAAAGCCGTGGAGAAGTAAAGGGCAACAGCAATCACACTGGCGCACACGATGTAAGCGCCCAGCAGGTTCAAGTAGTGGATGAGAATGTCGCCGACAACCCTTCCCAGCAGGCCTTCTATGGGAATTACATGCCGCCAGCGCAGATGGCCGGGCAGCAGGGCAAGCAGCGCCGGCACAAAAATCTGCAGCCAGACGGCGCCCAGCGACTTGGCCACTGGCGAGGCCGTTCTTCGGGAACGGAACCAGCGCGCCCCCAGCAGGGCTAGCAAAAATGGCCCCAGAAAAATTCCGATGCCGAAGCCCTGTAAAAGCAGGTCGGAAACAATCGCCCCGACCAGGCCGATCCAGTTGCGCGCTCCGTGCGCGCTGGTGAGCGCCGAGGCGCTGTTAAAGGAAGGGTCGAGGGGAGAGTAGGAAGCCAGCGCAAGGAAAAGGAGAATCGCGGAGACGAACAGGAGGAACCCGATCAGCTCGTTGAGCCGCCGGTTGCCGGTCGGAACAAATGCGTTGGTGAAATACCTCATAAGGCGCATTACCGGTGGCGGCTCGGTGCCGGCACACAAACACACTTAACCGCCTTCGGTGCACGACATACGCCAGAGCAGGGAAATTATGCCAGAAACTGGCCTGCAAAAGTTGGGAAAGTTAACGGCAGTGTGCCGAGTTAGTTCTTAGATGTGCCGACTGGCAACTGTTAAACCACTGGAAAATGCAAACTTGCCCGAGCTGGTTACGTTGCCAGCGCCTTGGTCCTCCGCACCGTCGCGTTTCCGCGTTATGCGACCGCGTTCCGTATGGCCAATGCGATTTGTTCCAGGTGGTGCTCGTTGTGGGAGGCCACTTTGTCGAATTCGTCCTTGAGTGTCCGCACCCCAGTTTCGCTGTGCACGAATTCGCGATTGCCATCCAGTTCGTAATGCAGGCTGGCCTGATAGATGATTCCCGCCCGCACAGCCTCGTAGACGCGACGCGATAGGTCGAGCGGCATGAGCGAGTAGTCCAGTCCTTTGGCCCATGCATCCTGATCGAATGCCCAAAGCACCTGTCTGGGTTCGCTAAGGATCCTGCGGATGCGATCGAAGAGAACTGTCTCTGCGTCAGCCAGGTGGTGCAGAATGAATCTCACCGGCCACTTGCCTGGTCCGTAGGTGCGGTTGAGTTGGTCGCCCGTCAGGTCAAAGTATGCCAACGTTCGATCCCTCGCCGCTTCCAGCCGTGGGACAATCTCCATTTCACGCCTTTTGACTTCCAAATGCGCCCATGGATTTGATGAACGTACACGCAAAATGGGGACATAAGAATGCCGACGCTGACACGTGCCGCTACATCGTGGGCGAGGGCGCCCGCGCACCAACCGCAAGGTCCTACGACTCGGGTGCGCCTCTGTTCGGCTCACTTTTGCTCAGGATGACAGCCCCAAAATCTTCGGGACTCAGTGCAAGGCCACGCGAGCGGCCCAGGTGAAGACCAGAATTGCCAAGACAATGCGGTAAACAGCAAAGGGTACAAAGCCGCGCTTTCGCACCCAGTTCATGAACCAGGCGACCACGGCATAGGCGACGATAAAAGAAACCAGAAAGCCGATGGCGAGCACAATCCATTCTTGCCCGTTGTGGGGCGCGACGCCGATGTCAGCCGCGCCCGGCTTGTGATGAAACGAGTGGAACAAGTCATAGCCGGTGGCCGCCACCATGGTGGGAATGGAAAGAAAAAAGGAAAACTCCAGTGCCGCAGGCCGCGACATGCCCGTGACCTGGCCGGCGGCAATGGTGGCCATGGAACGCGACGTGCCCGGGAAAACCGCGGAAAAGACCTGGCAAATGCCGATCCAGATGGCTTGGCCCAGCGTCATTTGCTCCACGTGTTCCGTCCGGTAACCAAGCACTGGTGCACTGGCGCTGGCAGCGGCGCCCAGGGAGCGGGCCGGCAGCAGGCGAGGCGGTCCGTAGATGGCGTCCACTACCCACATGATCACCCCGCCAATCAGCAGCGACCAGGCCATCACATGCACGCTCTCCAGGTTTTTGCCAATCACCTTGGCCAGCAACAGAGCTGGCACGGCGGTAAACACGAAGGCCGCAGCGGTCAGGCTGAGCGGGTGGGTCCAAATAGTGTGCTTGCCCTCGCGACCGTGGGGAAAGGTGGCCACGAATTCACGGATTCGCTGCCGAAAGTAGATGGGGAGGCAGAGAATGGCCCCCAACTGGACGACGATGGAATACATCTTCCAATAGCCGCTGGAAAGGTCTACTCCCAGAAAAGCCTCTGCAAGGCGCAGATGGGCGGTTGAGCTGACGGGCAGAAATTCGGTCAGGCCTTCAATGATTCCCAGCAGCAGGGAGAGGAGATAGTGGTTCAATTCGGCTCCAAAATAAAGTGTCAGGGCCCCAATCTCCCTGCGGTTGTGTCTCTTGTAGCACAGCAGAACAGGTTGCGCCTAGCATAACAGTGCGAGCGCACCATGGGGCCTGGAGTCCCCAATTTCAAGCACTTCCCCGGCCGGGAAAGCAACTTTTCAATTCGCGAGTGCTTCTACTGCTGGAGGTGTAGAATCTCCTTGTAGGGACTTCAGCAGGACGGGTCCTCCACCCGGCTTCCGAGGCTTGCATGAACGTCCATTTTAGCTACAAAGTTAATAAGACCCCCGACCTAGAAAAAGAAATCAACCAGCAGGTAGAAAAGATTCGCAGACGGCTGCAGGTCTTCCGCCCGGAGCTGATCCACTTGAAGGGAATCGTGGAGCAGAACTCGGTGCGGGAGGGCTTCCTGGTTTCGCTGAACCTGCGCCTGCCTTCGGGGCAAATGGCGGCCCAGGAGCGCTCCCCTAACGCCACTACCGCTATCAAAGGAGCATTCGACGGTCTGGTGGAACAGCTCACCAAGCACAAGGACCACCTGCGCAACACGCACCGCTGGCCGCGTTGGCGGCGCGTGGGCCGTACCCGACCCCAGCCGCAGGTGCCTTTTGAGGAAACGGTAGCGGCGGTGCAGCCGCCCACGGTCTCGAGTGAGGACATCAGCAGCTACGTGAACGCGAATCTGGGCAGGCTGCAGCGCTTCGTAGAGCGTGAGCTGCGCTATCGCGAGAGCATTGACCAGTTAGCTCCCGAGACGCTAACGCCGGCAGAGATCATCAACGAAGCTGTGGCCAACGCCTTGGGCGACGGTTTGGACAAGCCCGAGCGCCTGGCGCTGGAGCCCTGGCTGTATCGTCTCTCCATGCGCGCCATTGACGACCTCTCCTCCCGCACCGGTGAGGATCCCGGCTCCGTTCCCCTGCAGCGCAATCAGCGCGCTCCCAACGTCCGCGCCAGCGACGAGCCCCAGCTGCAATATCACCAGCCCGACGAACAGCTCATCGCCCAGGACACCATTCCCGACCGTGGCACTGCCACCCCCGAGGACATTGCCGCCTCCGACGAGATGATCACCCTGGTGGAGGCGGCACTGCTCAGTGCCCCCAGGGAAAACCGCGAAGCCTTCATCCTCAATGCCATCGAGGGCTTCACAGTGGAGGAAATCGCCGCCATCACCGATCGCAAGCCGGAGCAGGTGCGGGTGTCAGTGAATTCCGCCCGCGATCACTTGCGCAAAGCCTTGCCCATCCCCAACGAATTCCGTGACAAGCTGTTGCAACATTCCAGGACTGCTTGAACGTATCACCTCAGGAGGTGGGGAATGATCCGTCGCCAAGACATCCGCGAGCTGGCCCAGTTTCAATGCGGGGAAGGTTCTGCCCTGAGTTTTTATTTCCAGCCGCGAACACCGCTCAACAAATCCCATCGCGAGGAGGCGATTCTGGCCAAAGACCTGGTGCGTTCCGCCCTGCGTGAAGTGGATAAGAACGGCAAAGGGAAGAGCGCGCGCGCTGACCTGGACCGCATCCTGGAAATAGCCGAGCGCCTGCATGGCAACCAGGCACGCGCCAAGGCGATCTTTGCCTGTTCCCAGCAGGGATTCTGGCGCGAATATGACCTGCCGCCACGTCTTTCCAGCAGCAGTGTGGCCGTGAACCAGCGTTTCCACCTCCGACCGCTGGCGGCCATCCTGGGGACGATGTACAGCGCGTCTGTAGTTTTGGTGGATCGCAAGCAGATGCGCCGCTTCGCGCTGACCCTGGACGAAGTTGTGGCGCGCGAGGAGATCAAAGCAGAACTGCCGCGGCGCGGCCGCAGCGACGGGTTTGCTGGTTACGACGCCGGCCACGCCCAGCGCCATGTGGAGCACGAAGCCATGCATCACTTCAAGGCGGTCGCCGAGCGCATGAAGGAACTCTATGATACCGGCGTTTCCGCCAACTTCATCGTCGGCTGCCGCGACGAAACCTGGCCCGAGTTTGAGCCTCATCTGCACTCTTACGTACGCCAGCATTTACTCGGGCGAGTCGTCCTGGAGCCTTCCACTGCGACTGCCGAACAGGTTCGCGAAAAAGCGTTAGGTGTCCTCACGGAAGCCCGCGCCAACCGCTGCGAGGCCGTGCTGCGCGAGGTGCTGGGGCAGGCACAACGGAACGGTCGCGGGGCGGTGGGGCTGCGGCGCGTTCTGCGTTCTCTCGAAACGGGCGAAGTTCAGGCGCTTTTGTTGGGGGACAAGTTTCAAGCTCCGGGAGTGGAGTGCGCCAACTGCGGACATCTCGACTTTCATATGGGCGACAGCTGCGCCGTGTGTGGTCAACCGGTTCGTCAGTTAAACGACATTGCCGACGCCATTATCGGCGCCGCTCTGCGCAAGACCATTGAGATTATTTACGTGGAGCAAAATGAGGAGTTGGAGAAAGTAGGCCACATCGGCGCCCTGTTGCGCTTCCGTTCCGACCAGAACACGCCCATGAAGCAGGCGGGATAGGAACCCGGAAGTCAGGTGTCAGGAGTCGGGAGTCAGCCAAAAACTGGTAGCTGGTAGTTGGTAGCTAGTCGTTGTCGGCGCGCTACAACTAACGACCAATACTAACTGCCAGTACCAACCCGCTATTTCAGCTCGACACACGACACGTCGCCGGCGTCATCCTGAGGCGCTTTAGCGCCGAAGGATCTCGCGTGCAGCACTGGGCGGTTCAGGGTCCAAAGCACCGTCTGGCTTAAAACGGTGGTGCCAGTTCGCCGCCAAGTCATCCCATTTGGGATTGAATTCTGTAACAAGTGCAATCTTCTTGCTTCGCGTCCAGCCTTTGATCTGCTTCTCGCGCTCGATCGCCGCTCTTGGATGGTGGAAGAGTTCGTAATACACCAGGCGAGTGAGGTTGTACCTCGCCGTGAATCCCGGTTCTAGTTTGTTCTTGTGCTCAAACATGCGTCGGGGAAGATTGCCGGTTACACCCGTGTATAGCACGTGTGAGCGGGGACGATTAGTCATGATGTAAACGTAGAAGTGCTTTGCTGGGCGCATAGGGCGAGGCGCTGCACGCGAGATGCTTCGGGCCTAAAAGGCCCTCAGCATGACGCCTATATGGTAGTAGCTCGTATATGAAATGTCAGTGACGCGGTACTATCCTGAACCATTCAGAATACGAACTGCGTTAAGTAGCCGTGGCGGGCAGGTTTATGGCAAATATGGATGAGTCATTGCAAGGCGCAGATGGACAGCCAACCTTCGGGGCTTATATGCAATAGGCGAGCTGCGCTTTTTGCACTATTTTTGATCTTGATTCTCCTCAGCTCCGAAATTCGGACGATCATCCTGCGGGTGCCGCATCATCTACTGCTTATCGAACCACCACCCCAACTGTTCCAGCTTCGTTCCGCTTTTGTCGTCCTGAATGTATTCTTTTGGGTTTTTGTCCTTTGGATTGTTTTCTGGTGTTACCGAGCTGCACGTCGTAAATATGAGCGGTTTCTCGTTGCAGGCGTCGGAATCAGCTTGGTCCTCAGCCAGGAGAAGCCTTCCTGCCAAGTGTAGTAGCAGCTAATGCGCAATTGCTCAGCTGTGCGTCGTTATCGATCTCCTTCGCCGCTGCCTTGAGGCTTGTTTTCGTATTGCCATCGAACTGATGGTCTGCAGGCGAACGCTCGGTCCTCTGTACCCGCAGCTCGACACTCCGTCGCTCTACGACATGTTATTCTTTCCCGCTGTTTTCGCCAGGAGGAGACATGTCCGTATCCCGCCGCCAGTTTCTTACCACCGCTGCGTTGAGTTCTCTTGCTCTCGGGCTGGAGGCACAGGAGAACCAATCGGCTTCGTCTGGACAAGTGAAGATGGCGCGCAAGCCGGTCCTGATCTGTGCCCAAAATGGGTACAACTACCTGGACCGCGGTTATGCCATCCTCAGCGGCGGCGGCGATCCACTGGAGGCAGGCCTGAGCGTGGTGCGTGGTCCGGAAGACGATCCCAACGACCGCAGCGTGGGCCTGGGCGGTCTGCCCAACGAAGAGGGCGTGGTCGAACTCGATTCCTGCTGCATGCACGGGCCCTCGCAGCGCGCCGGCGCGGTGGGCGGCGTGCACGACATCAAAAACGTTTCGCTGCTGGCCCGCGCCGTAATGGAGCACACCGGGCATGTCATGCTGGTAGGAGACAATGCCACCAAGTTCGGGATCGAGATCGGTTTCCCGCGCGAGAACCTCCTTACTGACGCCTCCCGCAAGATGTGGCTGCTGTGGAAGGAAGCGCATTCTGATCAGGACTGGTGGGGGCCTGGGCCCGACGACCCGCGCTGGCATGTGCCGGCGGAGAAAGCGCCGGCTCCCAAGGCCGACCTTTGGCCGCGGCGCTTGCAGAAGCTGGAACAACTATCCGCGCGCCTGGGCATCGCTCCCGAGTTGCGCCAGAAGGCGATACGCAACATCTTCTACCCCCCGACCGGCACCATCCATTGCTCCGCGCTCAGCGCCAAAGGCGAAATGGCCGGGACTACCACTACCAGCGGCCTGGCGTGGAAGGTGCCGGGGCGGGTGGGCGATTCGCCCATCATCGGCGCCGGTTGCTACACCGACCAGGAAGTAGGCTCAGCCGGCGCCACCGGCAGCGGGGAAGAGAACATCAAGGTGGCGGGCGCCAAGACCATCATCGAAAACATGCGCCATGGCATGACGCCCCAGGAAGCGGGCATGGACACATTGCGCCGCATTTCCCACAACTACAAAAACGACACGACCCGACTGCGCTACATTGACATGACCTACTACATCCTGCGCAAGGACGGCGCCTACGCCGGGGTTTCCCTGTGGACGGGCTACGAGGCCGGCAAGCCGCACATGTTTGCCATACACGACGGCACGCGCCGCCAGGAGCAGACGGTGGCGTTGTTTGAGGGCTACTCGCGGGAGTGGCCGCCGATGCCGAAAGGGACGGCATATTAAAGCCGGCAGTCAAGGAGTCAGGGGCGGTACTCGGCGCGGACGCGAGTAGAAATTAGCAATTAGCCCTTAGTAATTAGCAGTGAATGATTACCACTTAGCCAGTGGGGCGTATACCTTCCTGAGCCGCACAAATCGTAGCTGGAGCGAACGCCTTCCACTGATTCCTGACTACCGACTCCTGACTACTTGTTTCACGAAAAGCGTATGCGAATATCGGGCCGGTTCTCCAGGTGAATGCTGTCAACAAAGCGCACCTTGCCGGTGCCCTTGGTCATGATGACCGAGGAGGTGCGCGTGCCCTCGCCGAAGAAGCGTACACCGCGCATGAGCGCGCCATCGGTCACGCCGGTGGCGGCGAAGATAATCTGCCTGCCGGGCGCCAGGTCCTCCGCCTTGTAAACCCGATCCTTGTCTTTGATACCCATGCGGTGAATGCGCTCTTCCAGTTCCGGCTTGTCCACCACCAGGCGTCCCAGCATGTAGCCGTTCAGGCAGCGCATGGCAGCGGCAGTGAGCACACCTTCGGGCGCGCCTCCTGAGCCCATTACTACATGCACGCCGGTGCCGATGACGGCGGCGGCGATGCCGGCGGAAAGGTCACCATCGCCAATCAGGCGGATGCGCGCCCCTGCCTTGCGAATTTCGGTGATGAGCTTTTCGTGCCGCGGCCGGTCCAAAACCACCACCACCAGATCGTCCACGTCGCGGCCCAGCCGGCGAGCAATGTTCTTCAGGTTGTCGCGCACAGGCGCATCCAGGTCCACGGCTCCATGGCAAGAAGGCCCGACCACGATTTTTTCCATGTAGCAGTCGGGCGCGTTCAGCAGGCCGCCCTTTTCTGACGCGGCCAGCACAGTAATAGCGCCGGGGGCGCCAGTGGCGCACAGATTGGTGCCTTCCAGCGGGTCCACGGCAATGTCAATCTCGGGAACCTGGGTGCCGTCGGGGAAGGAAGCTCCTACCTGCTCGCCGATGTAAAGCATGGGGGCTTCGTCGCGCTCGCCTTCGCCGATGACGATGGTGCCGCGCATGGGCACCGTGTCCATGGTCTTGCGCATAGCGGTGGTGGCCTTTTCGTCGGCGAGCTTGCGTTCCCCCTGGCCCATGGTGTGGGCGGAGGCGATGGCGGCGTTCTCCACCACCCGCAAAAACTCCAGCGCCAGGTCGCTTTCGATGTTCTGGCCAAAGCTCTTGGCCAGAGCCTTTGCCTCTGTCCTAACCTCGGTAGCCATATATGAGTCCTCCCGTCAGGTCCAGGGCCCTGAGGAACTTGCCTGTACCACAGCGGGGGATGGCCGATGCGGCACGAGGCAATCGCGCATCATGCCCTTTACATTGGCTTTGGTCAAGCCGGGGGAAATTGACTGGACAGGCGCTCGGGGACCAGCCGCCAAGCCGGGTTCGGCTTGGGGCAATTTTGATAATCTTTTCGGTTATGAGCGAGCGCCGCGAACCCACCTACAAGTTCACTGAAGACCAAGTCGCCTTTAAAAGCCCCCTGGCGAGACAATTCATTGAAACGCGCAAGAAGCTAAATGCCAAAGTGGAGAAGGCCGACAACTACCTGGTGAAGCGCTTCTACAACGTTGACCACAACACCTACCTGGAAGGCGCCATTCCGGCCAAGTACAAGGAACTGATGGGGCTGGTGGTCTCGGCGGGGCTGCGCTGCGACGATTGCATCAATTACCACATCATTCAGTCCTACCGCCTGGAAGCGACTCGCGCGGAGCAGGAAGAGGCGCTCAATGTGGCCCTCGTGGTGGGCGGCAGCATTGTAATTCCGCACTTGAGGCGTGCCTACGCGATGCTAGAAGAATTGTATTCGTAGCGCCGCCCTCGCGGTGGCTGTTGTGCGTGCGAAGCCGGCGCTATTCAGAACGCGTCCTGCCCCGTAATTGCCGAGCCGATGATCAAGGTATGGATGTCGTGCGTGCCCTCGTAGGTTTTCACCGACTCCAGGTTCGCCATGTGGCGGAAGATGGGGTACTCGTCGGCGATGCCGTTGGCGCCCAGGATGTCGCGGGCCATGCGGGCACACTCCAGTGCCATCCACACATTGTTGCGCTTGGCCATGGAAATGTGCTGGTGCCCGGCGCGCTCCTGGTCCTTCAAGCGGCCCACCTGCAGCACCAACAACTGTCCCTTGGTGATCTCATTGATCATCCACACCAGCTTCTCCTGCACCAGTTGGTGCGAGGCGATGGGCTGGTCGTGGAACTGCTTGCGGAACTGAGCGTACTGTAGGGAGCAGTCGTAGCAGGCCATGGCAGCTCCCACCGCGCCCCAGGCGATTCCGTAGCGCGCCTGGTTCAGGCACATTAAGGGTGACTTCAGACCGCCACTCTTGGGCAGCAGGTTGCATTCGGGGATGCGCACATCCTGCAGCGAAAGGCTGGAGGTCACCGAGGCGCGGAGCGACCACTTGCCGTGCACGTCGGCGGAGCGGAAGCCGGGCCGGTCGGTCTCCACCAGGAAGCCGCGAATATTGTCCTTTTCTTCCTCATTCTTGGCCCAGATGAGAGCCACATCGGCGATGGAGCCGGAGGTAATCCACATCTTCTCGCCGTTGAGCACGTACTCCTTGCCGACTTTTTGAGCACGCGTGCGCATACCTCCAGGGTTGGAGCCAAAATCTGGTTCGGTCAGGCCGAAGCAGCCCAACTTTTCGCCTTTCTGCATCGCGGGGAGCCACTTCTGTTTCTGCTCTTCGCTGCCGAATGCATAGATTGGGTACATGCACAGCGCCGACTGCACGCTGACGAAGGAACGCACGCCGCTATCGCCGCGCTCCATCTCCTGCATGACCAGCCCATATTCCACGTTCGACATGCCGGCGCAGCCATAACCCTTCAGGCTGGCTCCGAAGAAGCCCAGCTCCGCCATGGGCTTCACCAGTTCCCGCGGGAAGCGGCCTTCGCGGTTGCACTGCTCGATTATGGGGATCAGATTGTCTTCAATGAACTTGCGGGCGGTGTCGCGCACCAGCCGTTCCTCGTCGGAAAGCAGGGAATCGAACTCGATGAAGTCGACTCCCCGGAATTTGATGGCCATGGCAGTCCTCGTTCTAAGCTTCTTGTGCAGGTCTCCGCGGATCCGGCAACTCAGGCGCAGGGGACAGGTGGAAACGCGCTTCGCGGAAGACTTTTGAAGTTAGCAGAGCGGTTTCAGCGGCGTCAATGCGCGGCGGGGCCCAGCCAAGGCCAGGCGAGCTAGGCTCGCCCTCACAGTGAGGGCGCCTGGGTTCACAAAAGAGCGGAGTCGCTCCAAATCAGGTAAAATCAGTACTGGACGCTAGCCACGCATCCATCCATTCATCCCATACAGTCTGTTAAACCCGCGCCGCGGGACAGTACTGGTCAAGGAGCAACATGGCAAAAATCGCAAAAACCGCGGACCGCAAGAAGATGGACACCACCAAGAGCACGGATTGCCCCAAGTGTGGCAAGCCCACTCGCATCGTCAAGCGGGTGAAGGACCGCGAGCGCGGCGTGCCCGGTGGCATCTTCATCTCCTGCTCGGCCTGCGAGTTCTTCGAGAAGCTGTAAGAACCTGCTGTCGGTCATCGGCCTTCGGTCGTCGGCTTGTTTGACCGAAAGCCTAAGGCAGAGCCGAAAGCTAACGATTAACGGCTAACGACTATTTTGAACGCTCTACGCACACCATGGCATCCCTTTCCGGCGCATTGTCGGATTATTGGCGGCTGGCCCGCGGCAACCGCAACTTCCGCCGCCTGTGGTGTGCTCAGATCGTCAGCGAAATCGGCGACTGGTTCTATGCTGTCGCCATTTACAGTCTGCTGCTGGAGTTCACCGGCAAAGCCTCGTCGGTAGGCATCGCCCTCGTCTGCCAGCTTCTTCCCCAAACCTTCATTGGCCCCATGGCCGGGGTCATCAACGACCGCATCAGCCGCAAGAAGGTGATGATAGCGGCCGACCTTTCGCGCGTGCTGATCGTGGGCGCGATGCTGCTGGTGCGCTCCCGCTCCATCGTCTGGCTAGTTTATCCGCTGCTGTTTCTGGAAACCATCATGTGGGGCTTCTTCGAACCGGCGCGCACAGCGGCGCTGCCCAACATCGCACCCAAGGAAGACCTCATCACCGCCAACACACTGCAATCCACTACCTGGTCGGCGAACTTCGCCATTGGCGCGCTGCTGGGCGGTCTGGCAGCGGCGTTTCTGGGGCGGCCGGCAGTGTTTGTCATCAACGCCGGATCGTTTCTGCTTTCGGCGCTGATCATCAGCCGCATGGATTTCCATGAGGCGCACACCGAGCTGCACGGCCCGCTGCGTCTGCGCGAGCTGGTGGACTTCAAGCCGGTGGCTGATGGCATTCGCTATGTGCGCAGCGACATCCGCTTGGCCGCCATCATGATGGTGAAGACCGGCATCGGCATTATGGGTGCCAGCTGGGTGATATTTCCAGTGATGGGCGAACGTGTGTTCCCATTGCGCGGACCCTCGGGCCCGCGCGGCGGCATGCTGAGCATGAGTCTGCTCATGGCCTCGCGCGGCTTTGGCTCGCTGATCGGACCGCTGCTGGCCGGAAGCTGGGCGGGGCAGAATCAAGCGCGCCTTCGTACTCTGATCATGACCGGGCTGACCATTGGCGGTGTTGGCTACATGCTGTTGGGCATGGCGCCCGGCCTGGTGTTGGCCTGCGCTGCAGTCATGTTTGCCCACATGGGCGCGTCCAACATCTGGGTATCCTCCACCACGCTGCTCCAGATGAACACCGATGACCGCTTTCGCGGGCGTGTATTTTCCGCCGACCTCAGCGTGCTTACGCTGATGATGGCCATCAGCACCTTTTTTGCCGGACGCATTCTCGATGCCGGCATTTCGGCGCGCGAGCTCGCGGTGGGCGTGGGCGCAACCGTCATGCTGCCTGCCGCCGCCTGGCTCTGGGCGCAAGGCCTGTGGAAGCGCACGGACATACCCGCGAAGGTCGGAGCTGGAGATTAAGCATCAGTGTGTGTATTCGCTCCAAGCTCCTAGCTGGCCGCTACAAGCTAGTAACGGAAAGTACGCTCCGCCGCCAGGTAGCTAGTTCCCAAATCCTCAATCGCCATTCTCCAATCTACAATTAGCTCTCCATGCACCCCCGCTCCTATGCGCGGCTGGCATTGCTGCTGCTGACCGCGCTTAACTTCCTCAACTACATTGACCGCTCCGTGCTGTTTGCGGTGCAGCCGCTGGTGCAGGCGGAATTCCACCGCAGCGACGCCCAGTTCGGCTTTCTGACTACCGCGTTCTTTCTCTGTTATATGGTGGCGGCGCCCATCGTGGGCCTGTTGGCTGATCGCTATCAGCGGCGCGTCATCATCATTGCCGGGGCGGTGGTGTGGAGTTTGGCCACCATGCTGACGGCGGTGACCTATAGCTTCGACGCGCTGCTCTTGCGCCACGCCATTGTAGGCATCGGCGAGGCCACTTTTGTGACCATCGCTCCGTCTTTCCTTGCCGACATGTTCGGGGAAGAGAAGCGCGGCCGCATTTTTTCGCTTTTCTATATCGCCATCCCCGTGGGCACCGCGCTGGGCTACATCGTGGGCGGGCAACTGGGGCCGCGTTACGGCTGGCGCGCGCCCTTCTACGTGGCAGGAGCGCCCGGCCTGGCGATCGCACTCCTGCTACTGCTGATTCCCGAACCGCAGCGTGGAAGCTGCGATCACATGGCGGAAACGGCCCAGCGCGGCACGCTGCGGGGGCTGGTACGCAATCCCGCCTTCTGGACCGCCACCCTGGGCATGGCCATGATGACTTTTGCCCTTGGCGGCCTCTCCGTGTGGATGCCGACGTTCCTCTCGCGCGTGCGCCATTATCCGTTGCCGAAGGCCAACCAGTTATTCGGGCTTATTACCGCTTTCAATGGTACGGTCGCCACTCTGTTCGGCGGCTGGCTGGGCGACCGCCTGTTGCGGCGCACGGCCAGCGCCTATTATCTGCTTTCCGCCGCAAGCATGGCGCTGGGAATTCCGGCCATGATCCTGGCGCTGTTCTTCACTGGTCGGGTGATGTTCCCGGCAATTTTCGCGGCTGAATTCCTGCTGCTGCTGAACACTGGCCCCTTGAACGCAGCCGTAGTGAATTCCGTGGGCGCCCACATCCGTGCCACCGCGGTGGCGGTGAACCTTTTCACCATTCACCTGCTCGGCGACGCGCTCTCGCCCACGCTGATCGGTTATCTCTCCGATCGCAGCTCGCTGCAGAGCGGATTCACCAGCGCCGTGGTGGCCATTGGACTCTCATCACTGGCGTTGTTCGTGGGAATGAAGTACGCGCCCCCAGTAGTGGTAGACACGGGGCAAGAAGCTGCCGGTTTGAGGGAACGCAAACCTTAGACGGAATGTTTCAAAGTTTCAAGGTTTCAAGGTTCGCCAAGCCGTCGCCGAAATGCCCGAAACCTTCGAAACTCTGAAACCTTGGAACTTTTACTGCGGCACCATGCCCGGATCCGCTGGTTCTTCCACGGGAATGCCGCCAGCGGAGCCCTTGGGATGTTTTGCCGGATGACGAGGCGAAGAGGGGTGCTGCCACTTGCCGGCACGATAGCGGCTGCGGCGTTCCACGTCATATTCCTTGGGCAGAGGTGGCAGCTTGCGCAGCGCGCCGCGCAGCTGGCGGGCTTCCCTCAGGACGATCTCAGGGCGCCCGTCATAGGCCTTGATTTCGCCGTGAATCTGAATTTCCTTGCCCGCGAGCTGGCGCACGTCGCCCACGTGGCGCAAATCGCGGGGAAAGACCACCACGGTAAAAGGACAGGTACGGTAGTCGGCGCAGAAATTCAGAAACGTAGTGCCGCTCGGCCCTTCGCTCACAGCGAACACACGACCCGCAACACACGCTGAATCCCCGATGTGCTGAGCGGCGCGCTGAATGGGAATGCATTCCGCGCCGGCCCAAGCGGCAAGCAGCAGGACACAACCGATGTGGGGGGAGATCGTCACACGACCTCCTGCCATCAATTCTACGGCGTGAGGGAACGGGCAGACGGCGGCGGAGGCCTGCTCGCCGCCGCCCGAGTTCTGTTTTGGAACCGATGAGGGTGGAGCTATTTGTACGACTTGATGGCTGCCGTCTCGTCATCCTTTACATCGAAGACGGTATACAGCTTGGTGATCTGCAGCAGGTCGTGGACCTTCTTGGTCAGATTCAGCAGTTTCAGTTCGCCGCCCTGATTGCGGACGGTGGTGAAGGCGCTGACCAGCTCGCCGATCCCCGAGCTGTCAATGTAATTGACTTCGCCGAGGTTCAGCAGAATCTTCTTGTTTCCTTTGCCCACCAGATCGCGCACTGTGTCGCGCAGGATGACGCTGCCTTCGCCCAGCGTGATACGCCCGCTGAGGTCCACAATCATCACCCCATTTACCTGCCGGGTGTTGGCCTTCATGCTCACTGGGAAGCCTCCTTGTTGTCACCGGCTGCGCCGGGGACGTGCTTAATGAGTTTAAGTTCGGTGCCGGGGTGAAGCTGGCGAATCTGCACTTCATCCATAAAGGCGCGTATGAGGAAAATCCCCCGCCCTGACTGTTTCAGAAGATTTTCGGGGGCCAGCGGGTCGGGAATCTTGTTAGGGTCTAGGCCTTGTCCCTGGTCGGTGATAGTTATGACCATGGAATCACGTGTTCGTTCCAGCTGGAAGCCTACCTTCTTGGCCGGATCATAGGCGTTGCCATGGAGCACGGCGTTGATGGTGGCCTCGCGCACTGCCATGGAAATCCTGGCAATTTCGTCTTCGTCGAAACCAGCGCTGGCAGCAAAGCGGGTGGCGGATTCTTCCGCGCTGTTGACGCTGTCCAGCGTGGAGTCAAGGGTCAAAGTAACCCGTTTTCCGACCATATTCGTGGTTGCCAACCGGTCCGATCCACCGCCTGAAGAATGGCGTTGCTGCCTGGGAAAGTTTGCCATCCTTGCCCTCTTGCGGGTGAGTAACAGGCAGGGCGCTAGTTTGCCTGTGCGATAGGGAAGTTGTCAAACATAACGCGCAACCCGGCACACTTGTTTGCCGCTATCCCATTTGGCCGGAAAAGTTCCAATTCCAGGTGGCAACAGACTGACAATCAAAAACGGGAGCCGCAAGGCCGACGCACCTATTGCAGTGGCGGATTTTGTGGTTGCGGCTGCGGAGTGTTCTGCGCGGCTGGCGTGGATCCTTTATCTGCATTCGGCGGCTGCTGATTGTCTGGCAGCGGCATCATCAAACCCCCCTGTGGCTGGGAGTTCTGTGGCTGTGCTTGCGGTTTTTGCGGCGCACGCTGCTGTTGGGGGTGCGAATTGTTCTGCACCGGGGGCGTAGGCCCTTTATCCGCGTTGGCTGGTTGCTGACTGTCGGGGAGGGGCATCAAGCCGCCTTGGGGCTGCTGCTGCGGAGCTTGTGGTTGGGGCTGCGGTTGGGGCTGCGGGTTCTTCACCGCTGGGGTCGCGCCCTTGTCAGCGTTGGGCGGCTGCTGGTTATCCGGCAGCGGCATCATGAGCCCGCCCTGAGGCTGCGTATTTTGTGGCGGCTGCTGCGGGGGTGGATTGGGGCCCACGTTGGGAGTGGGCCCGTGATACGCGTCTGGAGGCTGCTGGTTGGCAGGCAAGGGCATCAGCAATTGATCTTGCGGTAGCGGTGGAGCCTGAGTCGGCCGGACGGGGGAAGGCGGCGGTGCCACCGGCCTGTCGGGTTCAATTACCGGAGTGTTGTCGCGATGCATCAGGCGCACGGGTCCACCCTCCCGCCGCTTGGCCACCAACGCCGCCTCGATTCGCTGCTGCACCGCCTGATCGCTGCCATTGGCAACTCGCTCCAGGAGCTGGCCCCGCGCCTCCGCCCGCGTGGCTACGTCCACCCGGCGCTTGGCACGCTCTGCTTCCTGCGCCTTAGCGTAGTAAAAGTCTGCGGTCTCGCGGTCGCCGTCCAGCTCCGCCATGTAGCCCAGATTGTTGAGCGTGAACGCGTTATTGGAATCGAGCTTATACGCCTTCTGGAAGTCGTCGCGCGCGGTCTGGGGATCGTTACGGTTCAACGCGGAGACGCCTCGCAGGTTCAGGCGTGCCACCCGCACCGGCGTAGTTTCTTCTTTGGCCATCAATTTGCGCAACGCCTTGGAGTTGCGGCCGGCGATCTCGCTGATGGGCTTGCCCCGCCAGTCGCGGTTCAACGTCACCACTATGGGCTGATGAGAGCGCTGTTGCGCCGCCCGCGTGTAGAAGCCCAGGGCCTGGTCGTATTCCCCTTCCTTCTCGCGCGCGAACCCAAGATTATTCAGGGTGAAGGGATTGTTGCCGTCGAGCGCCAAAGCTTTCTGCAGCACCAGGTCGGCTTCCGGGGCGCGGTCTTTCAGCAGCAGCTCAATAGCTTGCACGTTGAAGCGGTTGACCTGCATTTGGCGGTCGTCGGCATCGCCCGCCACTTTGGACACCGGCTTGCCTTCCACGGCATCAACGTTGCTCATGTCCACCGCCGCGTCGGAGCGGTTTTCCGCCGCCAGCGCATAAAAGCGCTCCGCCCGGTCCACCTCGCCCTGCAGTTCCGAGATATAACCCAGGTTATTGAGAGTAAAAGGATCGTTGGGATCTATGAGGTATGCGTCGTAGAAGAGCTTTTTGGCCTTCTCGTAATCATGGTGTTCGACGGCCTTCACGCCTTCGCGGTTGAGCTTCTGCACCGGCGTGGCCTTGCTGCGTTTGGGCAAGGTGATGCGCAGTTGGCCCGCTGCCTCGCCCGCCAGCAGGAAGCCGGCGGTCACGCACAGAAGTAGCCAGCAGGCGGGTTTATGCAACATCAGGCCTCCGCGTCGTTGGGGCGGCAAGGGACAGGGCAGCCGCTCACCTTTCTGAGATAGGCTTTCGGGCCAGAGTGTTGCCAAGCTCCGGCTGATTTGGGGTTAGCTGCCCACCTGCCCGCCTCAGGTCGCATCCAACCTGTCCAGGTGCTCAGGTTGAGGTGTTTTCTTATGCGCTTTGGTTGGCTCATATTGCTGATGATGCTCGGAATAGCCGCAGGTCCGGTCAGCGGGCAGAACAAGGCGACCAATCAGGGTGCGGCAACGGCCCAGCCCGAAGGCGGCAATTACGACCCGTTGCTTGATTTGCCGCCGCTGCCCCAAGGGAAAACCACCCTCGTAGGCGGCACCGTGCACAGCATTGACCAGATCCGGAACCGGCTTACGGTTCAGCCTTTCGGCGGACAGGCGATGAAGATTTTTTTTGACGAGCGCACGCACATTTACCGTGATGGCGTTCCCAGTACCCAGCTGGTGATTCATAAAGGCGACCGCGTTTATGTCGACACGATGCTCGACGGCAGCAGGGTATTCGCCAGAAACATTCGCGTGGTTACGGGCATGCAGGCGGCCGATGCGCGTGGCCAAGTCACGCGCAACGACGCGTCCACCGGCAGGATCACGGTGCAGGACGAGCTTTCGGCGCGGCCGGTTACCTTTCGTGTGACTTCCAACACGACGGTTAGCGGCGCCGGCTTGAATTCAGTGGGGCAACTGCAGCCAGGCTCGCTGGTCACGGTGAAGTTTGTGCCTGATCGCGGCAACCGCGATGTGGCCCAGCAGATTTCTGTAATAGCGGCTCCCGGCTCGGTCTTTACCTTTTACGGCAGGATTACTTATTTGAACTTGTCTACCCGCATCTTGGCGGTATCGAACCAGAGCGATAAGAAGACTTATGACATCAAGTTCACCCCCGCGGCTGTAGACCCGCAGATGCTGGGCGAGAGTAAGCAGGTACTGGTGAAGGCCCATTTCGATGGCGCCGGGTACACCGCCGACAACGTTCAGTTCATGAAGGCTACGTCGCAATAGCGAATTTCGTCACAGAGCCACCGAGAAAACCACGAGAAAGGAAAAAGGCGGCGCATTCCGCGCCGCCTCTCGAAGGCTGCTAAAAACTTTACGATCGCTGCGGTTTCTTAAGCAGGATGCCGCCGATGAACGCCACCACCGCCCCCATCAGCCACTCTAGACGCCATACCTGCACCGCCTGCCAGTCCAACACCGTGGCCGCCGTGTAAAAGACTCCGATGAAAACAGCCGCAAAGATACACCCCATGCCAACCACAAAGGCAACCAGCGACACGGTCGGCAAACCGATGCTTTGCTTCAGGGAACCGAAGAAATTGCCGAATGGCCGCAGGTACCGGCCGGCGCCCCCCGAACTGCGGGCCAGCGCCCCGCGCGTCTCCCCACACACGTGGCAATAGCGGGCCCCCACCACAAATTCGTTGCCACAGCGGTTACAGACTTCCACCATGCGCCCCGGCTGTTCCTGTGCTTGGGCGACGGGCGGCTGCCAGAACTCCTGCCCCGGGCTATGAACCACTCCTGCCATACGGTAGACTCCCACACTTACCCGTTTGTCCGCACGATAATGACCAAATCGGTGCCGCACAAGTGGCTTTGTTTGTTCGGCTTACACCGGCCTTCCCCGGACCTGTCCAGCCCTGGGGGCAAGAATTACCCGCCGCCCGGAAAGAATGGCCGGAAACCGGGAACTTGATACCGGAGTGCGGTGTCGCCAACACTTACCCGCGTCGACTTCAGGTAAACTGACACAAGACTTCCCGTGACACGCCTGAATCGCACCCTAATCAGGGCCCTGGGCATAGGAGCATTGTGTCTGCTCAGTGGCCAGCTGAGCGTAGCCCTGGCCCCCAGACAGGGCAAAACGGCTGCCCCCCTCGCCGGTCCTCCGGCCGAGGACAACCTGGCTAAGACCGGTTTTGACCGCTTTTACAATTTGGATTACGAGCGTGCTATTCGGGATTTTGAAAGCGACCTCAAATCTCATCCCGGCGATGCCTTTGCCCTTAATCATCTGCTTACAGCGCGCCTGTTCCACGAGCTCTACCGCATGGGCGTGCTGGACACTGCTTACTATTCCAATAACAGCTTCATCAGCCAGCCACACCGCAAGCCCGACCCCCAGGAACAGGAACAGATCAAGCAGCTCATCAATAAGACGCTTAAGTTGGAAGACGACCGCCTGGAACACGATGGGAAGGACGTGAACACCCTCTACGCCCGGGGGGTCACCCGGGGTCTGCGCGCTACCTATACGGCGCTAGTGGAGCGCTCGTGGTTCGCTGCCTTGCGCAGCGCCCTGGGTGCGCGCCGGGACCACCAGCGCGTGCTGGAACTGGACCCCAACTACACCGATGCCAAGATGGTGGTGGGCATTCACAACTACGTGGTCGGCAGCCTGCCTTGGGGAGTGAAGATTGCAGTTTCAGTGATGGGGATCGGCGGCAACAAAAAGAAGGGAATTCAGTACCTGGAAGACGTGGCCAACTGCGCTTCCTGCCAGGCCAGCAGCGATGCCAAGGTGGTGCTGGCGCTATTCCTTCGGCGCGAAGGCCGTTATCTAGAGGCGCTGGATGCGATACGGTCTTTGACGCGAAGCTATCCCCGGAATGTCCTGTTTGCCCTCGAGGAACCAAATATCCTGCGCGCTCAGAGGAAGAATGACGAGGCGGCAGCGGGCTACCGCAAGATTTTCCAGCAGGGCAGGGAAGGCCGCTATAACGGCCACTACGAACTGGCAGCCTACAGCCTGGGCGAGTTGCTGCGGTCACAGAAGGATTACCAGAATGCCGCCGATGCCTACAACCTGGTGGACACGGTTCATGAGCCCGACCCGGAAGTGCAGCAGCGCGCCAATCTGGCCGCGGGCGAGATGTATGATCTGATGAAAAAGCGCGACATGGCGCTGAAAAAATATGAGACCGTGATCGCGGAGGATTCGGGCAGCCAGCCAGCGGACTCAGCCCGCAAGCACATCAAAGAGGCGTATCACTCCGACTGAGGCGGAAAACGATACCTTTCACCGCCGAGATCGCCGAGTTTCTTAAAAATCCAATTTCTTGATGGCCTTGTGCCCGACAAAAGAGCTTCGTTAACGCGTGGAAGGTTAGAATAAACAGGGAACTTCTGTACTTGCCGAACGTATCTCAGGCAGGGGGACTGTTATGTACTGCAACTACTGTGGCAAGGTAATCCAGGACGACGCCAATCTGTGCGCCTACTGCGGCAAGCGCGTTGGTGGAGTGGTGGCGCGCAAGCGGTTGGTCCGCCCGCGCATCGGCCGCAAAATCGCCGGCGTGTGCCAGGGCTTCTCCGAATTTTTCGATATTGACGTCACTCTGGTCCGCGTTATCTGGCTCATTGCCGCATTCCTCACCGGCGGCATGGCCGCCGTGGCCTACGTCATCGCATGGATCGTCATGCCCGACGAACCGCAGTTGCTGGCCGCTCCTGCGGCGGGCCAGCATGTGACCAGCAGCTAAGGCCGGCGCATGCGACGCATTATCATGGCCCTGACTGTGGTGGGTGTGTACCTGGCGGTGCGCGCTCTGCAAATCCACTACAGCACCGGTGTGACTCCCTGCAGCATCAATGACGTTTGGGATTGCGGCGCCGTCAACCGAGGGCCGTATTCGGTTATATTTGGCGTACCCGTAGCCCTGATCGGCATAATCGGCTACACCTTCCTGTTCGTCGTGGAGGGCCTGAAGTATTGGCGGCTAATGGCCGTGGCTTCCATCGGCGCTTTGGGATTTTCTCTCTACCTTACACACCTTGAAGCCAGTGTCCTGCAGACGTGGTGCCAGTATTGCGTGGGCTCGCTGATCACCATCAGCCTGATCACGCTGCTGGCGATCATCCAGTTGATCGTACAACGTCGTCCGCGCGCGCGAGAGGGCGAAGCCGCGACCACGGCGGCGAAGTAGCCTTGGCAGGTAGCTGGTAGCTTGCAGTTAATAGTTGGAGGCGGCATGACCAACTACTAATTCGGTTTCTCCGTCGTGGCTGCTGCGCGGGTCAGGCCGGCTGCACTCTAACCACTCTGTGTTTAAATATCCGGCCATGGAGCGCATCAAAAGCGGCGACGCTGAAATCGCCTATGAGGTTGTGGGTAAAGGCGCGCCGATTGTGTTGCTGCATCCCTTCCCGGCGCATCACGAATTCTGGACGCCTGTAGCCGAGCTCCTGGCCACGCGCTATCGCGTGCTTCTGCCCGACCTGCGCGGCCACGGCGACTCGGACGTCGGCGACGGTCCCGCGACTATGGATAAGCACGCGGCCGACTTGGTGCGTGTGTGTGATGAGGCCGGCATCGGGCGGGCAGTCTTCGCAGGAGTCTCAATCGGCGGTTATATCCTGTTTGAATTTTGGCGACGCCACCGCCAGCGGGTACGGGCGCTGGTGCTCAGCGATACCCGCCCGCAAGCGGATACCGAAGAAGGCCGCGCCAATCGACTGAAAGCCGCCGAAGATGTGCTGCAGCGCGGTCCCGAGCCTTTCATTGACAGCATGCTCCCCAAGTTGCTGGGCGCAAGCACGCACCAGAGCCGGCCTGACTTGGCGCAGGCCGCCAAGCGCATGATGATGAAGATGTCGCCTGAAGACATCGCCCAGGTGCAGCGCGGCATGGCCGAACGACCGAATTCGATGGAGACTCTAAAAACCATCAATGTACCCACGCTGCTGCTGGTGGGCAGCGAGGACACGCTCACGCCCGTTGTCGATGCTGAGTTGATGCGCCAAAATATCAGGGGCAGCCAGTTGCGGGTGATTCCGCGCGGCGGGCACTACGCGGCATTCGAGCAAAGCGACGTTACGCTGCCTCTGCTGCGGCAATTTCTGGACGCCTTGCCCCCGAATTAAGCGCTCCGCGCATATGGTATTCCGGAAATGAGATGTAAGAAGTAATGTCTCTACCGATGTTCAATAGTCGGTTTGTTTCCGATTTTCTATAATCATGCGGACTCCATACTTGGGGCGCAAAGTAATGAGCGGCTGTGGTTCGAGTCTGTGGCCGGGCATAAGACGCAGCTTCCATCTCTGCCCGATGGTGGCCAGCGCCAGCACGCCCTCCATCCAGGCAAAGGACTCGCCAATGCACTGTCGCGGCCCGGCGCCGAAAGGGAAATAAGCCAGCCTCGGCCGCGCCGCCTTGGCCTGTGGGGTGAAGCGCTCTGGGTTAAAGCGCAGTGGATCGTGAAAGTAGCGCGGGTCGCGGTGCAGCACGTACTGGCTCATGAGAACCGTAGTGCGCGCGGGCAGGAAGTAAGGCCCGAGCGCGAAGTCGCGCAGAGCACGCCGCCCCATGGCCCAGGCTGGAGGATAAAGGCGCATGGATTCAGCCAGCACCATCTCCGTGTAGCGCAGCCGCGGCAGGTCGTCTTCAGTGGGCAGCCGCCCGGCCAGTTGGGCGTCGAGTTCGGCGTGAAAATTTTCCTCTGCTTCTGCATTTTGTGAAAGCAGGTACCAGGTCCAGCTCAGAGCGTTGGCGATGGTTTCGTAGCCGGCCAGAAAAATGGTGATGATCTGGTCGCGCAAATAGGCCCTGTCTTTGGGATCGGGAAAAGCCTCTAACAGCATGGAAAGCAGGTCGTCCCTGGGGCCTCTCCGGCGATGCTCGTCCATCATGCGGTAAACGGTGGCATCCAGGCGGGCACGAGAGCGCTTGAATGTGCCCACCTTGGGCAATGGCAGATGCACCAGCGTTTCTGCCGCCGGCATCACGATCATGTAGTTGTACATGCCCATGATGGTGTTGATAGCGGCGGCCAATTGGCGCGCTTCTTCTCCCAGCGTGGTGCCGAACAGGGTTTCGGCGACGATGGCTAATCCCATCTCCATCATTGCGAGAGAGACGTCCACCACAGCGCCTTTATGCCAGTTCTCGCGCGTGCGCCGTGCGTTTTCCACCATGGCCTGGGCGTAAGAGCGAATACGCTGGCGATGGAAAGCGGGCGCTGCCGCCTGCCGCTGACGCCGATGGGCCGCGCCTTCGGCCGTGATCATGCCTTTGCCCAGCAGCAGCTCGGAGCGGCGCACAGTGCGCTCCTTTTCAAAATTATCGCTCTGGTTGACTAGTACTTCGGCGATGAGTGCGGGATCGTTCAGGAAGAGGATGTGCTGGCGGCCGAGCTGATGGTGTACAACGTCGCCGTATTCCCGAGCCAGCTGCTGGAACAGGGTAATGGGATCGGCTGGCCGAAAGCGATGCAGCGCGAACCACACCAGGCCATGCTTCGGACCAGGCGGATAAGAATAAGCGCGGCGCATAGGGACGGGTTGTTGCAAACTGGCACTCATGGACCTTCATGAACCGGGCGACGGCGGGCAATCAGAAGATCGCTTCGTTGGCGCGCCAACACCATCCATGATGCCATAAGGGGCAGCGATAGAGGGCGGCGGCCTCTTGCCGAAAAGGTTGGGAAAGACAGGAACTAAGGTTAGGTCGTGGCACGATATGTCTTTTCCCTGTGCCGGCAGGCATCCTGACGCTTGCGGCGGCACATCGGTTCATTAGAGACCAAACTAAAGCCGAGTGGTTTAAGAGGACTCGGGCAGCGCACAATTAGCGATACCAGGCGAGGATTTAAGCCAAGAGTGAGGCTCAAGCGTGCAATACAGTGCGGCAGCAGGCCAGATGTTGGGACGAATCAAGGAGCGGGTGCGCCGCTGCCTCGGGCCCCAGGACAGGCCGGGCCCTAGAATCATGGTGGTTCGCGGCAGCCGCATCGCTGGTGAGATGGCAAAAACCCTGCGCCGCTACCGGCTGAATATCGAACTGGTGGAACGGCCCGCGCTTCTGGAGCATGCGTGCCGTGTCCGGCCGGCTCTGATCGTGAGCGATCTGTCGGTCAGCGGCATCTCAGAGATGGAAGACGCCCTGCGCCTGCGGGTGTTGCTGCCGGATTGCAAGGTGATGTTGTTTTCCGGCCAGGGACTGCGGCGGGCAAGTCTGCCGCGCGAATCGGAACTGGAGTTGGTGCGCATCATCGAGCGTCTATGCAGTGACCCATTCCGCGGGCCGGTACTTTGGCTGGACTTGGCACGCTTTCTCCAGGCTGTGCCCCGGCACCGATCCATGGCGGCCTGAGCGGGCGCAATCCTGTTCTGCCGAAGACAGAAATTTTAGGATCTTCAGTGCGACAGGTTCCAGCTGCCCGCCGTGGTGGAACCGAGGGCATTGATGGCCACCACCCAGCGCTCCAGCTTGTGATGTCCGGCGCGGTGCAACAGGTAGCTGGTGAGCAGTGGCCCGCCTACGCCGAAACCGTAGCTGAACACAGCCTGCCCGCCCCAACCGTGGTTCACGAACAAGGCGCCAAAGGGATTGAGTTCGTGGATGTACTGGCCGCCGAGGGCTCGGTGGGTAGTAATCGCGTCGTAAGTCTCGGCTGCCACGTTCCAACCGTGGAGGGCAACATTGGTCTTATCGAAGAAACGATGCTCTGGCCGCGGCGCGGAACGCAGCAGCCCATTCGAGAGCGGCGAGGCCTGCGGCATCTCCTGGGCAGAGCACACCACCCCGGCGAGGAGGCAAAGCAAAAAACAGATTTTAGGCATTCTTTGCGCGGAGTGTAGCAGAGTAGTTGCCGGAGTGCAGCAGCAAACTTGGCCAGTGCCGGTTTAGTCACAAGTGCCTGATTTTGCGTGATTTTTGCGCCCGGGTCGGCCAACCAGCAGTTCACCCCCACTCATCTCAAAGTTTCTGGCCGCTTCAGGAGCACAATGCGCACACTCTGGTATAGCTGTTTTCTGGCTCTTCTGGTCACACTTTTCAGTAATTGTCAGGGGGTTAGTGGCAATAGCGGTGGAAACAATGGTGGTAACCCCCCGCCTCCCGCGCAAACCGCAACCCTGACCGTAAATATTTCGGGCTCGGGCAGTATTACAAGCAAGCCGAAAGGCATTACTTGTCCTACCAAGTGCAACGCCAGCTTTAACCAGGGCACGAAAGTGACGCTCACGGCCACACCGGGGAGCGGATCGGCCGTCGACAGTTGGAGCGGTGGAGCCTGCAGCGGCAATTCCTCAACCTGCACCTTCACCCTGAACAGCAATCAGACGGTGTCCGCGAGCTTCCGCAAGGGTGACGTCAGCCTGATCAATCATGTCATCATCCTGCTGCAGGAGAACCGTTCCTTCGATCATTATTTCGGTCATCTGTCGGCGTACTGGTCAGCGAACGGTTATTCGCCGGAGCCCTTTGATGGCGAACCTTCAGACGCTTCCAACCCAGGTACAGACGGCACCACAGTGAGCGCTTTTCACCTGACCACCACCTGCGTGGAGAACCCGAGCCCCTCCTGGAACGAAAGCCATGGCGACTGGAATCATGAAGACCCTACGTCCAGCACTCCCAGGCTTGATGGCTTCATTCGCACCGCTGCCACCGAGAGGAGCCCTTCCACCGGGCTGCCTTATAACGACAGCAAGGGCATCCGGGTAATGGGCTATTACACAGACCGCGAATTGCCCTACTACTACTTCATGGCTTCCAATTTCGGAACTTCTGACCGCTGGTTCTCGCCGGTCATGACGCGCACCCAGCCCAACCGCATGTACCTGTACGCGGCCACTTCCCATGGACACGTGTATCCGCTCACACCTACAAGCGGCCAGCTTACGGATAAAACCATTGTGGAGGCGCTGCAGGACGCCGGTATTTCTTGGAAAATCTACGCGCATCCTGATGGCAACGGATGCTCCAAGCCGAGCTGCCTCTGGGCGCAGAGTTACATCAATCAGTTTACCTACGGCAACACGATCCTGCAGAAGTACCCGCAGAATCTGGCTCCCATTTCGCAGTACCTCAGCGATGTGAAAAATGGGACCCTGCCCCAAGTGGCATTTATCGAGCCCGCGTCGGAGTCCAGCCTCGACGAACACCCCTCCGACGATGATGTGGCGCCGCAGTTAGCCCCTAACGTGGAGTCCGGGAGCGCCTATGTTGCCTCGCTCGTGAACGCTTTGATGGCTAGTCCTTCCTGGAAGGACTCGGCTTTCTTTCTGTCGTTCGATGAAGCTGGAGGGTTTTACGATCACGTCCCTCCCCAGCCGGCGGTCAGTCCCGACGGCATTCCGCCTTCCGATCTAGTCACCAGCCCTTCTCTCGATATTTGCGCTCCAGGTAACGGTGCCGGCGGCTACACTTGCGACTTCACCCTTACCGGCTATCGAGTTCCCTTGATTGTGATTTCGCCGTACGCCAAGAAGCACTACGTTTCCCACACCGTAGCCGATTACACGGCGATGCTGAAATTCATCGAGACGCGCTTTAACCTGCCAAGCTTAACTTCCAGGGATGCGGCACAGATGGATATGACCGAGTTCTTTGATTTCGTCGACGATCCGTGGGCCACGCCGCCCACCCCTCCTGCGCAGGTCACCAACGGGCCATGCTATCTGGATCATCTGCCGTGAGTGATTAATGAATCACGATTGACGAGTGCAGCCTGTGCAGGATGGTTTCAATCAGCAATCAAGAATCTTCAATGGTCAGTATCGAGAAGTGCAGATGAGGTGCCGGGGCAGACACCCGCTTCATGAGAAATCACCTCCTACCGGGTGGCGCCCCCGGTAAGGGTGGATGGCAATCAACTATGACGATGAGGGTTGGACAACGTCCGCGGGCTGGTTTCGCGACCGCTTCAACCTCGGGGTGGGCGCGGGAAATTTCCATCCCGGCACTTCCCCGGTGCGCTCCAGGCTGTCGGCGAACTTGCGTAACTCTCGAGCCACGGGCTTGGGACCGTACTCGGTTACGGCCAGCTTCACGGTGACCGCCACTCCATCCAGCGAGTCATTGGCGTTCAGCTGCCGCAGCAACCAATGCTTGATTGACAATGCCACTTGCGCAACCTCCTGCTCGAGTGAACGTCTACATCGGTGGCCGGCTCCTCGTCCGGAAAGACGTTCTAAGTTAATGCACCCGCGAGCCTTCGCGCAAGCGAAAAGGCGATGCAAATTAGTTCGATTTCATCTTTATGACCCGATGAGACACAATCCGCTCATTCTGAGAACCTCGGTACTCACAATCGGCATAACACATCTAGTGCTACTAAAAAGCTGGAATCGAAAGCAGAGGGAGTTGGGGACGTTCTTAGATGTCTTCTGTGGCGTGCTGCTTGCAGCAGGAGGTTAGCTTGGTCATGATGGGACCGCTTCACATCCTGCCTGTTGAGCTGCTCCTGCATTTAGGCAGGCTTTTTATTTTGCTTGCGACCAGCGCCCTAGTCATGCTGGCTTTGGGACTGCGTTTGCGCCAAACTATGGTGGTCCCCGCTGGTTTTTCTACACCTGTCCCCGACGTTCTGAAGACGCGCCCGGCTGCGCACGATGAAGTTATAGCGGAATTTCTGAAGAACGAGTTCTACCACTCTGATTTCGACGAGGTGCGGAAGGAGTTCGCCTCCATCGTCCTTAACCCCAACCTGCAGGATAACCGCGAGAATCTGCGCCGCCGCCAGCTGTTGTTTCGCAAGCGGGGCGGGCTGTGGCGGGAACTGCCGCCGGACACGACCTGGTGGGAGGTATCTCTCAGCTCCCGTGCCCTGGGCCGGGTGCGGGTTTTTCCCCGCGCAGACTGGCGACGCTACTCGCAGCGCGGCTTCTCGCTTCCGCAGTTTGCCGGCCGAATCGCCAACGGGCTGGCCCAGCCGGCGCCCGATTCTTTTTTGACAGCATTGAGCATGCTGCAGCGCCAACTCTCGAAGGGGAGCGTCGGCGGCAGCGTGCTGCTGATTGGAATTGACGAGGACAAGCCGCTGACCATCATCGAAGGCAATCACCGCATGGTGGCGGCCGCCCTGATGCCCTCGCCGCCGCTGCAAGCCTTCCGTTTTTATTGCGGCCTCTCGCCCCGCATGACGCATTGCTGCTGGTACCAGAACAGCGTGGCCAATCTGTTGCATTATGCCCGCAACGTCTTGCGCGACCTGAGCCAATTTCGCCACTCCGACCTGGCGCACATCTTTCCTCGCCGCCGCCCTGCCGCCGACGCCTCTGTTGCCGTGGCTGCCGAAACTACTTTGCAGCTCTCCGGCACCGGCCTGCAGGTGCGCGAAGCGCAGTTCACCGCCAAGCAGGAGCCACGCGATCCCGCCGCCTAAAGGAGGTCCTACAATCGTTGTTTGAGTTCTTCGTAGGCCTTCTCCCCGGCGCGCTGCCCAATTTCGCGAGCCTTCTCCCGCCCGTACTCATCGGCGCGCTCCGCTAATTCTCGGCGAAATTCTTCTCCACTGGCGGGTGCAATCAGCAGGCCGATGATGTATCCCAATCCGAGTCCGAACAGGAAGCGCATAGCAGGCCCTCCGTGCCTAAGGAGATGCGGACGAAAGGGAGTGGTTTGCCATCCTGGGCCGAGTTCACCTTTCAAGCAGCGCTTCCAGGGTAGCGAAAAATCCGCGATAGGAAATATCGACCACGCCGGCATTGCGGATGTGAAGCTCACTGGTAGCCCCCAGGGCCGCCACGGCGCTGGCCATGGCGATGCGGTGGTCGCCAAAGGAATCCACCTCGGCACCGTGCAGCCTCTGGCAGCCTGGAATGAGCAGTCCATCATCGCGAACCTCCACCTGCGCGCCCATCGCCCGCAGATTCTCGGCCATGGCGGCGATGCGATCCGATTCTTTCACCCGCAGCTCCCGAGCATCGTGGATTTCCACTCCATCTTCAGTGTAGGGAGCAATGGCGGCCAGCACCGGCAATTCGTCAATCAGCGCCGCCGCCTGTGCTCCTGCGATGCGAGTGCCGCGCAGACGCCCTCCGTACCGGGCCTGGACCGTTCCCACGAGCTCCCCGTGATGCTCCTCGATTTTCAGCACCGTGATGCGCACCCCCATGGCGATAAGCACATCCAGGATGGCGGCGCGCGTAGGATTCAGCAGCAGTTCATCTATCACCAGGTTGGACTCGGGAAAAATGGCGGCCGCACAGAGGAAAAAAGCAGCGCTGGAAATGTCGCCAGGAATGCTGGCGCGGATAGCCTGCAGTTTCTGGCCGCCCCTGATGGAGCAGCGGTTTCCGCTTCGGCTCACCTGCGCGCTGAAAGCTTGCAGCGCCAGCTCCCCATGATCGCGGGTGGGCACCGGCTCCTCGACTACGGTTTCACCTTCTGCCAGCAGGCCGGCAAACAGGAGCGCGGATTTTACCTGGGCGCTGGCCACCGGCATCTGGTGTTCAATGGCACGCAGCCGTGCTCCCTGGATGCGCAGCGGGGGGCGACAGCCCTCGCCGGCGGTAATCGTGGCGCCCATCCTCTGCAGTGGAGTCACCACTCGCTGCATGGGGCGACGTGAAAGCGATTCATCTCCCGCCAGCACGCTGGCGAAATTCTGCCCGGCCAAGATGCCGGCCAGCATGCGCATGCTGGAACCGGAGTTGCCACAGTCCAGTGTCTGCTGCGGCGGCGAGAGCGCCGCCCCCATCCCATGCAGGAGAACGGCGCCTTCGTGGCGGTCTATCACGCACCCCAGAGCGCGCAGGCAGGTCAGTGTGCTGGCACAATCGGCTCCAGTGGAGAAATTCTCCAGCTCGGTCATGCCCTCGGCCAGCGCGCCCAGCATAGCGTAACGATGAGAAATGGATTTGTCGCCCGGCAGGCGCAGGCTGCCCGTCAGGTTTTTGGCAGGCCGGACCGTGACCGCCGTCGTGGATGTAGTCAAATTTGGCAACTGAATTTCGGCCGCGAGTTGCTCGCCTTCGGACAAATTTTTTGTGCAGCTCTGCTGTCGCCTGAGACAACTGTCGCTTGTAGCCACCATCTCAGTCAATAGCGGACGCGAACGCCGACGTCCTTCAGAGCGGTAGCTCCACAGCTTTGGGTCCCCTGCCTAAGTTTGGAAGCCCTCGAAATTTGCCCCTTCGTACGAGAGGTTGGGATGTGGTTTTCGCGGGATAGACTTTTTCTTGCGGTTTTCCTTGTCATCTTTGCCCTAGGGCCGTGTTGGTCTCAAATCGGCAGCGTACAGGATCCGGGCCTGGCTGGCAGCACTCAATTTCCAGGATCTTCTCCGCAAAATGGACCTGACCTGAAACGCGCAGGCACTGGCATGATCATGGGTTCTGTTCGCACGTTGGACGATGAGCCGGTGGCCAACGCACGTGTTGAGATCAGTTCCCTGGCTGCGGGGCAGCGCATGGTGACGGAGTATACCTCCCAGGATGGCAGCTTCACGGTCGCTGGCCTGTCCACCGGAGATTATGAAGTGCGCGCCGAATCGGGAGTGCTCGAAACCAGCTCCCGGGTGCAGGTCGGCGACGGGCAAATCTGGCTCACGATGCGCGTGCCGAATTCCGCCGCCCAGGAACGCGGTGGAAACGCGCCCACGGTTTCAGTGCAGCAGCTGCGAGTGCCGGAGAAAGCGGCTTCGTTTCTGGCCAAGGCCCACCAGGCAATGGACAAGCGCAAGCTTGACGATGCCGCAAACTATGTTTCCAAGGCGCTGGCTTCGTATCCCGAGTACGCTCAGGCGTTGACCCTGCGCGCGGTCCTCGAAATGCAGCAGCAACATTACGACCAGGCGGAGGTTGACGCTAGTCACGCTATCCAGGCTGACCCTAATTACGGCACCGCCTACCTGGTGATGGGCGCCATTCTTAACTGCCAGCAAAAATTCGCAGATGCCTTGCGTCCCCTGGAACGGGCGGAATTGCTGCTGCCCAACGCCTGGCAGGGATACTTCGAATCCAGCAAGGCATTGCTGCAATTAGAAAGGTTCCAACCGGCATTGCAGCTGGCTGACAAGGCATTGGCCTTGCCCGATGCCGGCGCTCATCCTGAGCTTCACCTGATAAAAGGGTACGCGTATATCGGATTACGCACTTACGCCGCCGCCGTGACGGAACTGGAGCAGTACGTCAGCCATTTCCCCGATGGTCCTGACGCCGCGCGCGTACGCTCTGACCTCGAGAAGATCCGGCCCCTGGCAGCTGCCTCTGTAGCCCGTTAGTCAGGCGCGCGAGTAGCTGCCGCTGGCCACTTCGTTCAGCATCTCCGGCGGAACTTCCCGTAGGCGCAGCTGGAACTGGAACATGGGTGTCTCCGGACCGCGACCCCAGCGGTTCACTTCCCAATGAGCCCGCAAAAAGCGCACCTCTGGATGTTGACCTAGGTCCAGCAACAGTGGGTGTTCGCCGCGATAGAACTTCTGCGGAAAAGAGGTCAACGCTTTTTGCCCCCAGGTATTACCGTCTGCTGACCCAAAGATGCTCACGTCCAGCGCCTGCTGCTCCAGAATGCGGGTAATGTTCAATTGCAGAAGAAAAACGCGGTGAGCTGCCGCGCTGACGTCAACCATCGGGCCGTCCCCCCTAGCCGTTACCGTGGTTGCTTCTGGTACCAAAAATGTATCCACCATGGCGGGCATTGTAGCAAAGCTGCCCACGAGCGCACCCACTTGGGGAAGGCTCGGCCAAGTACAAGCTTACGTCTGTACCGGAGTTTCAGGGACGGACTCGGCGTAGAGCGCGTCAATCTGCTCCCGATAACGCTCTTCCACCTGCCGGCGGCGCAGCTTCATGCTGGCGGTGAGCAAGCCATTGGCGACGGAAAACTCTTCCGCGATCAGCAGGAATTTCTTCAGCTGCTCGTAGCGGGCCAGCTTCTGATTGATTTCCGCAACCACGCCATCATAAACCCCGCGCACGGCGGCATCAGCCACCAGTTCTTCGCGCGAGGCAAAGCGCACGCCGTTATTGCGCGCCCATGGCTCCAGCATGCGGAAGTCGGGCGCGATAATGGCGGCCGGGAACTTGCGGCGGTCGCCTAGGACCACGGCCTCGGCCACCCAGGGGCTCATCTGCAGCGCTTTTTCGATGGGCTGAGGAGAAATGAACTTGCCGCCCGAGGTTTTGAGCAAGTCCTTCTTACGGTCGGTGACGCTGAGGAAACCTTCACTGTCGAGATTACCGATGTCGCCGGTGTGAAACCAGCCATTCTCGAGTGCCTGGCTGGTCTGCTCGGCCAGGTTCCAATAGCCTTGGAACACAGAGGGGCCGCGCACCAGGATCTCGCCATCGTCGGCGATTTTTACCTCGAGGTTGGATAAGGGAATGCCGACCGTGCCCAGTTTGTGGTGAGCTGGAGTATTGACGGCAATAACCGGCGAGGTTTCGGTGAGGCCGTAGCCTTCGTCAATGCGGATTCCGATATCGGCAAACCACTCCCCCATTTGCCGGGCCAGGGGAGCGCCACCGGAAAAAAGGATGCGCACCCGGCCTCCCATCCCGTTGCGCACCTTGGAAAACACCAGCTTGTCGGCCAGCCGCCAGGAAAGCGAAGTGGGGCGTTTCTGCTCCAGAGTTTCGTTGCGGTGAGCGTGCCCCACCTTCATCGCCCAGTTGTAAAGCGCGCGCCTTAGGCCGCTCTGCACCTTGAGTTGAACCTGGGCATACATCTTTTCGTACACCCGGGGAACCCCGACAAATATGGTGGGCCGCACCTCCTGCAAAGCGGTTGGAAGCTGGTCAATGAAGGGACAGTAGGCGATGGTGACACCCTGGTAGAACCAGGCGTAATCCACGTGGCGAGCAGTTACATGCGCCAGAGGCAGAAAGGAGATGCCAATATCGCCTTCGGTCATGGGAAGCTGCTGCAGAGCGGCGGCCAGGTTCGCGGCCAGGTTGCCATGCGTGAGCATGGCACCCTTGGGAACGCCGGTGGTCCCGGAAGTGTAAATGATGGTGGCCAGGTCGGCAGCTCCTATGCTGCGGGCGCGGGCGTCGAATTCGGAGTCGCGCCCGGGGGGACCGCCTTGCATCAGGCGGTGCATGGGGATGACATCAGTCGTGCCCGCCTCATCCATGATGACCGCCTTCTCGACCATGGTCTGGTCCTTGGCTGCGAGAAACTTCTGCAGTTGGGCCACGGTGGAAAGAAAGATGACACGAGCGCCAGAGTCCCGCAGGATATATGCGGTCTGTTCCGGGGTCAGAGTGCCATAAATGGGCACCACAACGCCACCCAGCGTTTGGGTGGCAAAGTCGGCGACCGCCCACTCCCGCCGGTTCTCACTCAGAATGGCTACGCGGTCGCCTTTGTGGATGCCCCATTTCTCCAGGGAACGGGCCACGCCCACCACGTCGCGGTAGAGCTCAGGAGAAGAAATGGGAATCCATTTGGCGGTTTGCTTGTACATCATTACGCGGTCAAAATTTCGCTCAACCGCGGTATAGAAGACTTCGTTGATCGTGTTCGGGTTCATGCAAGTGGACAAATGCAAAGCTTCACGCCGCACATCGGGCAGCCCCGTTAGATGCCCGGTCTGGAAGAAAAAAGCCGTAACCAGGAGCGGCCATTCACTTCTAATTGTTGCGCTGCCGCGACTTTACTGGCAACCGTCGCGGCAGGCAAGTGGTTGGTGACAAGATTGACCACGTCCCCTTTTGGGAATAGGCTTAAGCCCTCACGTGCGGAGAGGAACGCTATGCAAAACAAGCTTTTAAGAGCGGCGATGATGCTTTTGCTGAGCTTCAGCCTGGGGGCGCCGCTGGTATCGCAAAGCGCTTGGGCGGCCGATAAAAAAAGTTCGGCCAAAACCGAAGCGCCCCTTAAATTGAAAGTGGGCGACACTGCCCCCAATTTCACGCTGCTGGCCTTCGACGGACACGATCTGAAGAAGGTTTCGCTTAGCGACTATCGCGGCAAGAAGGACGTTGTACTGGCATTTTACGTTTTTGCCTTCACCGGTGGTTGAACCCAGGAAATGAAGGCCTTCCAGGCAAATTTGAGCAAGCTGGAAGGCGCCAACACCCAGGTTCTGGGTGTCAGCATGGACAGCCCCTTCTCCAACTTTGCCTTCGCACAGCAAGCCGGCGTGACCTTCCCCTTGTTGGGGGACTGGGGCGGCAAGGTAACCCGTGAATATGGCTTGGCTAACACGTTCGACGTTAAAGGTGTTCCCATGGAGTCGGCGCGGCGCGCCACTTTCCTGATTGACAAGTCCGGGAAGATTACTCACGAGCAGGTGGACGACGAAGCCGTGGACCCGACCAAGACCATTGATGCCTGCGTACGGCCCAAGATGAAGGGCTGAGCTTTGTAGATGCATCGTGTGCGGGATGTTTCCCGTGGTTTGACGCTGGGTAACACGATTGTTATGATTATTTCGCGGGGTGGAGCAGTCTGGTAGCTCGTTGGGCTCATAACCCAAAGGTCGGTGGTTCAAATCCACCCCCCGCAACCAACGGAATCATAAAGTTAGGGCCGCTCGTGCAAGCGGCCCTTTTTATTTTGTCCGTCGGCATAGCGCTTAAACATGGCCTCAGTCTGGTGCCCGGTCAGTTCCCGTAGGAGCACGCAAGGGATAGGAGATCCCAGCAAGCCCCAAAATAGCCAACAAAAGCAGTTGAGTTCGCTCCATGGCGGGCGAATTATACGTCCGACATCTTGCGCTAGTTGACCGTGAAATTCATGGAGACGGAAGTTTCGGCCATCGTACCACCTGAGCCGTATGCGCCCCCGGCAGCGTGGCCAGGATTGGTTACGGTAACCGCCACAGTCCCAGGGGTAGCAACTGCCGATGCCGGCACCATAGCGGTGAGTTGGTTTCCACTCACGAAAGTGGTCTTCGAGCCATTCCAGTTAACGATTGCGTCCGAGTTGAAGCCGCTCCCGTTGACCGTTAAGGTGAACGCTGGACTACCTGCCTTCGCGCTATTTGGTACAAGTTCCGTAATCACAGGCATGGCTCCAGGCTGCGGCGCGGGGGCCATAGAGTTGCCGTACCCGCCGCACCCCGAAATCAGCATTGCAAACAACAACACCGAGATCGTCTTCATGACATTCTCCAATCGGGCACTCACGAGGGATGTTTTGCTCCTTCTAAAGCGTTACAAAGCCTTATTTCCCCGCTCCCCGACACGAAACATCGGGCTCCGTCCACAGTACGGAGCCCGAAAGCGGAAGGAGAGATTGTTGGTACCCGGTTACCTTGACGGCAGACCCCCCCTCAAGGTTACAAATCTAACCTGATTGGCGCGCCAACCACCTGGGGTTCCTGTGTGGCGGGCCACACGATTTGAACCTCCTAATGCTGCCCCGCAGCTTGGGCCTGAGGGGTGCCTCCGGCTCCTGCCGCGAGTCCGCGCAATGAATCGTTAAGGTTTTGGTTCGACGTCAACCCGACGATCAGCGAGAGCGGTTTCCGCAGCAGTGAGGTATGCGCTGATGCGATTTCGCTCAGCTTCGGATTCCGCCATAATCTCTGCCGCGAGTTGCTCTGCTTCCTCGCGACGCAGCGAGTCCGTTCGCCATTTGGCCGCCATATTTGCGTGTAGCGTACTGATTTCGTTATATGCTCGCCGATGTACATTCCGCAGGGCTCCCCTTGGATTGAGCCCGTCTATCAGCACACAGGCAGCAGCTACGGCTCCTGCGACCACCGCGAGGTTGTTCAGTTTGAAATGAACGAAAACAGCAGAGCTTACCGAAACAAAAATCGCAGGCAACTTGAGCGCCCAACATTGCATTAGGTCTGCCATCGCCTCTTTGTTATTTGTGTTTGCCCAGTTCTCCAAATCCTCCATTTGGTCCGTGAATTCCGTAGGTGGGATCTTCACCGGCGGTAACCAATCTCGCGGGTCATCTGCGTCTGCGTAATAGCATTTTTCGCAGGTTTGGGCTGTACCGTTTTTCTGCAACACAACCACCATTGCCCTAGGAGCGTTGTTGTGAGCCCAACTGACGAGGCGCTCGACCTCGCAGATTGGCCACTCATCCCCAATCAGCACCACATCGGAGTAAACCGGCGGGCGAATGTTCTTAAGTTCTGTGTAGCCGAGGACTGAAGTAACGACTACGCCTGCTTCGCGGAGTATTAGGTGGCGGCCCTCCAGGCTTTCAGGGTCGCACCCAATTGAGAGCACATTGGGCATGGCCTACCTCCGGCTTACAAACTGCTGTCGGAGGCATTTCTCAGTGAGGGGCGTCCTCTTACAGCGATATTAGTGAGGCGGCAAGGATGGCATAAAGGCTTGGGGATGTAAAGATAATGCATTAGTATTTCTAGGCTGCTGGCAGTCCACTCTGCCTTCTCCGCCTCTAAACCGCAACTGCTGCTGCCTTGCATAACGCAGCCTGGAGCTGAGCAACACAGCTGGCGTCCACGATTGTGGTTGGCGAAATGCGATTCTCATTCTGAAACGCAGCCAAGGCGGCCAGTGTGTGCTCGCCGGCAACGCCATCAATCCCTCCCGGATCAAAGCCCAGATAGGTCAAATAGAGTTGGGCAGCGCGGACGCTCAGGTCGGGAAGAGCACCGGTGGAAAACTTCTGGTATTCGCTGTTCAGCCGGATATGATACCGGTTAATGGCGTAGTTTGGGCCGTTATACCCGCGGGCGAACGAGGCCCAATCGTGAGCCTGCAGAGATGCCGCAAGTTTTGTGCTTCTGAGAAAAGCTCCCATGGCCGTCAATTGCCGGTCTTCGGACTCCGACATCGCGGCCACCATGTCTTCCACGTTCTGGAAGCCCGCGCGGGCATAGTTCATGCCCATGATCTGACCTATCCCCCACGACGCGCTCTGCAGCGCGGCGGCGCGATCTTTGTTGATAGCGCGCCCCAGGCGGTTGTATTGGTGGGCACCCCTTCGCCCATATCCGCCCGGGTTGGGGTGGCTGATATAACGGTCGGCATATTGTCCCTGGGTCAGTTGGTGAAAAATGTGCCGCTCAAACAGGATTCGAGGACGACGGTCCGGTAAATAGCCACAGCCGGAGGTTTCAACTGCCAGCACGGTCCAGATCTCTGGCGCATACACTCCCAGGCAGGCGGCGACCTCCGCCAGGCCGTCGCTCGACAGAGCCGCAGCCTTGCCCTGAAAGGGAAGTGAAGCCATATGTCACCTCTCAGACGTGCGACAAGCGGGCATGTGCCTCTTTTAACGACGCGGCCCAAAACGTGCCGTTCAAATCACCAGCCCAGCACCGTTTCATGTGCGCCAGCTAATCACAGGAGTTAGGGTGGCCCCAGCGCACTCTCTGGGGAATTTTCCCCCAAACCAAAGCCAAGCTGGCAAGAAGTGACGGCTTTTTCTGCAGGCGGAACGTAACTGTCCGGTGATTTTCGGTTAACCGACCTATTTTCTGCGCTTGAAGGGTCTTTTTGACAGGGTGCAAGCGAGAAAACTTCTGGTCCTGTTATTGGGGAAGGTCGTTTGCGTGCCGCCATCTGCGGGTTCGATTCCGGTTCGGTTTCCAGGGTAGCTGTATTCACAATACCTCGTTCAGTCGGCGAACGCCTTCGCGAATTTCACCTTCCCGCAGGCGTGAGTAACCCAGAAGGAGCCCAGGCCGCGATGGCTGCTTGAGAAAATAGGGAGAGATTCCGTAGATGCCGACACCGCGTGCCGCGGCGGCCTTGATTGCTGCATGCTCGGTAATACGCTGTCTGGGCCACAATACAATGTGAGCTCCGGCGCCTTCCCCGGTTACATCAACGCGATCGCCCAGCCACTTGCAAATGGCGTCAAGCAGTTCCGCCCGGCGGGCGCTATTTCTGCGCCGCACGCGGCGCAGGTAGCGCTCATATGTCCCACCCGAGATAAATTCTGCAAGCGCATGCTGTTCCAGGGCGGCAGTGTGCCGGTCGCACAGCCACTTGGCGGCGGTGAATGCCGGCACCAGCGCCGGGGGTGCAATCAGGTAGCCAATGCGGAGTGCAGAAAAAATGGTGCGAGAAAAGGTTCCGATATAGATGACGCGCCCTTCGCGGTCCAGGCCCTGCAGGGACTCCAGCGACTGCCCCTCATAGCGAAATTCGCCGTCGTAATCGTCCTCCACCACCACCGCGTTGCTGCGGCGCGCCCATTCCAGAAGCGCCAGTCGGCGGGCCAGCGGCAGAATGGCGCCCGTAGGGAACTGGTGCGAGGGAGTTACAAAGGCAAGCCGTGCCTTCTGCGGTAGGCGCGCCGGGTTCAGGCCATCCCGGTCAACCTCTACCGGAAGCAAGTGGGCGGCAGCCGCGCGCAGCACCTCGCGCGTACCCTGGTAGCTGGGATTTTCGATGGCTACGCGGTCGCCGGGTTCGATCAACACTCTAGCAATCAGGTCCAGAGCCTGCTGCGAGCCGTTCACAACGATTACTTGTGACGCATCGCAAGCCACCGACCGGGAGCGGCGCAAATGTGTGCATATGGCTTCGCGCAGTGCGGGGTTTCCGCCCGCCGGGCCATAATCGAACTCCGCAACGGGAGCGCGGCGCGCGCACCGCATAAGGATGCGCCGCCACACCTCAAAGGGGAAGGTTTCCAGGTCGCTGCGTCCGTAGGCAAAGTCATAAAGCAGTGCCGGCTTCCGCCGCCCCGGGAAGTCCACACCAGACCACGCTTCCGCCGCCGCCGTTCCAAAGCGCGAGACGCGTACCTTGACTGTGTTTTCCGCCCTGCCTGGGCGGCTGCCGCCAATACCGCTTGAAACGTACGTGCCTGAGCCGGGGCGGCCCACGGCGAATCCTTCTGCCAGCAACTGATCGTACGCGAGCAGCACTACTGTGCGCGAAACACCCAGTTCCTCGGCCAGATCGCGAGTGGATGGCAGCTTCTCTCCGCTGCGGAAAGCTCCTGCCAGAATTGCCCCCCGCAAGCCGCTATAAATCTGGGCGAAGAGTGGCCCGGCATCCCTGGAAAGTGGTATTGCCAGTTGCATAAAAAGTGGAGCTTTAAAAATACCACAGATCAGGCGCATGCTCGAACCAGGACATGGCGCGCAAGCATGCTCCCGTCAACCACGATTTAGAAGATGTGAGAGATGATTTTCGGCCGAGCAATTTGCGAAACACTGGCAGTGCTGGCCGTCACTTGCGGATTTGCGCTCGCGCAGGCGCTGCCGGCCGGCAGCGCCAACCGCGAGTTGCTGAAGGACGCATGGTTTACCGGTCCCATTCTGGCGCCTTCAGCCGCGACCCTGCCGCGCGGGCATTTCCTCATCGAGCCATATTTCTACGATGTGATCGTGCAGGGCCGCTACGACAACACCGGCACGCGGCGCACCGGTTCTCATGAGAACGAAGTCAGATCGCTCACTTACATGCTCTACGGGCTCTCTGACAAAGTAACGGTCGGGCTCATTCCCACCGGCGGCTACAACAAACTGAGTGGCAGCCCGAGCAGTTCCGGCCTCGAACCGGGCGACCTGACCCTGGACGCGGAGTATCGGCTCACGCAATTTCATGAAGGCAGTTGGCATCCGGCAACCGCCGCCGTAGTGCAGGAAACTTTGCCCACGGGAAAGTATGATCGGCTGGGGACCCGCACCAGCAATGGCTTGGGTAGCGGTGCCTACACTACGACCCTCGGCCTCTACACCCAGACCTACTTCTGGCTGCCGAATGGCCGCATTCTGCGCGCACGCTTTAATCTATCGCAGGCGTTCTCCCAAACCGTACACGTGCAAGATGCCAGCGTTTACGCCACAGAAGCGGGGTTTAGAGGACACGCCCACCCCGGCCGTTCCACATTTGTTGACCTGTCCTCGGAATACAGCCTGACACGACGTTGGGTGCTGGCTCTCGACGCCACCTATCGCTACAACGCCAACACGCGCGTGAATGGATACAACGTTCTTGGGGCGGCTCCGGTCGCTCTTGAGTTGGATTCCGGGTCCGGATATGTCGCCGGCCTGGCTCCAGCCGTCGAATACAACTGGAGACACAACCTGGGGTTCCTGCTGGGAAGCTACGTGATTGTGGCCGGCCGCAATACATCTGCCACTATCACGCCCGTGGTGGCTATCAATTTCTGGCGCTGAGCAGCCAGCTGAGCTTGGGCCGGGAAGCCCGCGCCAAAATTTTAACCTTGAACCCTGGCTTAATGCTGCAAAATGCCCTTCAGGACTGACCCATGATCATCGAAATGCGGACCTATAAGCTCAAGCCCGGGAAGCGCGCTGAGTTCCTCGAGATTTTCCGCTCCAAGTCAGTGCCCGCCCACGCGGAAATCGGAATGAAAATCCTGGGGCCGTTCCTTTCCATCGAAGATGCGGACACCTTCTTCTTCATGCGTGGTTTTCCCGACCTGCCTTCGCGAGAACCTATGAAAGCCAAGTTTTACGAAGGCGAGCTGTGGAAGCGCGAGCTGGAGAACCTCCTCATGCCAATGATAGAAAAGTACGATGTGGTGCTGATAGACGACCCCGAAGGCCTGGTTCGCTGGTAGGTAAACAAGCTTATCTAACCGCCTGCCATTCTGGACTCACCTCACGGGTTCTTCACACATTCGAGTCAGAACAGAGTCCACAATCTGAGAACTACCGAAACGCCCGGGGGTGTTGCTTCTTTACTCTTCAGGAGGAAGTGAATCGAATTGAAAGATCTTGAACGCTTTTACGTCCTGACCGGGGGCCCAGGTTCCGGTAAGACCGCTGTTATTGAGGCGCTGCACCGGGCGGGTTTCGCACGGACTGTGGAAGCAGGACGCAGCATCATTCAAGACCAGATGGCCATCGGAGGACGGGCCCTGCCCTGGCAGGATCCCGCATTTTTTGCCGAACTGATGCTGAGCTGGGAAATGCGCTCCTACCACATGGCAGAGCAGTCTGCTGGGCCCGTTTTTTTCGACCGTGGCGTGGTAGACGTGATTGGCTATCTGCGCCTAAGGGGCCGGCCTGTGTCCCGGCATATGGAGCAGGCCGCAGCGTGGTTTCGCTACAACCGGCGCGTTTTCATTGCGCCTCCATGGAAAGAAATTTTTGCCCAGGACTGCGAGCGCAAACAGGACTTCGACGAGGCGGTGCGTACATACGAAGCCATGGTCGCCGCCTACACAGAACGCGGCTATGAGTTGGCCGAACTCCCGCGAGTTTCGGTCGAGGACCGGATGCGTTTTCTTCTTCAGAATATTGGCATTCAGCGTTAACAGCCAGGGAGTCTTGTGATGAAGTACTACGCAGTTGCGGAAATCGAAATCACAGACCGGAGCTGGGTCGCAGCATACATCCAGAATGTGACCAGGCTGGTGGAGCAGCGTGGTGGCCGGTATCTGGCCCGCACCTCTAAAATTGAAAAGCTCGAGGGCGAACCGAAAGTGCCGCAGGTGTTTCTAATCATCGAATGGCCCTCCCGGGAGGCAGCCAAGGCGTTTTACGAATCTGAGGAATACCGTCCGTATCGGCAGAGTCGCATGGCAGGAGCGAAGAATGAATTTCTGCTTGTGGCCGGCGAGGATATGACCGGGACGGCACGCGTAGATGACTAGCTGGGAGGCACGGGCCCCGTTCTACTTTGGGATCCAAATCGGGTTGGCGGTAAACAGACCGGCGCCGAAGCCGATCTGGTAAGTCACGAACATCCCAAACACCAGGCTGATCGCGCCCGCCGCCCACTCAAAGTGTCGGCCCACATTCGCAAAATGTTTCTGTCCGAAGGAAAAGGTGGAAGCCATGGCCAGAGTGATCAGCATCATGCCCAGGATGGTGCCGAAACCGAATATCACCAGGTAGCCCACGGCCCAGCGCGCCGAAGGAATGGTGCTTAACACCAGCAGGGCGATGGCGGCGGAGCCGGCCAGCCCGTGCACGATGCCGATGAGCAACGGGCGCACCATGCTGTAGAGAGATGAGCGTCCGAACCAGCGGTCGAGTTTGCCGACTGGCGTCTCCTGGTGGCTGTGAGAAGGCGGGTTGTGGGGCTGGCCGGCGTGCGCATGGATGTAGTCGCCGTGCGCGTGGTAATGCACTGTGGGTTTGTGCTGGTGGCGCCTGGAAGCCGTGGGCCAGGCGAAGCTGGCGCGCAGGTTGCGCAGCCCCAACACGATGAGCATCAGGCCAACTGCCAGTTCCATCGAGAGCCCGACCCGCGGCGGCAACGTGACGCGGAAAAGAATGAGGATGGAGCCCACGAGAAAAATGGTGACGGTGTGGCCGACGCCCCAGGCAGCGCCGATGATGGCGGCGCGTCCGGCTTTCTGCTCCCGCGTAACAATCGTGCTGACGGCAATCACGTGGTCGGCGTCGGTGGCGTGGCGCATTCCCAGCAGGAACCCGACCGTCAGAATTGTGAGCAGGCTGATCAACTTCGCCTCGTGAATTGTGCCCCGCCCATCATTGTTGCACATCCAGTTGTTGTCGGCAGCAACATGCGCGTTGGGATGTGACTGGAACTGATCAAGATGTCCAAATTGGAGCAGCATGTCCTGTTCCGACGATTTGTGACAAACGCATCATCGTGGCAAGTGTTGTGCGTGTCTTAAGCCAGATTTAAGGTTGGATTAGTTCCACTACTGACGCGTGAATTGGCCCGAAGGAGACCGTCACATAAGAACGGGCCCGCGGCGAGGAGAATGAGGCGATGCGCAACCTTTTGGCAGCGAGTCTGCTTTTGCTGGCGGTTTCATTAGCAGCCAATGCACAACAGTACAAGGTGACAGGCAACATCCCCATCCCAGGCGAAGGAGGCTGGGACTATCTTTACGCCGATTCCACCAACCGGACGCTCTACGTGGCGCACAACACGGTGGTGGACGTGGTGAACCTGGACACGGAAAACCCAGTGGGCAAAATTTCCGGCATGAAGCACGTGCACGGTATTGCCGTCGCCGACGGCCTGAACCGCGGCTTTATCAGCGATGGCGGCAGCGGGGAAGTGGTGGTTTTCAATCTCAAGACGCACGCCGTGTTGCAGAAGGTGAAAGCCGGCACCAACCCCGACGGGATCCTCTACGATCCCGCAAGCCAGCGCGTGTTCGCCTTTAACGGCGGCAGCAAGGATGCGACCGCGATTGAGGCCGCCACTGGGAAAGTTGCGGGCACCATTGCCCTGGGCGGCAAGCCAGAATTTCCTGCCACCGACGCCAAGGGTGACGTTTACGTCAACATCGAAGACAAAAGCGAGATCGTTCGCCTCGACCCGCACACACTGAAAATCAAGCAGCGTTGGTCCATAGCACCCTGTGAGGAGCCCTCTGGCTTGGCTCTTGACGTTTCTGCCCGCCGGCTGTTCCCGGTTTGCGACAACAGAATGATGGCGGTGGTGAACGCGGAGACCGGCAAGGTGGTGACAACCGTCCCCATCGGCGAGGGGCCCGACGCCGCGGGATACGATTCCGCTCGCAAGCTGGTTCTTTCTTCCAACGGCCATGATGGTACCCTCACCGTGGTCAGGCAGGAGAGCGGCGATAAATACAGGGTGGCGCAAACCGTGACCACGGAAAGGAGCGCGCGCACCATGGCGCTGGACGCCAAGACACACAAGATTTATCTGGCCGCGGCCAAACTTGGCCCTGTTCCACCGCCGAGCAAGGAGAACCCGCATCCGCGCTTTCCGAGCGTTGTGCCCGGAACATTTCATCTGGTAGTGGTTTCGCCGGAATAGAAGCTGTTGCACACAAACTTGTAGACGCGAGTGGCGTGGCAGCCGAATTCTGCACCCAAGCGCGCCTCGATCGCCGGACACGACTCGGATGGCGGCCGAATTGGTTACCTTTGCCATCGTGGCCAGACGCAAGACTCTGATATAGTGGCCAGCCAGCAAAATACTGGAAAGCTGGAGCGGTAAGTGTATAAGACCGTCCGTAGTTCCCGCCTTTACGAGCAAATCGTAAAACAAATAGAAGAGTCGGTTCTGAAGGGCATCCTGAAGCCTGGCGACCAACTGCCGGCAGAGCGCGAATTGGCGGAGCAGTTTGGGGTCAGCCGCACCGCGGTTCGCGAAGCCATCAAGGCGCTTAGTGAAAAGGGTCTGGTCGAGTCTTACTCAGGGCGGGGAACGTTCATCACCAACGGCACCTCTCACGCTATCCGACAATCGCTCGATCTGATCATGAAGATTGGCCAGGCGGAAGGCTCGTCCCACCTGGCGGAAGTACGCGATATTCTGGAGCCGGAAATTGCGGCTTTAGCGGCGTCGCGAGCCGAGGAACAGCATCTGGAGAGCCTGCGCGAAGCCGTCAACGTGATGGACGCCTCCAAGCAGGACGCCGACGCTTTTATCGAGGCCGACCTGGATTTTCACCTTGCCCTGGCCGAAGCCGCTGCTAATCCGCTAATTCTTTCTCTCATAGATTCCATCGTGGGATTGCTCCGGGAGCAGCGCATGCGCATCTTCCAGACGGAGGGCGGTCCGGAACGTGGCCAGTACCACCACCGGCGCATTCTGAAAGCAGTGGAAAATCGCGATCCCGAAAAGGCCCGTCAATGCATGCGCGCCCACCTCAAGCAGGTGCGCCAGGATTCCGGCGCCTCATCCCCGCAGCATCGCTAGCCTTGCGGTGGACTATGCGTCCTCGTCACCATTCGACGAGTCTTTTTCCGGAATAGAAGACCGCGGATCGCTGGCCGGGTAGGAATCAGTGTCTGATCCATCATCTTGTCTTGGGTCACGTGTCGCGCTGCCGGTTGACGTCAGGGTCCTCGGGGTCACGCTCAATGCGGCGGCAGAAGGATCGGGAATGGGGCTTGCTCGTTGGGTTCCGGGTGGCGCTTCGCGTTCATTTGTGCTCCTACTCCTAAAAGAAGACCTGCCCTGACGCTCCAGAGCTGGAAATCCTGGGTCCGTATGGATGCCTGCCGTCGATGCTCCGGATGCCGAACCGCTTTAGGGGCGGAGGTTGGCCGGTCCGACATGTTCTACAAGGCGGCCTGAAGAACTCTAAGTTCCACGGTTACGCCCAAAAATTGGTAGTATCCGAAAAGCTCATGAGCCGCGCCGCCAATCCCACCGAACCCGCCTGGGCTTCGGCGCTGTCGTCTATAGCGGAGGAGTTATTTCCCAAGTGCGGCGGGGAGAAGTTCGGAATCAGTATCGCCGGCTTGCGCGAAATTCTTCACCAGGTAGGCTGCAAGTACCTTTCTGCCGATGACACGCCGGCCGCCGCTCACCGTTTATTTTTAGGCCTCCACCTGGAGGAGTTGGTGTTGGCGCGCGCTTGTGCCGCGGGGAACGAAGCTGCTTGGGAGGCATTCTTGCTGCGCTATCGCGAGAAGCTCTACTCGGCAGCCAACCATATAGCGCGCGAAGAAGCCTCCGCTCGGGAGTTAGCAGATTCTCTCTATGCCGATCTTTACGGCACCGCTGTGCGGGAAGGGAAGCGCGTCTCCAAGCTGGACTTCTACACTGGCCGGGGTTCGCTCGAAGGCTGGTTGCGTACCGTGCTGGCACAGGAATACATCAACCGCTATCGCACACAAAAGCGGTTGGTAAGCCTGGAAGAGCAGGAGGAGGGGGGCGAACAGTATGCCGCGCCGGAGCCCGAGCCGCACGCGGAAGTGGATGCGCGCCTGCAAACCGCCGTGGATGAAACACTGGCGGGCCTGGCTGCCGAGGAGCGCTTTCTGCTCGCTTCTTACTACCTTGACCAGCGCACGTTGGCAGAGGTGGGTCAAATTCTGGGCATTCACGCTTCCAACGTCAGCCGCCGGCTGGAAAAACTGGCGGCCGCACTGCGGCAGGGGATCCGTAACTCTCTGCTGAAGCAGGGCCTTAAAGCACAACAGGCGGAAGAGCTGATGGAAGTGGATGTCCGTGACTTGCAGGTGAATATTCGCGCTCGCCTGGCGCAAAAAGCGTCCGTGAAACCGTTCTCCGATCAGAAGGCCGAAGCACACAGCGGGGAGGGAGAAGCATAGGAGTGTCTGAGCTGGCAAAATTCGCCGCGCAGCGACTGCGGGCATCGGACCCGCCGGGTGAGCATCCTTCTGCCGACTTGCTGGCCGCATTTGCGGAGCAGGCTCTGGCAGCCGGGGAACGCGAGAAGCTGCTCGCCCATCTGGCGGCTTGTGACAATTGCCGCACGGTGGTTTGGCACGCCATACCGCAGAGCGAAGCGGCACAACCCGTCGTAGTCAGTGCTCCTTCCCGCGGATGGTCTTGGTCGTTGGCTTGGCGCTGGGCTGGAATAGCAGCCGGCATCGTCGTTATAGCCGGCGTGGCAATGCTTTTCCGAGGCGGACCCGGACCAGCGGGAGAGAGAGTTGCTTCGGCTCCGAGGGAGCCTGCCGTTAATCAAAAGCGTGATATGCAGACAGCTTTTGACAAGGAAGCTGCGCCCCCCGCTGCTCCGGAAGCCCGCTTAGATGCCAGAAATGCCCGAGTGAAAGTTTCGACCGGGCCGCGCCTGCAGGCCAAGGACATGAAGCGGGAGGCTGGGCCCGTTTCCCGCCAGTCGGAATCTGCCAACGAGGGCACTGCGGGAAAGATGCTGGCAAAATCTGCGGATGAAATAGCGTCCGCCCGCAGCGCTCAGGCGCCAGCTCCGGCCCCTCCTGCCGCCAATGCCGTTTCCGCCGCCAATGCCACTCTAGCCGCCAAGACTGCTCCTGCTTCCACCGCCCAAGCGAATGTGATGGTCGCCTCTAACCTGCCGGCGCGCGCGCAGGGCAAGAAGAAGCTCGCCCCACCCACGCGCTGGATGCTTTCCAACGATGGCGCCTTGTTGCGCTCTACGGACGCCGGTAAGAACTGGCAGGCAGTGCCTTTCCAGGGCAATGTCGTTTTTCACGCGGTGGCCGTGATTGGGCCCAATGTGTGGGTGGGTGGTCAGGGCGGTGCACTTTACTACAGCCCCGACGATGGCAACCAGTGGCGGGGTCTCACCGCTTCCACGGATGGCGCTGCCCTTACGGAGGACATCACCGCTTTGACCTTTAGCGACAGCCAGCACGGCAGCTTGACCACCGCTGGTGGCCAGACCTGGACGACCTCCGACGGCGGCCGCTCCTGGCAGAAGCAGTAGCCCGCGCCGCTCTCACGACCGATGATTACGCAACGAAGAAGGGCATTTGCGATACTTGGCACAATTGCTTGCCAAACCCCT
>DATFDP010000266.1:0-30241 GCA_035252015.1 Terriglobales bacterium
ATGGTGGGCAAGTCGCTGCTCATCAACACCACCGAGCGGCTGAAGCGAGTCTCGGTGACCGACCCCAACGTGGCCGACGCCATCGTGGTAACGCCGACGCAGATTCTGGTGCACGGACGGGCGCCGGGTGAGGTTTCGCTGCTTATCTGGGACGAAGCCGAGCGCTCGCGCAGCTTCGACCTGCGGGTGGACGTGGACGTCACCGCCTGCTCAGAAGAAATTCACCGCATTTTCCCCGAGGAGCGCATTGAAGTTTCGCCTTCGCGGGCGGCTATTGTGCTCTCCGGGCACGTCTCCACCGAGGACGTGGCCAAGCGCGCCGGCCTGATTGCGGAGGCTTACAGCCAGAAGGTGGTCAACGTTCTCACCTTCGGGCCGGTAGGCTCGCAGGAAGTGCTGCTGGAGGTGAAGTTCGCGGAAGTGGACCGCAACGCGCTCAGCCAGCTGGGCGTCAACATCTTCTCCACCGGCGCCACCAACACTGTCGGCACCGTCAGTACGCAGCAGTTCGGGGGATTTGGGCCGCAGACGATTACGGACGAGTTTCCCCGCCAGCCGGGTACCGTCTTCACCAGCAACCAGACCATCCAGGACACGCTAAACATGTTCCTGTTCCGCCCCGATATTCACCTGGGCGCGATAATCAAAGCGCTGCAGACCAAGAACCTGCTGCAGATCCTGGCGGAGCCCAACCTGATCGCCATGAACGGCAAGGAAGCCAGCTTCCTGGCGGGCGGCCAGTTTCCTTTTCCCGTGGTGCAGCCCGGGGCGGGCTTCACGGCGGTCACCATCCAGTTTAAAGAGTTCGGAGTGCGCCTGAGCTTCACCCCGGAAATCATGCCCAACGGGGACATTCACCTGAAGGTGGCGCCCGAGGTAAGCGCGCTGGATTTTGCCAATGCGCTGACCATTTCCGGCTTCACCGTGCCGGCGCTGAGCACGCGCAAGGCGGAGACTGAGTTCCAGATGCAGGATGGGCAGAGCTTCGTGATCGCCGGCCTGATGGACAACCGGGTGACCAGCCAGATGAGCAAGATCCCCGGCCTGGGCGACATACCTGTGCTGGGCAACCTGTTCCGCAGCCGCAGCCTGCTCAAGAGCAACTCGGAGCTGATGGTGCTGGTGACGGCCAAGAAGGTGTCTCCGGATCGAGTGGCGCCGCCGTTGCCGCAGAATCCGCAGCCCTTCCTGGACCGCAACAAGTTTGACGGCACCAAGCCGGGAGGGGGTAAGTGAAACGCAGCCGTAGCAGCCGGCGGGAAAGGGGAATGACGCTGCCCCTGGTGGCAGTGTTCATCGTGGTGCTGTTCGCCTTTGCCGCCCTGGCCATCGACTTGGGTGTTCTGTACACGGCGCGGACCAGCGCCCAGCACGCTGCGGATGCGGGCGCGCTGGCCGGGGCCTATACCTTCCAGGACGCCAGCAAGACGCAGCCCTCGTCAGCGCAGAACGCGGCGGTGGCGGTGGCGGTGCAGAACAAGATCCTGGGCCAGCCCCTCGCCCCAGCCGACTTCACCCTCAGTGCGGCTTCGCCCTGTCCGGCTTCCAGCGCCACCACCGGGGTGTGCGCTGACACCACCAACCGGCGGGTTACGGTGTACATTGCGCGCACTGGGGCGGCGGGCGTTGGCACGTTCTTTGCGCGCGCTATTGGCTGGCGCTCGGTGGGCGTAGCCACCCGGGCCACGGCGGAAGCCAGCAGCCAGGCGGGCGGCACCCATTGCCTGAAGCCGTTCTACATCGCCAACACCGTAGTAGCGACGGATTCGACGATCCTCAATGCCTGCAACGATGGCCAGTACCTGTTTGCTCCCGGCAGCCCGGGCCAGCTCACCAGCTTTGCCCAGGGTCAGATGGGACAGCAGATCGTTTTGCGGCCGGTAGGTCCGAAAAATGCCAGCGTACCCAGCCAGTATGCCTCGCTGGATTTCGGCTCCGGCGCCAGCACTTATAGCTGCGTCATCTCCCATTGCCTCAACGACCCGAGTTGCAAAGTGGATCCCTCGATTCTCGCGAATTTCACCGGCAAGTGCGGCGACAGCCTGGAGACCCAGAACGGCAACGACCCCAACAAGACCTATTGGGGAATCTCCGATCTGATCAGTCCGACCGGGGCAGCGGCCGACAGCTGGTACCAGAGCAACCCGACGTCGCAAGGATTTGTGTTCTGCTACGAGTCGGCCCCCAGCACCAACTGCGATTCCAGCTTGTGGCGTGATACCAGCCAGTCGCTGATCACTGCTCCGGTGTGGGACAACTGCAAGACCGCTATTGGCAGCGGCAAGCAGACGGTTCCGCTGATCGGGTTCGTAGAGGTTTTTGTGGACGGGGTGGATAAAGGCACGGGGAACATCACGGCCCACCTGGTCACCGGCAGCAGTTGCGGCGGCGGGGGAAGCGGTCCGGGAACCGGCAGCGGCCCGGCAGCGATTCCGATTCGCTTGATTCAGGGCCCTTAGGCAGCCGCCGGTAGGGCGGCGCAGTAAGCAAGATTTCCCAGGGAAGGTAGTGAACGAATGGCTGAATTGGCAGTGGTAATACTGGCAACCGACGACGAACAGCGCTCGGTGCTGCAGGTGCTGGTGGATGGCACCAACGTGGCGCGGACAGTGCACAGCTGTCCCGCGTTTCCCGTGGCCGCCACCGACCCGCTGCTGCGGCGGATTCATGGCGTCAGCCCGGACGTGTTGCTGGTGGACATTCCCAATGACAACGCCACGGCGGCGATTCGCGCCATTGAAACGCTGCGGGCAGAAGTAAGCAACGCGGCCGTATTCGCCATAGGCAGCATGTCGCAGCCGCAGGTAATCGTGAATGCCATGCGGGCGGGAGCGCGCGAATATATCGAGCGGCCCACTACCACCACCGCCCTGCTGGAAGCTTTTGTGCGCCTGACGGCGGCGCAACGCAAGCACGGCCAAGCCGGACGCCGGGGCAAAGTGTTCAGCGTGGTGAACGCCAAAGGAGGCACAGGAGCGACCACGGTAGCGGTCAACATCGCGCTCTCGCTGCACTCCGCCCACGGCAGCGTGGCACTCATTGACCTGGCGCCTTTGGGCCATGCCGCCCTGCACCTGAACGTAAAGCCGCTGTTCACCATCGCTGATGCGCTGCGCAACCTGCACCGCATGGATGGCTCGCTGCTGGAGAGTTTCATGACCCGTCATCCCGACGGGTTACACCTGCTGGCGGGCACCAGCACGCCCACCTCCGTCGAGCCCACCACCAGCGAATTCGCCGCCTTGTTCGACATTCTGGTAAGCCACTACCGCTACATCGTGGTGGACACTTCCACCCGGCTGGACGCGGCTACCCGCCTGGTGTGCAACCTTTCGGAATACGTGCTGCTGGTGGCGCACACCGATGTGGCATCGCTGTGGAGCGCGGCCCGCGTGCTGCAGTACCTGGGCGAGTCCGGCGGCAGGGAGCGGGTCCGGCTGGTGCTGAACCGCTTTCGCAAGATTCCCGGCTTCAGCGAGAGCGACGCGGAAGCGGCCACGGGCGTAAAGCTCTTATGGAAGATCCCCAACCACTACGTCGCGGTCTCCAATTCCATTGACCGTGGCGTGCCGGTTATTCAGCAGAACCACTCCGAAGTTGCGCGTTCGTTCACCGGCCTGGCGGCGACGCTGACCGAAGCCGACGACAGCAGCAAGCGGGGTGGGTGGTCGTTATTCAAAACTGTGTAGGAGCACGGCATGGGCGGAATAGGAACAGGAACACAATTTGAACGCAGCGAATATCAGCAGGTTAAAGCCGACCTGCACCGCAAGATTCTCGACCGGCTGAATCTGGAAAAGCTGGGGCGCGCTCCCAGCGACGCCGCGCGCGAGGAAGTGCTGGTGCTGATCCGCAACTCGGTGAATGGCGAGGCCGTGCCTCTGAGCTTTGCCGAGCGCGAGCGCCTGGCGCGGGAAATTCTCGACGAAATCTTCGGTCTAGGGCCGCTGGAGCCGCTGCTTAAGGATCCCAGCATCTCCGATATCCTGGTGAACCGCTATAACCAGGTGTACATCGAGCGCAACGGTAAGCTGGAGCCTACGGGGCTGACCTTCAAGGACGATCAGCACCTGATGCAGATCATTGACCGCATCGTCTCCCGGGTTGGCCGCCGGGTGGACGAATCCTCACCCATGGTGGACGCGCGCCTGCCTGACGGCTCGCGTGTGAACGCCATCATTCCGCCGCTGGCGGTGGATGGGCCGGCGCTCTCCATCCGCCGTTTCGGACGCGACCCGCTGACGGCGCGTAACCTGATCGAGAACAAATCGCTCACCGAGCCCATGCTGGAGCTGCTGGCGGCCATGGTCAAAGGCCGGCTCAACCTGCTGATCTCGGGCGGCACCGGCGCCGGCAAAACCACTCTGCTGAACGTGCTTTCCGGCTACATTCCGAACGTGGAACGCATTGTGACGATTGAAGACGCGGCCGAATTGCAGCTCAAACAGGAGCACGTGGTGCGTCTGGAAACGCGCCCGCCCAACATTGAAGGCAAGGGCGCTATCCGCCAGCGGCAGCTGGTGATCAACAGCTTGCGTATGCGTCCCGACCGCATAGTGGTGGGCGAAGTCCGCGGCGAGGAGGCCTTCGACATGCTGCAGGCCATGAACACCGGCCACGAAGGCTCGCTGACCACGGTACACGCCAACTCGCCGCGCGACGCGCTGTCCCGTATCGAGAACATGGTGTCCATGGCCAATCTCAACATTCCGGAGCGCGCGGTGCGGCAGCAGATTGCCTCCGCCATCCACGCGGTGGTGCAGATTGCCCGCATGTCCGACGGCACCCGCAAGGTGACCGCAGTGTGCGAGATCACGGGCATGGAAAGCGAAGTCATCTCCATGCAGGACATCTTTGTGTTCGAGCGCAAGGGGCTGGCTGAAGGGGGCAAGGTCCGGGGGGTGTACAAGTCCACCGGCATCCGCGCCAAATTTACCGACCGGCTGGCGGCGGCGGGTTGCCGTGTGCGCCCAGCGGTGTTCGAATCTGTGGTCGAAGTCTGAAGCGGGCGGGAGTCGAACCATGATCATGGCGCTTATTGCGGTTGTAGTTTTCGTGCTGGTGGCGGCGGGAGTGTTCGCCGTCGCGTCGCTGTTCGACGAGCGGCGCTCGCATGCTCGCCTGCTGCGCGAACGCCTAGCCACGGTGCAAACGGCCACCGAACGCCAGCCTTCGGAAGAGCTGATTCTGCTGCGCGACGAGCTGATGAGCGATATCCCCGCCCTCAACCGGTTGCTGCAGCAGTGGCCGCGCATGGCCAAGGTGCAGCACTTCCTTTCCCAGGCCGACGTGAAGATGAAGGCGGGTAAGTTCCTGCTGCTCACCGTTTGCTCCTGCGTCACCTGCGGCGTGCTGGTGCTGCTGCTCAGCGACTCGCCCCTGTTCGCGGGAGTGGCGGCGCTGATGGGGCTGTTCCTGCCCTACGCCTACGTCTCCTACATGCGGGCGCGGCGCTTCGCCAAATTTGAGGAGCTGTTTCCCGAGGCCATTGACACGCTGGCGCGCGCGGTGCGCGCCGGGCACGCCTTTCCCACCGCCCTGGAATTGCTGGCCACGGAAATGGGTGAGCCGGTGGGCGGCGAATTCCGCAAGTTGTTTGAGGAACAGAAATTCGGCTTGCCGCTGCGCGACGCCCTGCTGAACCTGGCGGAACGCATCCCCATCGTGGACGTGAAATTTTTCGCCACTGCGGTGATGCTGCAGCGTGAAACCGGCGGCAACCTGGCGGAAATCCTGGATGGACTGTCTTACGTGATCCGCGAGCGCTTCAAGATTCTGCGCCAGGTGCGAGTGTACACGGCGCAGGGACGGCTGACCATGATCCTGCTGATGGCGCTGCCTCCCATCATTGTTCTGGTGATGATGCTGATGAATCCCGGATTCATGGGCCCGCTTTTTACCGATCCCATTGGTCACGCCCTGATTGCGGCCGGGATCATCTTGCAGACGATCGGCTATCTCCTGATCCGGAAAATTATTCGAATTCAGGTCTGAACCTATGGCGATGATTTTGGCAGTTCTGTTGTTCGTGACGGTGTTCGCGGCGATCTTCGCTTTCGGCGCAGCGGCAGCTGCGCCCTCTTCGGTGCTGGGCACGCGCCTGCGCTCCCTGGGCTGGCAGCCGCGGGAACAAGCGGAAAAGCCGGCCATCAAGGAGCGGGTGGAGCAGGTGCTCGATCCGCTGGCCAAAGCGCTTCCCAAATCGCCGAGCGAAGTTTCGGCAACCCGCGCCCTGCTGATGCAGGCAGGCTACCGCGACCCCAACCACCTCACCATCTACTTCGGCATTCGCGCGCTGCTGGCCTTTGGCGGGTTGGTGTTCGTGCTGGCCACGGGCGTGGGCTTGAATTCTCCGATGCTGATCGTTGCCCTGCCATTGGGCGGGTACATGCTGCCCCGTTTCATGCTCAAGCGCATGATCCGGAAGCGGCAGCAGCGCATCCGTTTGGGTCTGCCGGACGCGCTTGATCTGACGGTGATCTGCGTGGAGGCCGGGCTGGGCTTGGACCAGGCTCTGCAGCGCGTGGGCGAGGACTTGCGCCATGCCCATGCCGAACTGAGCGATGAGTTCCGGCTGGTCAATTTGGAACTGCGGGCGGGCAAGCCGCGCGCCGAGGCTCTGCGCAACCTGGCGGAGCGCACCGGTGTGGATGACTTGAAGGCTCTGGTGGCGGTGCTGATCCAGACCGACCGTTTTGGCACCAGCATCGCGCAGGCGCTGCGCGTGCACTCCGATTCCCTGCGCACCGAGCGCAGGCAGCGCGCTGAAGAAGCGGCCGCCAAAACCACCATCAAAATGGTGCCTGTACTGGTTCTGTTCGTATTTCCTTCCATGTTCTTCGTAAGCCTGGGCCCGGCAGCGATCCAGTTAATCCGGTACTTCCTTCCGGAGATGCAACGATGACGCCAGGTGTGGTAGCCGTGCTCATAATTCTGCTGGTATTGGGATTGGTAGCTTACAACCGCCAGAAAGACCAGGCATAGGAGCACTGGGATGTCGGGCAATAATTCGCGCAAGGGATATGCCTTTAATCGAACCCGGCAGGCGTTTCTGGCCACCGAACTGTCGGTGGCGGATACGCACTGGAGCCGGCTGCGCGGGCTGATGGGCAGCAACCCCACCGCCTTCCGTTTCGGCCATGGCCTGTGGATCGTGCCCAGCCACGGCGTACATACGCTGGCCATGCGTTACCCCATTGATGTCATCTATCTGAACCAGGACAAAACTGTGGTCCATGTGGAGGAGAACCTGAAGCCATGGCGGATCGCGGCCGTAAAAATGGACGCGGTCACGGTACTGGAACTTCCTTGCCACACTGTGTGGAACACCGGGACGCTGGTCGGGGACCAGATTGAAATCGCCTTTGGCGTACAGAAAGGCGTGCAGAAAGGCGCGCAGAAAAAAGTGGAGGCGGTATGAGTGCGACGCTACCGGTTCTTTCGCGCACTCCGGAGCCTCCCAAGTTCCTGATTGAGTGGGAGCCGCGCTGGAAGGCGTTCGCCAGCGCGCTTTCGCCGGCCATGCAGCGCTCCCCTCGGCACCTGCAGGGAGAGTGCCGCGCGGGTATGTTTCCCGCCTCCGGCATGGTGGTGGCCTGGGTGCTGGAAATTGCCCTGCTGCTGGTTGTTATTACCCTGCCCAACACGCTGCAGTTCATGCAGACCTTTACGCCGCCAGTGCACCCCAAGTATCAGGTGATTTACTTTTCCGGCGACTATCTGCCGCAAACTACGGATACTGGCGGAGCGCAGGCTGGCCACACGGGAAAATCGGGCGGGCGCACGGCCATGAACAAGCAGCAGGTCATCAAGGTGGCCCGCGGCGACTCCCTGACGCAGCAGGTGGTGGACGTACCCAAGATTAAACTGCCGCCCAGCACGGCTGCGGTGGCCAATCTGATTGCCATCGCCGCCGCCAAGCCCGGGCCGCCTCCGACGGAAGGTCTGCAAATGGCCAAACCCAAGCTGACGCTGCCCGAGGATGCAATCCCGCCGGAAGTGAAGGTAGCGCGCGATAAGCTTTCCAAGTTGCCCGATATTTCGGCGGACGCAGTGGCGCCTCCGGTGGACGTCACCCGCGACAAGATGAGGGCGGGTCCCAATCTGGCAGCCCAGGTGATACCGCCTTCGGTGCAGATCGAACGAAACAAGCTGCTGCGCACACCCGCTCTGGGGGTGACGGTGGTCCGGCCCGCGCCTACTGTGGCGGGTAACATCGAGCGCGTCCGGGCGCCGCAGCTGCAGGCTGAAGTGGTGCCGCCGCCAGTTTCCGCACGCGATGTGCAGTACGACAATCCGAATCCCAAGCTGGCCTTGCCCCCGCCCACACCGGTGCAACCGGCTCCCGCCACGAACAGCCTGGCCAAAGAGATCTGGAGTGCCGCCGGCTCGTTCTTTGGCGGAGGCACCAAGAACGTGGTCCCCCCGCCGGTACAGCCGACGGCGGGATTTTCCGATGGCAAGCCCCTTGGCGCCGGACTGGCGCGCGGGTTGACGGGTGGTCCGGGAGTCGTGCCGCCGCCGCCTAACCTTGCAGGAGACGGCATGGCCGGAAATGGGCAGAGTGGCGGCAGCACAGGCGAAGCCGGGCAGCTGGCGGCTTTACGGCCGGCACCCGTAATGGGCCCGAGCGGCGGCAATCCCAATGGCTCAGGTGTAGTGATGTCCATGCAGCCGGGTGAGAAAGTCGGCATGCCGGGCAATGCCGCTGGCGGCGCGCTAGCCATGTCCCGTACCGGTGGCGGGCGCCCTGGGCTGGGCGGCGAGGGAAATGGCGCCGGCTTCGGCAAAGGCAGCGGTGGCGGCAGTGGGAAGATCGGGGAAGGTTCAGGCGCGGCCGATACCGGCACCGGCTTCGGCGCCAAGCTGAACGCCAATGGCGGAATTTCGCCGGCTCCGGGCCGCGGCGGTGCCGGTAGTGGCGGCGGTCACACTGCCATGGCCGGAGTGGCCATCCGGGGCGGAGTGGTGAACCTGCCCAGCTTCGCCGTGGGCGGCGATCCGCCCAGCATACCGGGACACACGCCCAGCGAGCGCAAGCTGAACCGCCCGGACATCACGGTAATCGCAACTCCCAGCTCGGGCGGCGCGCTGAACCTTTATGGAGCCCTGAAGGGCGATAAGGTCTATACCATCTACATTGATACTCACCAGGGCATCGCGGTGCTGCAGTTCGCCGATCCGGGCTCGCAAAACATCGGCTTCGACGAGGACCTGACCGCGCCCGAGGCCATTCGCACCGAGCTGCCGCCGGGCTTGAAGAAAACGCGGCTGGTCATCACCTGCACCATGGACCGGGCGGGCTTGCTGCGCAACGTGAAGATACTGCAGGGACCCTCGTCGGAGAAGGTGAGCCTGGTCACGGCGGCGCTGTCGAAATGGCGCTTCCGTCCCGTGCTGCGCGGCAATGACGCGATTTCCGTGGATGCCATTCTCGGGTTCAACGTGGATACACGCTGAAAATCAAATCACCACAGGGACACAGAGCCACAGAGAGAATCGTGTAAGTGTCGTTGGTTCACGGCGCCGAGGATTAACATTGCTTTTCTTTCAATGCGCCTTCTTGCTATGACATCCATTCAGAGAATTGGCATTGCGGCCCTTGGCGTTCTTTTCCTCTCTCTCGCCGCCCACGCCCATCTATTGAAAGACGTGGTCTACAGCCACGCCGCCGGAACCGATTTGACCCTTGATGCCAACATCCCCGATGGCCCGGGGCCCTTTCCTGCGGCCGTGTTGGTGCACGGCGGCGGATGGGTGGCGGGGGACAAGCAGCAGTACATCACCTACATTTTTGATCCCCTGAGCAAAGCCGGTTTCGCCTGGTTCAGCATCAATTACCGGCTTGCGCCCCGCTACCAATTCCCTGCTCCGGCCGACGATACCGAACAGGCCATCCGCTTCGTGAAGGCGCATGCCGCGGAATACAAAATTGACTCCAGGCGCATCGCCCTCATCGGCGAATCCGCCGGTGGGCACCTTGTGTCCTACGTGGGCGCACGCAGTCAGCCCGGCTCACGCGTAGCTGCAGTGGTTTCTCTTTACGGCATTCATGACTTCATCAGCGCTGCCATGGAGTGGAAGCCGTTTCCCCACGAGGTGCTGGACCTTCTCGGCATTAGGCAGGTCAATGCCGAGACGGCTCCGCTGCTCATCAAAGCCTCGCCCGTGGTGTACGTCAGCAAGGACGTGCCACCCTTTCTGCTCATTCATGGCTCCAAGGATGAAGATGTGCCCTACGACCAGTCGCTGGAGATGTGCTCGCGCATAAAGCAGATGGGCGCGCGCTGCGACCTTATAACTATCACCGGCGCCCCCCATGGCATGGACCACTGGGAGTCCCACCCCGAGTGGCTCTGGTACAAGAAAGCGCTGGTGAATTGGCTACAAAAGACAGTAGTCGGGCGTCAGGACTCAGGAGTAAGCGGCCAGTAGTCAGGCGCAGAAGTGCATACCGCCGATATCTGTGTGGGGACAGACGCCCTCGCCTGCCCAATTCCTCTGTGTGGACAGGCGCCCTCGCTTAGAGAAGTTTTCTACCTGGATGCCGCCTTGGCGCAGAACTTATCGAAGGCCGCGGTCAGATCGGTGGCAATATCTTCCGCCTCGCGCGTCTCGATGTCGCTGCGCTGCATCATGTAAACCAGCTTGCCCTCGCGCAGCAGCCCAATCGAAGGCGAAGAAGGCGGATAGCCCTCGAAATACTGGCGCGCCCGCTCCGTGGCATCGCGGTCCTGGCCGGCAAAAACGGTCACGGCCTGATCGGGCCGCACCGGATGTTGCAGGGCCAGCCGTACCGCTGGACGCATGCGCCCGGCCGCGCACCCACAAATGGAATTGACCACCACCATGGTCGTGCCTGGTTTGGCCAGCGCCTGCTCCACCTCGGCGGCGCTTCGCAGTTCTTCTACCCCCAGGCGCGTCAATTCTTCACGCATGGGCAACACCATCAGCTCTGGATACATTCCCGCTCCTTGGAAGAGATTGCTTCTATTCTAATATGCCTTGCGCCAGCGCGCTCATCGCTTCGGCGGAACCGCATCAGGAACCAGCGAAATGAACAGCAGCGGCATTAAACGGCGAGGTAGCGGGATTGCAGCCGGACCGCTGGCTGTATGATTGACACATCCTCATGCTCTTCCGCGAAAACGTGCCCCTGGCGCAGCTAACCACCCTGGGAGTGGGCGGCCCCGCGCGCTTTTTCGCCGAGGCGGTCTCTGCCGAGGATGCCCGGCGCGCAGTCCATTATGCCGGCGAGCACAGCCTGCCCTTGTTTGTGCTGGGCGGCGGCAGCAACTTGGTGATTGCCGACTCGGGCTGGCCCGGCCTGGTGCTGCGCATAGGCATCAGCGGCCTGGAGGAGCGCGAGGAAGGCGATAAACTCATTCTCTGTGTCGGAGCCGGCGAAGAGTGGGACCGTTTTGTGGCTCGCGCCGTAGCCCGCGACTGTGCCGGAATCGAGTGCCTCAGCGGCATTCCCGGCAGCGTGGGCGGCACTCCGGTACAGAACGTCGGCGCCTACGGTCAGGAAGTTTCGGAAACCGTCGAAAGCGTGCAAGTGCTCGACCTGAAAGATGGCCATCTGCGCGAGCTTTGCAATCCGGCCTGCGGCTTCGCCTACCGCACCAGCATCTTCAACACCAGCGAGCGCGGCCGCTACATCATTCTGCGGGTTACCTATGCGCTTACCCCAGCGGGGCAGCCACGGCTAGACTATGCTGACCTGAAAAAATATTTTGCTGGGCGCAGCGGCAAGCCCACCCTGGCCGAAGTGCGGGAAGCAGTACGCTGCATCCGCGCCGGAAAGGCCATGCTCATCGTACCCGGCGATGAGGACTGCCGCAGCGCCGGCTCCTTCTTCAAGAATCCGGTGCTTAGCGCCGAGCAGCACCAGCAATTGTCCCAGCGTGCCGCGGCTCTGGGCCTCCAGGTTCCCAGCTATCCCGCGCTGAGCGCCCAGCACAAAGTTTCAGCCGCCTGGCTGGTGGAGCATTCCGGATTGTCCAAGGGCTACACCCGGGGTCGGGTAGGCATCTCACGCAAGCACGCGCTGGCCATCGTGAACCGCGGGGGCGCGACCGCCAATGATGTTCTTGCCCTGAAAAACGAAATCCAGCAGCGCGTGGCCGACACTTTCGGCATTCAGCTGGTCCCCGAACCTGTCTTCGTCGGCTTCGACCAAAACTCTTAAGAGTGAGGTGCAGAGGGCTCACAGTCTGCATGCCCTGGGGTTGCTTGCAACCTCTGCAGGAGCCGTCACAAGTTACGGCTCTACTGCGCAGCCCGGACGACAGTGCGGCTCAGGCTTCAGCGGCGGCCAAATACTTCCGCGTTCCCTGCCTTGAAGCCTTGGCAGCCAGGCGCGCAGCACGGCGGAAGATTTCTGTGAACATCTCTTCCGTCAGTTTCCCCGTCTGCGTGTTCTGGTTGGAGGGATGGTAGGAAGCGAGCAGAATGCGCCCGTCCGGCATTTCATACTGCGCGCCATGCCCGAACACGAACTCCTTTTTACTCTTGAGCAGGTCTTGCCGTTTCAGGTAATTCAGGTAAGCGTCGAACCCAATTCGTCCCAGGGCTACGACTACGCTCACGTTTTTGAGCAGCGCGATCTCACGGTCCAGAAACGGGCTGCAGTTGGCGATCTCCTCCGGCAAGGGCTTGTTCCGTGGCGGCGCGCAACGCACGGCGGCAGTGATATAGGCGTCCTTGAGCCGCAACCCATCGTTGCAGTGCGTTGCTCCTGGCTGGGAGGCGAAACCGGTGCGATGCAGCACTGGGTACATAAAATTCCCCGAGGAATCGCCCGTGAAAGGCCGCCCGGTGCGGTTGGAGCCATGCGCGCCGGGCGCCAGGCCAAGGATAAGAACGCGCGCATCGGGGTCACCGAAGCCGGGAACCGGCTTGCCCCAGTATTGGCAATCGCGGTAAGCGCGGCGCTTTTCGCGGGCCACCTGCTCGCGGTAGGCCACCAGCCGCGGGCAGCGTCTGCAGGCCACCACTTTTTCATTTAAGAGGGAGAGGAGGGGGCGCATGGATGAGATTCTAAACGCTGCGCGCGGTCACGCGGGCCGGGCACGCGTGCTTACAGGCCGGCTGGGGCGTCCGGCCTGCGCCTGCCCGTTTTCCACGTTGAAGGTGCGGATCACCGGCTCGAATTCCAGCAGCGGCTCCAACTTGCGCCGCATTTTGCTGTAGTGACGACGATAAAACCAGTCCGCGTGCTCGTGGTGCGTCCACAGGGTCAAAACCACAACTCGGTCCGGTTCGGCGTCGGAAGCCAGAATGAAATGCTCCAAAAATCCTGGCTGCGTGTTCAACATTGGCATCACCGCTTCCCGCAGCGCCCGAACTACCTCCCGCAGTTTCCCCGGCCGGGTTGTCAGTTCTAATGCGCGTGCGAACACTGGCAGCTCCTGCAAAACGGGCTCGTACTGTCAGAATTCTCGTCAGTAAACCGCGACAGGGGATTGGAGAAAAAAGGATATGAATGCGAGCAGCAGCCACTAACTTAGAACTCGCCGCTTCCGGCGTCAATTACCCAAGGTTGGTGCAACGCAAAAATTTGCATCACCCTCTCTTGCATGTGCGCCGCCTTCCACAACAGAGTGATTTAGGATTTGTCATGTTGAGCGCAGCACCTGCTTTTCGTCCACACCAGTAATAAAGCTGCGGAACTGCGTTTTATGCTAATTTGACCATTGTGTCCCTTCGCGAACTGATTCCGTCCGCAGTTGAGCCCGCTATGGCGTGCATTCCTGAAGGCTGGTTCAACATGGGTTACGACTCGGGCCTTGATTGCGAGCGCCCGGTGCACCGAGTTCGGGTGGATACTTTTGAGCTAGCTTCGTGCCAGGTCACCCACGCTGACTATCAACGCTTCCTCAGCGCCCGCAAGTTGTGCCCGCCACCTTTCTGGCAAGACGGCAATTTCAATGATCCCAAGCAGCCGGTTGTGGCTGTCTCCTGGTTTGAGGCGCAGCAGTATTGCCAATGGCTTTCGGAAGTGAGCGGGCGCCGCTATCGTCTGCCCACAGAAGCGGAGTGGGAACGGGCCGCGCGCGGCGGCGAGGAGGGCAAGCTGTTCCCCTGGGGTGATGATGCGCCGCAATCTTTGCCCGATTATTCCCAGCGCTGGCTTACCGGGCCTGAGCCGGTCGCGCGCTATGCTCCCAATGGCTACGGTCTGTTCAACATGTGCGACAACGTCCACGAATGGTGCAGCGACTGGTTTTACCCGACCTACTACGAGGTTTCACCCCAACGCAACCCTCAAGGGCCCGCCCAAGGCAAGCGCAAGGCTTCACGCGGCGGCTCCTGGCGTCATCACATCAAAGTCTCGCGCTGCCACACGCGCTCCAGCATTCCACCTGGGTTCCAGTATGCCGACTACGGCTTCCGCGTCGCCCGCGACTTGTAGTTGTTTTTTACTAGAGATTAGGTACTGGTTACTCGTTCTTTCCTCACGGTCAGCTTCTCTATCACATCCTCGCGAACACGGTACCCCGTACCCGGCTGATCGCAAACCTTGATGGTTCCTTGAGGGGAGACAGTCACCTCGGGCTCGATGACGTCCTCTTTCCAATAGCGTTTTGATGCAGAAACGTCGCCCGGCAGGCTGAAGTTGTTCAGCGTGGAAAGCGCGATGTTTTGCGCCCGCCCCACGCCCGATTCCAGCATCCCGCCGCACCACACCGGAATCTGGTGCAACTGGCAAATGTCGTGCACCCGCACGGCCTCGCTAAAACCGCCAACTCGCCCGACCTTGATATTCATAATGCCGCAGGCGCGCAGTTCCGCCGCCATTTCAGCATCGCGTGCGTTGCGGATTGACTCGTCCAGACAGATGCGGGTTTTCAGCTCCCGCTGCAGGCGCGCGTGCAGGTATATATCGTCGTTCCATAGCGGCTGCTCGATCATCAGCAGCTTGAACTGCTCAAATTGCTTGAGGTGGCCGATGTCGTCCAGCGTGTAGGCGGAGTTGGCGTCGCAGCTCAGCAGGATCTCCGGCCACTTCTGGCGGACCCGTTCCAGAACGTTCACATCCCACCGCGGCTTTACCTTCACCTTGATGCGCTGGTATCCGGCCGCCAGTTCGGTGGCAATTTTCTCCAGTAACTGCTCCACGCTGTCCTGAATGCCGATGGAAACTCCGCAGGCAATCTCCCGCCGCGTGCCGCCCAGCAGCTTCCACAGCGGCTGGCCCCTCTCCTGAGCCTCCGCTTCCCAAAGCGCGTTTTCGATGGCCGCCTTGGCCATGCGGTGTCCGCGCACGCGCGCGAACAGCGTTAGGCAGTCACGCCCCGCCTCCAGCCTGCGGCCAATCACCGCTGGCGCCAGATACTTTTTCAGGGTCAGCCACGAGCTGTCTATCCATTCGTCGCTGTAGAACGGGTCTTCGCCCGTCACGCACTCGCCCCATGTGTCCAGCCCCTGGCAGTGCACGGTGACCAGCAGGATGCGGCGCTCGTAGGTGCGACCAAAGCTGGTCTCAAAAAAATGGACCAGCGGCATGCGAATTTCGCGCAGCGTAATGGATTCGATTTTCATAGATGTAGTCAGGGCTCAGAGCTCAGGAGTCAGCACTCGGGGGGATGGTAAGTGAGACAACTGGGTACCAGGTACTGGGAACTAGGAATTCAATCCGTACGACCACTTCTCTTCCCACCGCCCCAGAAAAAACGTCCCGTTCCCCTCCGCATCCCGCTCGTATCCCAGCACCGCTAAGCCATCGCCGAACGCCTTTAAGAACTGCTCCCGGTTCCGTGCTTGGACCTCCGCCGCCCGCGCGCGTGTGCCTTCCACCGCCTTCCACTCATAAATCTGCGCCGGCACGGAAATGCGCCGCACCGCCTCAAACTCCAGCTTTTGTCCGCTTCGCAAAAACCCCTCCACCCGCTTCGACCGCAGCCACCATTCCGCCACCAGGCGGTCGGTGGGCAGAAATCCCTGCAGTGGCGAAGAAGTGATTCCGTACTGATTCAGGTTGTAGCGCCGGGCAATCGCCGCCAGGCGTTCGATGTTGAGGTAGGCGTTCTTGATCTCCAGCGGATCGAAGGTCCACTCGATCAGCTCAAATCCACGCTGCAGCGCGTCCTCCCGCTGAAACAACTTGATTTTCCGACCCAGCCCGCTGTTGCGGTGACTCGCCAGCACCGCCAGCATGTGCGAATGCAGGTAAGGATGCCCCGCCCGCGCTCCCGGGACTGCTAGCGCGAACCCCACCAGCCGTCTGCCTTGGAACGCGCCGATCACTTGGCCGCCAATTTTGGCCGCCACCACAAACATGCGCAGCGGAACCAGTTCAGCGTCGGTAAAGCCCCATACTTCCTTCTGCAGCTGCAGGCAGGCGCGAAATTCCTCCAATTCGTGGCAGTTGCGGATCTCCACCGCTGGCGCGCTCACTTTTGCCCGTTCTCTTGCTGTTTGGCTTCTTGCCATAGATTTTCCAGTTCGTCCGGGCTCGCATCCTGCGGCGCCTTGCCTCGTTCCCGCAGCTGCTCCTCCAGCCACTGAAAGCGGCGCTTGAACTTGCGGTTGGTCCGCTTGAGAGCCGATTCCGGGTCGAGAGAAAGATAGCGCGCAATGTTCACCACCACGAACAGCAGGTCGCCAACCTCGTCCTCCAGCCGGCGTTGCAGCTCTTCGCCCGCCTTCTGCCCACCGGAGCCAGCCACTCCCCGCCCGTGCGGCTTCGGTCCCGGCTGCGGAAACTTGCGCAACTCCTCCTGCAGCTCACGCGCCTCCTCGTTCAGCTTTTCGAACAGCCCGCCAATTTCCGGCCAATCAAATCCCACGCGGGATGCTCGCGAGCTCAATTTAAATGCTTCCAGCAGCGCCGGTATGCCCGAGGAAACGCCTGCCAGTGCCGAGTTCGGCTCTGTCTCGGCTTCGGCGGCATTCCCTCTCGCCGCCAGCCGTTTCTTCTTTTCTTCCGCCTTCAGTGCCTCCCAGTTGCGCAGCACCTCCGACGAAGTCTCCGCCTTCACATTCCCGAAAACGTGCGGATGCCGGTCCACCAGCTTTTTTGAAAGCCGCTCCAGCACTTCGTCAATTGAAAATGTTCCCTGCTCCTTGGCCATCTCCGCGTAGAACAGCACCTGCAGCAGCAGGTCGCCCAGTTCGCCGGTCAGTTCGTCCCAGTCGCGATTGTCAATCGCCTCCAGGACCTCGTAGGCCTCTTCTAAGGTATAGGGCTTGATGGAATCGAAGGTCTGCTCGCGGTCCCACGGACATCCGCCTGGCGCCCGCAACTGCTCCATGATGGCTACCGCTCTCTCGAATCGCTCCCCAGTGGTGGACATCCTCCCTAATCTAAATGACCCCCCGATGTATGGGAAGTATTGCACTGCTGTGGAGGCTTGCCGCTGCGTCTCGAGGCGGAGTCCGAGAGCACCCCTGCAAGTATTCGTGGCCCCTTTCGGGGATTTTGAACCGCGCTCCTCCCTATGGCTGGCCGCAAGGCGACTGACTCTGCGTGGTCACCACCGCGTCCGGGTATGCTCGCGACGGTCCTTTCACTAGCCGGGCCGCCGGCAGACCCTTCAGGTTCGCGTCCAGAAATGCGACCACGTAGTCTCGCACCTCGGCTATGGTTTTCTCCGGGCCCATGCTGCCGGATTTGATGGCGTACCTAGCGAGCCATACCGCGTCCGACGGCGTAAGATGCTCGGCGCCCTTCAGGTTTATAGCGACTCGCGGGCCGCGCAGGCCGTTCCACAACCGGCAGTCATTCTCGCCCCATCCGTCGTTGCCCGCAGTCAGCACCAGCATTGGCGTCTGTGTTCCCACCGCGACGAACTCCGGCAGCACCCCGTCCAGGATCACGCCCGCCCGGAACCGCGGCTCTTGCTGCACCCCCAGCAGAGCGGTCAACCCGCCCAAGGAGTGGCCTGCCAGGGCCACCCGCGACATGTCAAGTTTGCCTGTCAACGGGTTATCACTCCCGTTGTTCAGCCGTTCCAGTTCGTTCACCACGAATTTCAAATCGTCGAGCCGAACCGAAACCGCAAAGGTGAGAGTTTTCTCGTCGCCCTTCGCATTGTTTGCCAGATAGCTGCCAACCACCGATTTCACCAGCCGCCCATCTGGAAACTCGACGGCCGTGGCCTCATAGGTGTGGTCCACCGAGGCAACGACGTAACCCCGGCTGGCCAGCTCTTCAAACAGGAAGGTGTAATCGGTGAAGGTGCCGGTGTAGCCGTGCGTGAACACGACCACCGGATGCGGCCCGCCCGCCACGGGCGCGTTCCAGCAGCTGTTGGTTGTCACGTGCGGCAGCGCAACCTTCTTCAGCTCCGAGAAACTGCTCCACACTTTGGCGGAGGTGTATTCGGCCAGCTTGCAACCCTGTGCCAGCGAAGCCGGGTACCAGAAGCGCACCAGCAGGTCACGTTTGCTGCCATTCGCCGCATAGGGATCGTCGCGCGTGGCATCGGTCAGTTCCAGCACTCGTGTCCCCACTTTGTTTGGAATGGTCGTACTGGGTGTCGTTACACTCCTGTTCCTGGTCAAGGCAGCCTGCAGCCCTGCCTCTTGAAGGTAGCCCCTCTTCCTTATTAGACCCGTGCCCGACAACGCAACCTGCTGCGGACTGTCAGTACTGCTATCGCTGACCGTCAGATTCGCGGAAAAAGATCCGACAGCCTTGGGGCGGAAAGTCACGGTAATCGTGCAGGACAGCCCGGAGCCGACGCTCGTGCCGCAAGTGTTGGTTTGGGAGAACTGTGTCGGATTGGTTCCCGTAAGACTGATGCTTGAGATGCTTAGTGCACCAGGCCCCGTGTTGGTCAGCATTGTTGTTAGAGTTCGAAAACCGAGATTTGCAGACGTGGAGCCAAAGCTCAGAATGTAGGGCACCACCTCCACCGTACCGGAGCTGACAGTAATCGCCGTAGTGGCGGCCTTCGTGTTGTCTTCCACCGAAGTGGCGGTCAGCGTAACTCCCGGAGTCGCCGGCACCGTTGCCGGCGCCGTGTAAATGGCGGGCGTGCCATTCAGCGTCTTCGGTGGTGAAACTGTGCCGCATGTCGAACACGTACTTGAATTTTGCGTTACCGTCCACGCTGCACCTTTTTTCGCGGGATCGTTGTTCACCGTGGAGTTGTATTGCAGGCTGGCGGTGATTGGGATGAGGGCAGAAGCGGGTGTAACTGCCACCGTAATGGCCAGAACCGTAACTCCGGCGCTGCCCGACTTTGTTGTGTCAGACATTGATGTGGCAGTGATGGTCGCCATCAAGTCGCTCGCCGGAGGAGTAGGCGGAGCAGTATACGTCACCGCCGTGCCGGTCGCGTTGCTTAGTGTCCCAGCTCCGCTCGTAGGAGAAATCGCCCACGTCACTCCCTGGCCGGAGGGGTCGTAATTCACCGTGGCGCTCACCAGGGCCGTGCCCGTTGCCTCTACTGAACTGGGTGTAGTGGTCACCGAAACCGCAATGGCGGCGAAAGTGATGCTTGCCTGGCCAGACTTGGTCGTATCCTCCATCGAAGTAGCCGTAATGATCACATACACGTCGTTGGCAGGCGGAGTCGGCGGCGCATTGTAGGTCACCGAGGTGCTGGTCACATTGCTCAGCGTCCCTGCTCCGGTCGCTGGAGAAATCGCCCAGGTCACGCCCTGGTTGGACGGGTCGCCGCTGACCACCGCGCTGACTTGTGAAGTGCCGCCCGCCCCCACCGTGTAGTTGTTTGCCGAGGTTGAAACCGAGATGGAGTTGAGCGTGATGCTCACCTGTCCAAATTTGCTGCCATCGGCGACCGCAGTAGCTGTGATCGTCACCGTCACCGGATTCGCTGGCGCCGTCCCGGGAGCCTTATAGGTGACTGATGTTCCCATCACATTGATCAAGAGTCCCGAGCCCGTTCCCGACGCCGGCGACATGCTCCAGGTCACGCCTTTTTCAGAGGGATCGTTGCTCACCTGGGCAGTAATGCTGGTTTGACTGCCCGCGTCAACTGTTATAGCGGCCGACGTAACGGAAACTATGATGTCCGGTGGAGGTGTTGATGTACCCCCGCCGCCGCAGGCCAGAAGAATTCCAGATAGGGCGAAAACCAGCAATAGCACTGCCAGACGCGTGGCGCGCGCCATAAATACCTCCTCGCACCCGACCACCAATTTCGACAGGAACCGTCAACCGAGTCGGGCTTCCCCCTCAGTCGCACCGGGCGCGAACAATCGTCTATTTCACCCAACGTGAATGGAATGTCGGCTCAGCTAATGCTTCCGCCCATCAGAACGGGCCCGGGGCCGAACTCCCAGCCTCGATAATTCCCGATTAATGAACAGCTTGCCGGTCCTGCGGCTTGAAAGGTAAGTGCGGAATATGTCAGGGCCGGTATACAACAGGCGATGTATTTTCCGCGCCCGGCGGACATCTGTCAAGAGTTATGCACCTGCAAGGCCCCGTCGCCGCCTCCATTCTGTTGATTTCAGGAGCTTGACGTGGTTGCTTACTTCCAGGTTGTCATGCTGAGATCAGCGAAGCACCTGCTTTTTCGTGCTGTGAATGGCGGCCGACTTCGTTGTGCCTCCGTCATATACTTCCACGATGTTCCGCACACGTTTCAAGAAGGAGATCGTGGCTGAATTTCTACCTCCAGCACGCCCACGCAAAAAGCAGCGCGTCATCCTGCTCTGCGATGGCATGCCCTCTGTTCCTCGCAAGCAGCCTCTGGCAGAATTCCTATCGCAGAAAGGCTACTGGGTGTTCTATCCCCGCTGGCGCGGAGCCTGGGAAAGCGGCGGCCAATTCCTGCAGAAAGCTCCTCAGCAGGACCTCGCCGACATTATTGACGAATTGCCTCGCGGTGTCCGCGAACTCGCTTTCGGAGAAAAGTTCAGGCTCTCTCCCGACCAGATTTTCGTTATCGGCGGCAGCTTCGGGGGCGCCGCCGCTATCCTCTCCGCCCTCGACCCTCGAGTGAACAAGGTAATTGCCAACTGTCCGGTGGTGGATTGGAGCATCCTTGCCCAGGAGCAGAAGAAAGAAACATCAAACCCCAGCTATCCCGCCTATATCCAGCAGGCCTTTGGCAATGCCTACCGCCTCACCGCGCGCAACTGGAATAAGTTGCGTTCCGGGGTCTTTTACAACCCTGTCCATCACCTCAGAGAATTCACTCCCGGGAAGATTCTGATGTTCCACGCCAAGGACGATCCCTACATCCCCTGGCGGTCGGTACGAGGTTTTGCCGCTGCCGGCGGCATCCGACTCCGCCTGCTCTCTCGTGGCGGCCACCTGAAGACGGAACGCATCGTCCGCACCTACTGGCCACAGATTGAGCGGTTTTTCCGCTCCTGAACATCCATTGGTTTCGAGAGTCACTGCACGGGGTGAATGCTGCGTGCTGACTGCTGCTTAGCGCTCCGCCTGAAATAGAAACCGTCCCTGTTTTGTGCTGCTCAGCGTCTCCACAATCTTTAAAAACGCCTGCGCCGCATGCGATAATGTGGCATTGCGCCGGTAGATGATTCTCAGCCGTCGCTCAAAATTCAACTCGCTCACCGGCACCCGTACCAGTTCGCCGCGCGCGATCTCATGCTCCACCGCCAGGCCCGGCACCAGTGCCACCCCATTGCCCATGGCCACAAATTTCTTGATGCTGTCAATGGTTGGCATCTCGACATCCATTTTCAGCGGCGTCTTGTGGCGGGCAAACGCCTGCAGCACTTTGGCCCGGTACGGCGAAGGCACATTGTGGGCCACGAAGGCCTCCGCCCCCAGTTGCCGAATGTTGACGTTGCTCGCCGTGGCCAGCGGGTGGGTGGGCGGTACCACAAAAGCCAATTCATCCCGGTACACCACGATGGAGCGCAGCTGCGGATCCTCCGGCCGGAACGATACCGTCCCCAATTCGGCCGCGTGCTCCTGCAATTGCTGCGGCACCCTGCTGGCCAGCGCCCGTTGAATGGTGATGTGAATCATCGGGTGCGTCCGCCGGAACTCGTGCAGCACGTGCAGCAAGTACAGCGAGGTGTACTCGTTGGCGGCGATGGTCAGCCTGCCCTTCTGCAATTGCCGCAACTCCACCAGCGACTGCCTCGCTTCGTTACGCAGGTTCAGCAACTCCTGGGCGTATTCCTGCAGTAACCTCCCCGCATCCGTCAGCGTGCCGTCGCGCGAAGAGCGGTCCAGCAGCAGCTCGCCCACTTCATCTTCCAGGTTGCGGATCACCTGGCTCACCGCCGGCTGGGTGCGATGCAGGCGCTTGGCTGCCCGCGAAAAGCTCTTCTCCTCCGCCACCGCCAGGAAGGTTTCCAGCTGAAACAGTTCCACGCTCTCCCCACGTTATCTGGCGCTAAGTTGCCCCGTGCAGGGCATATCATAACTCACACTTATGGTAGATCAAAGATTTATAAGCTTGACTTATTCTTTAATTTACCGTCAAATAGCCGGAAACCTTGGTGGGAGGAACCATGACCAACTCGCGCGTGACGGTATTCGATACCACCCTGCGTGATGGTGAACAGGCACCGGGCTGCAGTATGACCGTGCCGGAAAAGCTCCGCCTGGCCCGCCAGTTGGATAAGCTCGGCGTGGATGTGATCGAAGCAGGCTTCCCTATCGCCTCGCAAGGCGACTTCGAAGCCGTGCGCGCCGTGGCCCAGGAAATCCGGCGTCCGATCATTGCTGGTCTGGCCCGCGCCAGGGAAGAAGACATCAGCCGTGCCTGGGAAGCTCTGGTGTTCGCCGAGCACCCACGCATTCATATTTTCCTTGCCACCTCCGATATCCACCTGCAATTCAAGCTTAAGATCACGCGCGAGGAATGCCTGCGCCAGATTTCTACCTCTGTGGCCTATGCCCGCACCCTGTGCGATGACGTCGAATTTTCGCCCGAGGACGCTACCCGCTCTGAACTGGACTTTCTGTGCCAGGCCGTGCAGGTGGCTGTAGATGCCGGGGCCACCACCATCAACATTCCCGACACGGTCGGTTACACCGTGCCCGAGGAGTATCGCGCCATTATTACTACCATTCGCGAGCGCGTGCGCGGCATTGAGAACGTCGTGATCTCCGTGCACTGCCACAACGATTTGGGCATGGCCGTCGCCAACACCCTGGTTGCCCTGGAAGCGGGCGCACGCCAGGTGGAGTGCACTATTAATGGCATCGGTGAGCGTGCCGGCAACGCCGCAATGGAAGAAATCGTGATGGCCACGCGGGTGCGGCCTGACCGGCTGAAGTACGAAACCGGCATCAACACGACTGAGTTGTACCACGCCAGCCAATTGCTGGCGCGGACCATTTCCTTTGCGCCCCAGCCCAACAAAGCCATTGTGGGCGCCAACGCTTTCGCCCATGAAGCCGGCATTCACCAGCACGGCGTGCTCAGCAACCCGCTGTGCTACGAGATCATGACGCCGGAATCGGTGGGCGCGCCCGGCAACCGCATCGTGCTGGGCAAGCATTCCGGCCGCCATGCGTTGGGGCGCCGCTACAACGAGCTTGGGTTTGCGCTGTCCGGCACGGAACTGGACTCGATTTACCAGGCCTTTTCCGCGCTGGCCGACCGCAAAAAGAATATTTACGACCAGGATCTAATTGCGCTGCTGCCCCGCTCCCGCCGCGAGCCTAAACCGGTTGCCGGCGGACCGGGCGCCCGCGCCGCCTTCGCCAACTGACAAGGCCGAGCGGCCCATTAGGCACTTTTAGTTTGTCACCTGAGCGCAGCGAAGGACCTGCTTCTGAATCAGCCCGGGCGCGGCCCGGACGAATGAGACCCATGAAACTACGTGTCACAATTCTCCCTGGTGACGGCGTCGGGCCGGAAGTTACGGCTGAAGCAGTTCGCGTTTTGCAAACCGTGGCTGAATTTGCCGGCCACGATTTTCAATTTCAGGAAAAGCGTTTCGGAGGCGCGGCCTACCGCGCCAGCGGCAGCCCGCTTCCTTCGGACACTCTGGACGCCTGCCTGCAAGGCAACGCGGTGCTGATGGGCGCCGTCGGCGGCCCCGACTTTGACGAACTGCCCCGCCATCTGCGCCCAGAATCCGGCCTGCTGCAGCTGCGCATGGCCCTGGGCGGGTACGCCAATCTGCGCCCCGCGATTGCGTACAAAGCCATTGCCGATTGCTCTCCGCTGCAACCAGCGGTCACCGAAGGCGCCGATATCCTCGTGGTTCGCGAACTGCTTGGCGGCCTCTACTTCAGCGAGGACCGCGGCTTCAACGAGGACGGCACCAGCGCCTTCAACACCATGCGCTATTCGGTGGAAGAGATCGAGCGCATCGCCCACGTCGGCTTTCGCGAGGCACGCCGCCGCCGCCGCAAGGTGACGTCCGTGGATAAGGCCAATGTGCTGGAAACCTCCCAGCTCTGGCGCAAGGTCGTCAGCCGTGTGGCCCGCGAATATCCCGAAGTCACGCTCGAGCACATGTATGTTGACTCTTGTGCCATGCACCTGGTGAACGATCCCCGGCGTTTCGACGTGATTCTCACCGAAAATTTGTTCGGCGACATTCTTTCCGACGAGTCCGCCGTTATAACCGGCTCCCTTGGCATGCTGGCTTCCGCCACCATCGGCGGCACCGTGAACCTGTACGAGCCGGTACATGGTTCGGCGCCCGACATCGCCGGTCGGGCCATTGCCAACCCCTTGGGCGCAATTGCCTCGGCGGCACTCCTGCTGCGGTATTCCGCTGGACTGGAGCAGGAGGCGCGCGACGTCGAGTTTGCCATCCGCTCCGTCCTTGAGGCCGGCTATCGCACCGCCGACCTGGCCCGGGGCCGTTCCCGTATTGACCTGGTCTCCACCGTACAAATGGGTATGCAGGTGGAAAAGGTAGTGGCCGACATACTCGATAGCCGCCACGCCTACCACGCGGTGTAAGGTGCAGCTGTCATGAGCCGGCCACGCACTCTATTCGAAAAAATCTGGGACGAGCACGTCGTCGGCCAACCCGCGGGCGAGCCGGCCCTGCTCTACATTGACCTCCACCTCGTACACGAAGTCACTTCGCCCCAGGCCTTTGACGGCTTGCGCCTGGCGGGACGCCGCGTGCGCCGACCTGACCTTAGCTTCGCCACTGTGGATCACAACGTCCCCACACTGGCAGCGGAACGCAGCATCATTCGTGATCCCATTGCCGCCCAGCAGGTCGAGGCTTTGCGCCGCAACTGCCGCGATTTCGGCGTGCCCCTGTTCGATATCGGGTCTGCCGAGCAGGGCATCGTGCACGTCATCGGACCAGAACTGGGGCTGACCCGCCCCGGCACAACCATTGTTTGTGGCGACAGCCACACCAGCACCCATGGAGCATTCGGCGCTCTCGCCTTCGGCATCGGTACCTCCGAAGTCGAACATGTGCTGGCCACACAGTGCCTGCGCCAGCAGCGGCCCAAAACTTTGCAGATCATGATGCGCGGTTCTCTGCCCCACGGCGTCACAGCTAAGGATCTGGTGCTGGGTATCATCGCCCATATCGGCACCGACGGCTCCACCGGGCATGTGATTGAATATGCCGGCGAGGCCATCCGCGGCCTCAGCATGGAAGGCCGTATGACGCTGTGCAATATGAGTATCGAAGCCGGTGCTCGCGCCGGCATGGTGGCGCCCGACGAAACTACCTTTGCCTATTTGCGTGACCGCCGCTTCTCCCCCAAAGGCACGGCCTGGGATGAGGCGCTGGCATATTGGAAGAGCTTGCCCACCGACCCTGGAGCGCAGTTCGATCGCGTGCTGGAAATTGATGCCGCCACCCTGGCGCCTGCGGTCACCTGGGGTACTAATCCTGGCATGGTTGTTCCCGTTACCGAACGCGTTCCCGATCCGCAACGCTTCCCTTCTGAAGCCGAGCGCGGCGCCGCCTTGCGCGCCCTGGAATACATGGGCTTGCGTCCCGGAACGCCCATGCAGGAAGTCGCGATCAACCGTGTCTTCATCGGCTCCTGCACCAACGCCCGCCTCGAGGACTTGCGCGCCGCTGCCCGTGTCGCCAAAGGCCACAAGGTGAGCTCCAACGTTCAGGCCATGGTGGTGCCCGGCTCGCAAGGTGTAAAGCAGGCTGCCGAAATGGAAAAGCTCGATCAGGTGTTTCGCGACGCCGGCTTCGAGTGGCGCGAGTCGGGCTGCTCCATGTGCCTGGGCATGAATCCCGATATTCTTCAGCCCCTGGAGCGCTGCGCCTCCACCAGTAACCGCAATTTCGAAGGCCGCCAGGGAACTCGCGGCCGCACTCACCTGGTCAGCCCGGCCATGGCCGCCGCCGCTGCCATAGCTGGTCACTTCGTGGACATCAGAAATTGGGAGTACCGTGACTGATGCAGGCTTTTCAAGTACATACCGGAAAAGTGGCGCCGCTCGACCGGGCCAACGTTGATACCGACCAGATCATCCCCAAGCAGTTTTTGAAGCGCATCGAACGCAGCGGCTACGGCGAGTTCCTGTTCTACGACTGGCGCTATCTGTCTGATGGTAAATCAAATCCGGAGTTCGTGCTTAACCAGCCCCGCTATGGCGGAGCCAGCATTCTGCTGGCGGGAAAGAACTTTGGCTGCGGCTCCTCGCGCGAGCACGCCCCCTGGGCGCTGCTCGACTATGGCTTTCGCGCGGTGATTGCACCCTCTTTCGCCGACATATTTGCCAATAACTGCATCAAAAATGGCCTTCTACCGGTGACGCTGGATGACGCCAAAGTGGCGGAACTGCTGGGCAAGGCGGCCAGAGTAGAGATCTACCGTCTGACAGTAGACCTGCTAAAAAGAGAGGTGCGCGACGACTCCGGGCTCCTGGCACGCTTCGAAATGGATGATTTCAAACGCAAGTTTCTGCTGGAGGGGTTAGACGACATCGGGCTTACGCTAAACCATGAGTCGAGCATTACTGCGTATGAGAAACGGCGGCGGGGGTTTGCGACTCCGGCAAGCAGCTAGCAATTCGCGATTAGCATTTAGCCCTTGGGGTTGAGCAAACACGCAAATGTCCAAATGCTAATTGCTGACTGCCAAAAGCCTTATTTCTGAATACTTCTTTACGCCGCCGTGCTTGCCGTCGCTACTTTCTCCAACTCCGGATAGCGTTTCAGCAGCAGTTCGGGGACCTTCACCGGACGACCGGTAATCATGTGTTTCATCTGGATGGTGTTGACCACCGCCTTGCCCTGGAAGTGATTGTTGGCCACCACGTAGGTCACCTGCGACTGGCGGGCGATGTTCTCCACCTTTCCCTTCCAACTGGCCAGCTCTGATTGGTTGTACAGATAGTTGTAGCGGTCGTTGCGGTTATCAAAGTCGAACCACTGGTCGTAATTGCGCCCGTGCAGGCGCACATAGCCGATCTCGGAAGTCACGTGCTGCGTGGGCGCCAGCGATTTTCCCAGCACCGGCTGGTCAATGTTGCAGAAAGCGACATTCTTCTGCGCAAAGTAGCGCAGCGTTTCCTCGCGATTCCAGCTGGAGTGGCGCACTTCGATGACGCGTGGGTATTCGATGAACTGCCTAAGCAGCCAATCCAGGTAGTCGCGGTTCTCGTCTGTGTTCTTGAAAGAAACCGGAAACTGAATGAGTAGCGCTCCCAGGCGGTGCTCGGAAGCCAGCGCCTCCAGCCCTTCCTTGGCCTGAACTTCATCTTCGTCAGTGGGCTTGATGGTGGATGCCGAGGTGCCCTCAATGACCGCCACCGGTGAGTGGGTAAATGATTTGTGAAGCTTGGCGGTGAAGACAAACTTGGGATTCACCGCTTCCACTTTTTTGCACCACAGCTTGGCCAGTTCCGGCTTAATGTGGCCATAAAAGGAAGTGTTGATTTCAATTGCATCCACGAACTGCGGCAAGTAGTCGAGGGGGTGCTGCTTGCGCAGGCGAATTTCGGGGGGATAGACGATTCCTTCCCAATCTTTATAGGACCAGCCAGCGGTGCCGAAACGGATGTTCTCAGTATTCTCCACTCGAAACCTTAAACCGCTGCGCGAGACCCCGCCCGCGAAGCTGCTGGAAATGGAGCTTCTTTGCTGCAGATTAGCACAGCGAGCGGGCTCAGCCCAACGACATCGAGCTTCCATGGTTGGGGTTGATTTGTGATGCGCATCACATCTGCCTGTGACGCAAGCCATCGCCGCCCAAACCGGCGCCCGCCTATCCTGAGGCTCAGATTGGGGAGGATGGCGATGGCGGAACTAAAGAAATGCTGGCGGCAAAAAGTAGTGGCAGAGATGACCGCCGTCCACCTGCAACAGTTTGCCCGGGAAATGGGGACTTCGCTCAGCGCCCCGGATGCCCTGGTCTTTCTCAATGAACACGGCCGCGCCTACGAGATGTGGCAGCACATGATGCGGGCGGGCGAAGAGTACATCAAGGCCAAGCTGCAGGAATCGCACCGCCTGCCTGGCGCGCGCACTGCCGCAGCGCGGATGGAGGTTTCGCGCCAGTAGTCAAAGTCAGGAGTGGGCGAGGCGAGCCCGGGCGATGATCTCCGCCACTACAGCGGTCTGGCATCAGCGTAATCCTGAACATCGTTCCCTTCTTCAGTTCGGCTCGCGAATGCGCAGCACGTGGCGGCCGCCTTCCAGGGCGGAAGCATGGGCGGCTTCATCCGCCGACTCAGCTATCTCCAGCAGCACCTCAATGACGGGTTTTGTGGCTAATTCCGGCCACAGCGGTCGAGCCCACATGCTCGAAACGAAGGAGCGATTCCCGAGCAGGGTACGAATCGTCGCAGCTTCCCGAGCGAACAGCCAACGCGGATCGTAGCCCACAATCGCAATTGGAACGGATACACCCATCAGTAGGTGACCAGCACGACCCAGTAAGCCCCGGCGGGATACTTGCGGGTGCGGGCGAAGCAGGCGCCGACGGCAAAGGCCTGGGCATTGCGTTGGCGAGCAATGACTTCGGCCGCGGGAGGAAGCATCTGGGGCTCAGTAGAGGTGAAAGTAGCCGCCTGATGTACTTCGGGAGTGCGCAGGGCGAGGCGTGGGTCGAGCTTATCGTGGTGCGCCATGCTGCAGGCATCCTGGTGCAGCGCGGGAACAAAACGCCGGCTGAGGGCGGGCAAGCCGGCTCGGCCGCGCAGTTCAGTGACGCGTCCGGCCACTATCTCTTCCACGCCGGAGGCGGAATACTCGGCAAAAGTGCGGGCAAAATCCTCCGTCACCCAAAGATTGCCGCCGCGTTCTACCACGCCGATGCCGACGGCGTTATAGCCCGAGTTCAGAATGTTGGCCCGGTGAGGCGGCGAGTGCATGAAGCCCTGGTGCGCCCCTTCCGCAGTCTGGTGCAAGCCGACGTTTTCGCCGTCGCTATCAAAATGCAAACCGGTCGCCGCCAGGCGCTCTCGCACCACTTCTTCACCACGAAACTGGTGGGAGAGCTTCTGGCGCGCAGCCATAAGTTGGGAATGGGCACGCGCCGCCTCCTGCAGTTGGGCATTGGCTTCCAAGGCCGGCAGGCCGCGCTGGATGCGGGCCTGATTGAGCAGCTCAAAGATTTTTTGCTCCGCGGCTTGGTCGTAGTCGGCAGCCGCGCCTGGGCCGATGGCGGCCACGCTGAGGAAAACCCCTATTCCGCAGAGGAAAACGAGCAAGTTATTCATACCGAGTCACATACAGGCTGTACTTTTCCCTTTTCTTCGCCTCTACCTAAATACTACAATCCTGCCATACTCGCGGGAGGAATGGTATGGGCTCCGTGGTACTAACGGCAATTGCTTTTGCGGCGCTGGGCGTCTTCCTAGGCTGGGTGCTGGCGCGCTCACAGTCGTCGGCCCTGCGCCAGCGGCTGCATGATGTGGAGCAACAATATGCGCTGGCCGCGGCCGAACTGAAGGCCCAAACCGCGGCTAACGGCGAACTGCGCCAGCGCATGGCGCAGCTGGAATCGGACCTGAAGCACACCCGCGAAAACGCCGAGGAAAAACTGCGCCTGCTGGGCCAGGCCAAAGATGATCTGGGCAACGCCTTCAAGGCGCTTTCGGCGGAGGCGCTGAAGTCGAACAACGAATCCTTCCTGCAGCTGGCGCGGGAAAGCCTGCAGAAATTCCAAGCCGGGGCGCAAGGCGACCTGGAAAGACGCGAACAGGCGGTGGCGGAGCTGGTTTCGCCCATTAAAGATACCCTGGAGAAGTTTGACGTCCACATTCGCCAGGTAGAGAAAGAACGGGGCACGGCTTACGGCCAGTTGAGCGAGCAGGTGAAGTCGCTGCGCGAAACACAGGAAAGCCTGCGCGACCAGACGGGCAAGCTGGTGCAGGCGCTGCGCGCGCCTTCCGTGCGCGGTCGTTGGGGCGAGATTCAGCTGCGGAGG
>DATFDP010000267.1:0-7592 GCA_035252015.1 Terriglobales bacterium
TGAGGGGCAGGCCCACGTAGGTCCAGTTATCGAGGCGAAGATTGTAAGCTTCGAAAATCAGCCACAAGGGAATGGAAAGCAGGGCCATTCGGGCGAATTCGGCAGGGGTGTCGCTGAGGCGTGAGTGGCCGGTGATGGCGCGCACAGCAGCGTCGGCGAGCAGAATATAGGCGGTCCAGGCAATGGGTGTGAAGTAGGTGGCCACCGGCTCAACATGGTGGAACATAAGCCATTCCGCAGCGGCCAGGACGAAAATCCCCACCCATCCGTAAGCGGGCAGGCGGAAACGCCGATGGCGAAGGAATTCGACAACTAGCGTGGCGGCAGCTAGAAGCGTGACGGCAATACCCAGAACCGTCGTCATCGCATCCATACTACCGCGGGATTTTTCTGTAAGTGCACAAACAACCGGCTGGCGAGAAAGGGAGCCCCTTCCTTTACATACCTTGCGCTCTTTCGTGGTGAGTGCTGTGGGTGCTCACAGGGCGGAGTGACTCTCCTCACTGCTACCGGACATGGTGGCCAGCAACAATGGCGCGAGAGGCGGGGTAGTCCTGCTCCAGTCCTGGCGCGGCCGGCCAGGGTGATTGAGCCCGGCCCCCGCTCTCTGTAGAATTTGAATGCAGCAATCGTACACCCATCCCGGGTGACGCCAGCGAGGAGAAACACATGGCGAACAACACGCTCACAGTGACCGACAACCGGACGGGAACAACCTACACGATTCCGGTGGAAAACGGGACCATCCGGGCGTTGGACCTGCGGCAGATCAAAACCGGTGTGGATGATTTCGGGCTGATGAGCTACGACCCGGCGTTCACCAATACCGCGTCCTGCCGCAGCAGCGTCACGTTTATTGATGGCGATCGCGGCATTTTGCGCTATCGCGGCTATCCCATCGAGGTGCTGGCGGAGCATTGCACGTTCCTGGAAGTCGCCTATCTGCTGATCTGGGGCGAGTTGCCCACGCAGGCGCAGATGAAGGAGTGGATTTACCAGATCACCCACCACACCATGCTGCACGAAACGGTGAAGAAGCTTTTGGAGGGCTTCCGCTATAACGCCCACCCCATGGGCATGTTCGTGAGCACGGTGGCGGCGCTCTCCACGCTATATCCCGAGGCCAAGCAGGTGGAGGACGCGGAAATTCGCAGGCACCAGATGTTCCGGCTGATCGGCAAGGTACCCACTATCGCCGCCTATTGCTATCGGCACAGCAAGGGCTATCCGTATGTCTACCCGGACAATGACCTGACCTATACCGGCAATTTCATGAACATGCTGTGGCGCATGGTGGAACCGAAGTATATGGCCAATCCGGTGCTCGAGCGGGCGCTCGACATTCTGTTCATATTGCATGCCGACCATGAGCAGAACTGCAGCGCCAATGCCATGCGCTCAGTGGGCAGCGCCCTCACCGACCCTTACCTGACCACAGCCGCCGCCGCATCGGCGCTGGCCGGCCCCCTACATGGCGGCGCCAATGAAGCCGTGCTGCGCATGCTGGACGAAATCGGCTCCAAACAGAATGTACCCGCCTATGTGAAGCGCATCAAGGAAGGACATGGCAAGCTGATGGGCTTTGGGCACCGTGTGTACAAGAATTACGATCCGCGCGCCAAAATCATCAAGTGGACGGCCGAGCGGGTGTTCGAGGCCACCGGCCGCAATCCCAAGCTGGACATCGCGCTGGAACTGGAACGGATCGCGCTGGAAGACGAGTATTTTGTGAAGCGCAAGCTTTATCCCAACGTGGACTTCTACTCCGGCATCATTTACCAGGCTATGGGTTTCCTGCCGGAGATGTTTACCGTGATGTTCGCCATTCCGCGCACGGCAGGCTGGCTGGCGCAGTGGAACGAGATGCTGATGGATTCCGAGCAGAAGATCGCGCGGCCTCGGCAGGTCTATACCGGCGCGCAGGAGCGTCCGTTCGTGCCTATGGAGAAACGCGGTGCGGTAGCCACCACGCGCTAAGTCCTCTACTTGTAAAGGGCGGCCGCGGTGTCATGCAGGTAGGCGTGGGCCATCTGCAGGGCGCGATCCTCGCTGATCTCGTGCTCGGAAACCATCTCCGCCAGGGCTCCGGCGAGGCTTTCGCGCACCGTTTGTACCCCCAGCCAGTAGCTCTCTTCTGCGCCCATTACATCGTTATAAGGAAAACAGTCGGAGCCGTAGGTGATCTTATCGGGGAACAACTCCAGCCACTCCCTCAGCGACTGCTTGAACTGGGCGGGATACACGTCCATCTCCATCAACGAAGAGTCCAGGTAAACATTTTTCATGGCGCCCAGCCAGATGGCAACGCGTTCCAGCGGATAACCGCCGTGGATCATCACCCAAATCACATTGCTGTAGCGGGGATCACGCAGCACGTTTTCAAGGTTAAAGATGTTGCCGTGCGTGATGTCGAAGTAGTCGCCGATTCCTACCGCGGTGTGGATGTGTACCGGCAGGTGCAGGCGCCCGCCTTCGCTCACCAGGTAACGGAAGATGTAATCCTGGAATGCGGTGTATTCCTGCATGCTGGGCACGCCGCCAGCATGGTACTTGCGATAGACAGCCTCAGCCTGTGTCTTGGGCGGGTCGCCAAAATGCAGAGACCGGAAGTAGGCGGCCTCAAACTTCATGGCAATGCCACCCTTGCGCTGGTTGTCTTCCAGGGTGCGAGAGATGAACTTCAGATAGCCATCGAAGGTCGCCGGCAACTCATTGACGCTTTCCTGTTGCATCCAGCGGCGAAGCATCTTCTCTTGCAAAGGAATGTAGACCTGCTCGTCGGAGTTGCGCGCGGTCATGTCGCGATTATTGAACGGCCACATGAATGAGTCGGCAAAGAATACCCATTTGAACCGATGGGGATCGAGGTAGTCCATCATTGCCCGGTTGGCGATGGATGTTTCAATGCCGAGCATGTCGAGGATGCGGTCCCAGTAGCCGGCGTCACCCAGTTGCTTGCGCAGTTCCGCTTTTTTTGCGACCAGCCACTTGGCGTGCTCAGGGCTCATGTCATCGTAGGGATAGCCCCAGAGTGCCTTCATAGCGGCGATCATCTCGGGATTGTCGAGGCGCTCGCGCAGTGGCGAACTGTAGTTGGGCGGCGCGGCCATCGCGTCCACGTCCGGATCGTCAGAAAAGCCAGGGTGGGCGTGGTGATCGAAAAGCGGAATCTTCTGGATTTCGCCCAGCAGTCGCTGATAGGTGGCCTGCAGGTCAGGGCCCGGATAAGGCTGCGCCTGGGCAATAGCGAGAGCAGGGAGCAGGAGAATCAGAGCAAGTGTTCGCATGAAATTGACGATTGTAGACTGAATGACGATTTTTGAGTGATGCGTGTAATGCATAGGTCCTTCGTCGTACTCGCCTCGCAAGCTTGGCTCGTACTCGCTCAGGATGACAACTTTTCTTGGTGTTCTCTTGGTCTAGCGGCGCACGGCCGCCGCGGACCAGGCCGCGGAAATCTTCTGGATACGCTCGGTCGCTTCCTTTAAGGTCGCATTTGAGGACGCAAAGCTGAAGCGCACAAAGTCACGGCCCGCTTCGCCAAAGGCGGCACCGGGAATCGCCGCCACGCCCGCATCCTCCAGCATGATGCGGCACAGTTCCTCAGCGGAAACACCAGTATCGGCGATATTGACCCAGGCATAAAACGCGCCCTCCGGCGGCAGGCAGCGGAATCCGGGAATGCGATTCAGATCGGCGATAAACTGCCGCCGTCGCTTTTCAAACTCGCGAACCATGCGTGGAGTGGCGCCCTGGACATCCCGCAGCGCCTCAATCGCCGCCCACTGTGTAAATTCAGCCACACAGGTGTAGCTGTTGACAGCCAGCAAGTCGAGTGCGGACACAAAGCGCTCCGGCGCGATCGTGTAGCCCAGGCGCCAGCCGGTCATAGCAAAGCTTTTGGAAAAGCCGTCAATGATGAAGGTGCGCTCCGCCATGCCGGGATAGCTGAACATGGATTTGTAGGCGCCATCAAAAACGATGCGCGCATAAATTTCGTCGGAGAGGACAAACAGGTCGTGCTTGACTGCCAGATCGGCCAGGCCGCGCTGCACTTCGTCGGTATAAACCGTGCCTGTGGGGTTGTTAGGGGAACAGGTGATCAGTACCTTTGTACGCGAGTTAATCTTGCGGGCTACTTCGGCAGGATCGGGCTGCAGGCGATTACGCTCCGACAATTCATAGGGAACGGCCACGCCACCAAAGCCTTGAGTTATCGAAGGATAGCCGGGGAAGCCGGGGTCGGGGTATAGCACCTCATCGCCGGGCTCCAGCACCGCCATCAATGCGAAGAACAGCGCGATCTTGCAGCCGGGCGCCAGCACTACATTTTCGGCACGGACCTGCAGGTCGCGCGTACGCGCCAGATAGGCGGCAATTTCCTCGCGCAGCGCGGGCAGACCCTTCACCGGGCAGTAGCGGTCTTTTCCGGCGTCGAGTGCGTTTTTGGCTGCCTGCACCACCTCGCCGGAAGGATGGAAATCGGGTTCGCCCAGTTCGAGATGGATGATGGACCGGCCCTCAGCTTCCAGTTCCTTGGCGCGGGCATAAACCGAGAGCGCGCCTTCGCCGCTCATGACCGACAGGCGGGAAGCGGGTTGGCGCATTTTACGCTTTCCTCGGAGCCGCGGCAGGCAGCGGCGTGGTAGGTATGCGGAGAGCGTCCACAAAACGGGGGAAGAAGACAAAAGCGGCGGCGGTCGCGGTCAGCTCGATAATTTCCGGATCTTTGAAACTGCGCTTCAACTCCGCGTAAAACTCGTCGTCCAGTTCGTAAGGCGAGCGGTAGAGCCGGTCGGCCGCACGAAAACCGAGCTTCTCCTTTTCACTATACGGACCTGTTTCAAAGTCGTGCAAAGCGTTCACCTGCGCCTCGCTGGCGCCCTTCTGCTTCGCCGAAGCAGTGTGGGCCGAAGTTCAATAATCGCAGCCCTGCAGGATGGCAACGCGGGTGGCGATCAGTTCCTTGTACCAGCCGGAGAGCGCGCCATCGCCCAGCAGCGGCTTGAGGAAGCCGGCAATTCCCAGCGCCAGGGCGGGCGTGTGGGCAATCGTCTTGAACATGTTGGGAACAACGCCCCGCTGCTCCAGCAGCACATCGTAGAGTTTGCCGACTTCCTCCGGCACCTGATTGCGCTCTAACAGAGGAATGCGCGGGTGGTTGTGGCCCTTCATCAGAATGCGTACCTCAGCGAGAACTGTATCAGACGCGGCGTTCCGGCTGTGGATGTAATGTGTCCAAAGCTGGCGGTGTTCTCGATGTCCGTGAATGACGGCGCATTGAACGACGGATGGTTCCAGAGATTAAAGAAGTCAGCCCCGAAGCGCACCGACTGACCTTCGGTGATCCGGAACATCTTGGTCAGGGAGAAGTCCCAGTTCTGCTGGAAAGGGCCACGGTAAATGTTGCGCCCTAGATTGCCGTAACCCGTGGACACACCGTCGGCAGCAAAAGGCACCAACGGAACCGGCGAGAAGGCGGATAGCTTAACGTAGTTGTCCAGGCGCTGTTCCACCCCGCCGCTGCTCAGGGCGCTGGCCACCGTCGCCCCCAGCGCCAGGTCGGCCGTGGTGGTGTTGGGGCTGCTCAAGGAGTAGGCGGCACCTCCAGCCGAGTCAATAATGGTGAACGGTACCCCCGATTGGAAGGTGACAACTCCGCTGAGCGACCAGTTGTTCAGCAGACCACCCCGGAAACCCTTCGCCGACGAAAATGCGGGCAGGTCCCAGACGTAGCTGACAACCAGACGATGGGTGCGATCGAAATCGGACAGCCCGCGAGAATCCACCAGGCTGGTCTGATCGTTGATAGCGGTGTTGAACGCTGTATTGCCCGAGGAGGTCGCATCCGTTGATTTCGAAAAAGTATAAGCGGTCTGCAGGTATACACCCTTGGAAATGTGGTGGGTCAAGCTGGCTTGCAGCGAGTGATAGTGGGAATAGGCGTCATTGGCGAACAACTGGTAGCCCGAAGGCGCCAGGCCGGGAGCAGGTGAGCGGGCGTTGGCGTTGGTAATGGTGTTCTCGGTGATGACCGCCTTACTGCCGTCCGGATTGGTGAGCACGATCGGATTCTGCGGACTGGCCAACCTGGCCTGGATATTGTCGCGGGTTTCGCGCAGATGTGTGCCTTTGGTGCCCACATAACCCAACTCGAGAATCCAATCGTGCTTGAGTTCGCGCTGCAGGGTCAGGTTCCATTGCTGCGTGTTGGGTGTAACGAAGTGCCGGGGCACTTCCAGGCCGAACAGGCTAATGGTATTGCCGCCGTAGGTGGGGCACTGCGTTGTGTCTGCCGTGGGCAGCCCGGTCGCGCAATTCACGAAGCCTTGAAAGTTGGAATACACCGGGATATAGGCAGGATCAATCACCCCGCCCTTTGGTAGTTTGCCCGGCCCGGTGGCAAACAGGGTCGCCATCGTTCCGGGCGGGCCGGCGGCAAAGGTGATGGGCAGGATGGGAGTTGTGAACGACAACTGGTCAATGGTGCCCACATCCTCACGCACATAAAAAATGCCGTATCCGGCGCGGACGGAAGTAGTGTGATGCCCACCGACGTCGTAAGCGAACCCGATCCGTGGCCCCCAGTTGCGGGCATAGTTGTTTAGCATGGTGGTCGGGCTGGCGTTGCCGGTGAAGCCCGGAATGTGCAGACTATTCACGCCTGTGGGATAGATAAAAGGACTCTGACCCTGCAAAGTCAGCGCTGAGACCGTGTTGCCAATGTGATTCAGGTTGTCGCGCACGGCGCCGGTGATTTCCAGTCGCAGGCCGGCGTTTAAGGTGAAATTAGGGGTAATGCTGACGTCGTCTTGCCCGAAGAGAGCGTAATCGTTGATCCGATATTCGTGATTCGATACGCCGCTGCCGCCGAAGGAGAAGAAAGGGGCGCCGAGGAGAAGGTTCTGGAAATCGGAGCAGCCGCTGCCTCCGGGGCATACCGAGGCCGGCAATCCTCCCGGCGCCTGTGCCGAAGGAGCAAAGAACAACTCTCCGTTGAAGGTCTGGGGAAAGTTTTTGTCCAAGCCGACTCGATCGTATTCTCCGCCGAAGCGCAGCCGGTGTTTGCCCTTCGTCCAGCTCACCGTATCCAGCCAGGTGTAATTGTTCTGTAACTGGCTCTGATCGGCGCCCGGCGTCGGCCCAATCTGGTAGGTGGAGAGCGTGAACTTGTAAATGGTCTTGTACAGATTACTGTTGGGGCGGTTTATGCCCAGCTGGTCCACCGTCACAATGGGGCTGTTGATAGCATCGTTGTTGATGTGAACAAATCCGAATCGCAGTTCGTTCAGCAATTGCGGCGTGAACAGATGGGTTTCCGCCAGGCTGAAGAAGCGATCATGCACCGGCATGTCCAGGGGGAAATTCAGATCAGTGGGACTGATGGTGCCGCCCAGGGTGGCCGTGAGTCCGCCGGCCCCGAACGGCAGCAAGGATTCAAAATCGGAAAAAAAGAAGCGTTCCGCAAGGTGGTCCTTTCCGCCGCGGAATTCGCGGTCCCAGTTGGCGGTGAACTGATCATCGGTGTACTTGCCGGGATGGCTGATGGTTAGTTGGCCGTTGGGTACCGAGGGAATCAGCCAGCCGCCTCC
>DATFDP010000268.1:0-40482 GCA_035252015.1 Terriglobales bacterium
CGCGCGTGGATGGCTGAATGCTGACGGCTGCTTGCTGAGTGCTATGTTTCTTCATCGAAACAGTTCGTCGGCTAAGTGCTAATTGCTGAAGTACAAAATCTCATGCCCAAGAACCTGCAGCTCGTTGCCGACGACCTCCTCGCCACCATCACCTTCAACCGCCCTGACAAGCGCAATGCCCTCAGCTTTGAGCTTCTGGATGAATTCATCGCCGCTCTGGATGAGGTGGAGCGCGGTCCCGCCCAGGTGCTCATCATCACCGGCGCGGGCAAGGCGTTTTGCGCCGGCCTCGACCTGGAAGGCTTGAAAGCCCTGCTGGGCAAGACCCACGACCAGAACGTGCAGGATTCCGCGCGCATGGCGCAAATTTTCCGCCGCCTCTACGATTTTCCCAAGCCCACCATCGCTGCCGTGAACGGCGCCGCCATCGCTGGCGGCATCGGCATCGCCACCATGTGCGATTTCACCCTGGCCGTGCCGGAAGCTAAATTCGGTTACACCGAGGTGCGCATCGGCTTTGTGCCCGCCATCGTCTCTTCCATCCTGGTTTGGCAGGTGGGTCACAAAATTGCCCGCGACCTGCTCATGACCGGGCGGCTGTTTGACGCCGCTGAGGCCCGCCGTTTCGGCTTGGTGAATGAGGTGGTTCCTCCTGAGCAGTTGCTGGACCGCGCCCGCGAACTCGCAGCGTTGCTGCTGGAAAATAGCCCCTCCTCGGTTCGCCTGACCAAGAAGCTGATTAACAGCTTCATCGCGCGTCCTCTGGATGAGCAGATCGCGCAGGCGGTGGAGGACAATGCCCGCATCCGCACCACCTCTGACTTCCGCGAAGGCATCACCGCGTTTCTGGAAAAGCGCAAGCCGCGCTGGTCGGGGAAATGACGTTATTCACCACAGGGCACACAAAGGCCACTGGGGAAGATGGGGGAAATGGCTGACTGGCCCAAAATAAGCAATTAGCAGTTAGCAATTGGCATTTAGCCCGTCACGGTCGTCGGCGGGAAACGGCAAGATAGCTTCGTGGCTAAGTGCTAATTGCTAAATGCCAAATGCTAAGCTAGTCAGCTAGCCAGCTAAGACCATGCCCAAAACTGCCACTGTATCCACCACCTCCCTTTCCCGCATCCGCGTGCGCTACGCTGAAACCGACCAGATGGGGGTGGTATACCACTCCAACTATTTCATCTGGTTTGAGGTGGGCCGGGTGGATTTATTGCGCCAGCTGGGCTTCACCTACCGCGAAATGGAACAGGACGACGGTTGCTACATCGCCGTGGTGGACGCCCGCTGCCGCTTCAAGGCGCCGGCCCGTTATGATGACGAAATCATCATCCGCACGCATTTGAAGAACGTGCGCGAGTCGCTGATCCATTTTGGCTATACGGCAGTACGTAAGGCTGACGGTGCGCTGCTGGCGGAGGGCGAAACCATGCACATAGTCACCGGCCCTGACATGCGCAAACGCGAGCTGCCCGCGAAGTATATGGGGGTGTTTAGGGCGGCGCTAAAGGCAGCGGACTAGCGGGCTAGCTAAATAACAATTAGCATTTAGCAATTAGCACCTAGCCAAGCAAGCGCATTGCGAGGAGCTAGCACGCCGTCCAAGTGCTAAGTGCCAACCGCTAATTGCTAAGTGCTGCTTTCATGAACGCTCTCCACATTGACGGCAACTCCCTCAGCCTCGCCGACGTGCGTGAGGTGGTTTACGAATTCCGCCCGGTGCTGCTGGGCGCCGACGCCCGCGAAGCTGTCAATCGCGCCCGCGCCGTGGTGGACGACCAGGTGGCCAACAATCGCATGTCTTACGCCATCACGACCGGCGTCGGAAAGCTGGCGGACGTGCGCATCCCTCCCGACCAGATTCGCGAACTGCAGCTCAACCTGATCCGCTCCCATTGCGCCGGCGTAGGCGAACCCCTCACCGAGCCCGAAGTGCGCGCCATGATGCTGCTGCGCGCCAACTCGCTCGCCAAAGGCTTCTCCGGCGTTCGCCCGCTGGTGATTGACACCTTCTGCGAAATGCTCAACCGGCGCGTGCATCCTGTAGTGCCGGCGCGGGGCAGCGTGGGCGCCAGCGGCGACTTGGCCCCGCTGGCCCACCTGGTTCTGCCCATGCTGGGCGAAGGCCAGGTGCTGATCGCTGACAGGAGCGGCAAGTACAGTGGCGCGCATCTCGCCGCAGCCGACGCCCTGCGCGAGGCCGGCATCAAGCCCGTGGTGCTGGAAGCAAAGGAGGCAGTTTCGCTCATCAACGGTACCCAGGGCATGTTGTCGGTGGGAGCCCTAGCCCTGCTGGCCGCCGAAGTTCTGGTTGACTCCGCCGACGTGATCGGCGCCCTTTCCCTGGACGCGCTGCGAGGCACCGATGCCGCCTTCGACGCTCGCATTCATAAAGTGCGCCCACATCCCGGGCAGCTGCGCACCGCGGAAAACCTGCGCCGCCTACTGGAAGGCAGTGGGATTCGCGAATCGCACCGCGACTGCGCCCGTGTGCAGGACGCCTACTCCCTGCGCTGCATGCCCCAGGTGCATGGCGCCGTGCGCGATACCCTGGCTCACTGCCGGCGCGTAATGGAAACAGAGATTAACTCCGCGGTGGATAATCCCCTGGTGTTTGCCCAGGCTCACCGCCCCCCCCAAAAAAACGGGGAGGCGGAGGGTGAGATTCTTTCTGGCGGTAACTTTCACGGCGAGCCAGTAGCCTTTGCTCTGGATTTTCTGGGAATTTCCCTCAGCGCTCTGGCGGGCATTTCGGAGCGGCGCCTGGAGCGTTTGGTCAACCCGACGCTCAATGAAGGTCTGCCGCCCTTCCTGGCGCCCGGCGCCGGGCTCAACTCCGGCTTCATGATGGCCCAGGTGACCGCCGCCGCCCTGGCCAGCGAAAATAAGGTGCTGGCCCACCCGGCTTCGGTGGACTCCATCACTACTTCCGGCAATAAGGAGGATTACGTATCCATGGGCATGGCCGCTTCCGTCAAGCTCCGGCAGATCGTGGCCAACACCCGCCACGTGCTGGCCATTGAAGCCATGGCCGCCGCCCAGGGCATTGATTTTCTTGCGCCGCTGAAGACCAGCAAGCGCCTGCAGGCAGCTCATGCGGCCATTCGCTCTGTTTCGCCGCCCATAGAGCACGATCGGGTCCTGGCCGACGATTTCGCCCGAATTTCCGACCTGATTGCCAGCGGGAGGCTCGCCGACGCGCTGCGCTAACTTCTTCGCCGCGGATTCCCGCGTATGAACGCGGATTTGATCGACCTAAATCTTTCTTGGATCTCGTCCTAAGCGGAGTAGGTCGGTTCGCTTGTGAACCGACCGGCGCAGTCGAAGGACCTTACGCTTGCCTCCCCCACTTTGTGCGGCTAAAGCTGCGCCGTTCCCAAACCCATTTTTCTGAAACCGTTAGAAAATGATCTCCTCGGTGCCTCTGTGGACGCTTTTGGTTTTTGTGACACCGCTCATTCCTCCCGATGGACTGTTTCCAGCGAGAACGCCGGCAGGCAGACGGCGATGTACTCCGCGCCCTCTGGAGTGGAATACTGCACCCATTCGCCGCGATGCGCAATCACCGCCTGTCCCGCGCACACGTCCAGGTGCCCGCCTTTGTGCGAAACCCGCAGCATACCCTTCAGCACGACGGTGTATTCGTTGAAATCCGGCGTCTGCCCGGGCTCCGACCAGCCTGCCGGGCTGCGCATGTGTGCTACGCTCAGCGCCGTGCTCTTCGAATTCGCCCGGCCAATGTATTCGTCAATCAGCTTGGGTTTGCTTCCGGCTGCCTGAATCCGTGTGGGTTGAGGAATTAAAGTTGGCATATTCTCGTCAGAGTATTCTCTCATCTGTCATCTTGAGCGAGGGCGCACGCCCGAGTCGAAAGACCCCTACGCTGCTGGATGCTCCAGGTTGCCAGAGGGAGTTCTCTCCACCACACAACGAGCGGGAAACTCCCTTAGACATTGTGGTCCGACCGGCTGCGCACGGGTGCTTCGACTCCGCCGCTCAGCATGACATTTCAGAGAATTATCACGTGTGATCGGCCGTCATCGGTGATAACAGAAGTTGATCCGCTAAATGCTAATTGCTAACTGCCAACTGCTGCTTTGCTCCCATCCAGCCCCAGCTCGCCCGCAATCCCCTTCATCGCTTCAATGCAGAATGCAATGTGCTGCTCCAGCTCCACCCCCAGCTCCTGCGCTCCCCGGGTAATGTCGTCCCGGCTGACGCTGCGGGCGAACGCCTTGTCCTTCATCTTTTTTCGCACCGAACGGGCATCCACTTCGGCCAGCGACTTTCCCGGTTTCACCAGGGCAACCGCCGTAATGAAGCCGGCCAGTTCGTCGCAGGCAAACAACGCATGCTCCAGTCGCGATTGCCGCGCCACACCGGTGTGGTCGGCATGGGAAAGAATGGCTCGGCGAATCTCCTCCGGCCAGCCGCGCTGCTCCAGAATTTCGCTGCCGCGCATGGGATGATCGTCCAGGCTGGGATATTTCTCGTAATCAAAGTCGTGAATGAGGCCGACCACTCCCCATTTCTCCTCGTCTGCACCATGCTGCCGGGCATAAGCTCGCATGCAGGCTTCGACTGCCAGGGCATGCTTGCGCAAACTTTCTGACTGAGTGAACTCAGTTAGTAAACCCCAGGCAGATTGCCGATCGGTTCCGATTTTTTCCTGATTTTCTCCGGTTTTCATGAGCCTCTTTAGGAAATTATGGGATGCATCTCGGTTTTTCACAGCAAATTGTTGTTGACACTGCACCATCAATGCAGCACATTACGCGGAGAATCAAGTTGGTTAGGATGTGTCCGCTCTGGCACCTCCCACCAATCCATGGCCACAACCCTGGCGCCGGTCGACTCACGGGAAGTCGTGAGATGCGACCATTGCAAGTTAGTCCAGTTTCGCACCTCGAACAATCTCTGCCGCCGCTGCCACGTAAGCTTGGACGAGGAAGAGCCGGAAATTACGGCTACGGTGCAACCGGCGATCGCCCCTCCGGCTCACAGCCATCTGCCCGGACACCTGCAGCTGGCCTCCTCCATTCGTTCCTTGCGCCAGCGCAATGGGTTGAGCCAGCGCCAACTTGCTATGCGCATGAACGTGCCCCGCACCTACGTCTCCAAAATCGAGAACGAAAAGGCTACCCCAACCCTCTCCTCGTTGGAACGGCTGGCGCGCGCCCTGGAGGTGACCGTCCCCGAGCTGCTCAACGGGGGCGAGCGCACCCGCCAGGAAGAGATGCGCGAACTGCTGAGCGACAATTTTATCGCGGAGATACTGCCTTTTGTCTCCCAGCTTAGCGCCATGCAACTGAATAGTGTGCTGGCGCAGGTGCGTGACCTGACCCTGCGTCCGCGCAGGAGCGCATAGCCGAAATGTGTGGGGACGGCTGCGCCCCGCCCAGTCCTGGTCAATGACTGGCGCCACACAAGATGACTCAATTTCCGGGCCACAATGCCAACCGCTACGCCGGGGCCAACCAGCCCCGGCACTTTTTTCCTTGGAGCCAGAGGTCGGTAGTCAGGAGTCAGCCTTAGGGTTAGTTTCAGCACCGGTCGATGATGCTAAAAACGCAGTTGTTGATTAGCTGGTTCCTGGGGACCTTGAAAGGGCGCGGCTTTCAGTTCTCGCCGTAAACGCTTCCTGTCATGTGTGTCATCCCGAGCGAGCGCGAGTCGAGGGACCTTGCGCTTATCGCTAAGCCCGCTCCTCTCCCGGCCTGAATCTTTGCTGTCTCGGTATGCATCTGTACGGCATGAACTTGGAATTCCTTGAGAACGCTGCGTCTGCTCTAAACGGAGATCGTGTTCCCAACGGTGCCGCCGGCATGCCCTCCGACAATTCCGGGGCGCTGCTTGATGCATACTCCCGCGCGGTGGTGGGGGCGGCGGAGCGCGTCAGCCCCGCGGTAGTCAATATCGAAGTAACCCAGCGCGTACGTCGTCGCGGCGGTGGTGAGGGCGAGGCACACGGCGGCGGCTCAGGTTTCATCTTCACTCCTGACGGTCTCATTCTGACCAACAGCCACGTGGTCCATGGGGCCAGCCGCGTTGAGGTCTCCCTGAGTGACGGGCAGCGCTTTCCGGCGGCCCTGATTGGCGATGACCCCGCCAGCGATCTAGCGGTGATCCGCATAGACGCGCCCCTGCTAAAACCCGTCGAACTGGGCGACTCGCACCACCTGCGCGTGGGGCAGCTGGTGATTGCCATTGGCAATCCGTTCGGCTTCCAGTATTCGGTAACCGCAGGCGTGGTCAGCGCCTTGGGCCGTTCGTTGCGCTCTCGCACCGGCCGCCTCATTGATGACGTTATTCAGACGGACGCGGCGCTGAACCCCGGCAACTCCGGCGGCCCGCTGGTCACTTCCGACGGGCGGGTAGTGGGAGTCAATACCGCCACGATCCTGCCGGCGCAAGGGATTTGCTTCGCTATCGGCATGAACACCGCCAAATTCGTGGCCAGCCGCCTGCTGCGCGATGGCCGCATCCGACGCAGCTACATTGGCGTCGTAGCCCAGACTGTCCCCCTGCCCCGCCGTCTGGTGCGCTTCCACGACTTGCACGTGGAGTCGGCGATTGCCGTGGTCTCGGTCGAGACCGGCAGCCCGGCGGAAAGAGCCGGGTTGCGCCAGGGCGATCTGGTCGTGGCGATGGACGGCAAGCAGATCGCCGGTGTAGACGGCCTGCACCGGCTCCTTACGGAAACCCAAGTGGGCATCCCTTCTCACCTAGCAGTCATCCGCGGTCCGCAGAAGCTGGATCTGGTCATCATTCCGGAAGAAGCGGCGGTGCAGTAATTGGTAGCTGGGAGTTGGTCATCTGTCTTTAGCGCAGGTGATTGACCGCTAACTACCAATTACAACCACCTGCTACTACTGTCCTCTAAGCGCACCCCGTACTGGCTCCGATCAGTGAGCTACAAACGACCGACTGCCAGCTACCACCTTGGTTCATTGCACTCTGCCCCTCCGTGTGGTAACTTCGTGACACAGAAGAGGTTTCATCGTTGTCGCAAGCAAAGATTCCTGCCGGCCTGGACCGCGAGGAAGCGGAAATTTATCTGCGGCTCGACCCGGAAAGGCTCCCACGACACATCGCCATCATTATGGACGGCAACGGGCGCTGGGCCCGCGGCCGCCACCTGCCGCGTATCGCCGGACACCGTGCCGGAGTGGCTTCCGTACGCTCCACGGTGGAAACGGCGGCGCGCGTGGGCATTCCGGCGGTCACACTCTACGCCTTCTCGGAGGAGAACTGGAAGAAGCGGCCCAGCACGGAAGTAAGCTTCCTGATGACGCTCTTGCGCCGTTATCTCAAGCAGGAAGTGCCCACGCTCAATCGCAACAATATTCGCCTGGAATACATCGGACGCGAACATGAGCTGCCGCCCCAGGTGCAGGAGCGCATGCACTGGGCGCGCGAATGCACCGCCAAGAACACCGGCATGGTGCTCACGCTGGCCCTGAATTACAGTGCGCGCAGCGAACTGGTGGACGCTTTCAACTCGCTTGTCAAGGCAGCGGCCTGCAACGGCGGCATTGATCACCTGCGAGTGAATGAACAGGCCATCGCGCAACACCTCTATACGCGCCATCTTCCCGACCCTGACCTGGTTATCCGCACCAGCGGAGAGATGCGGCTGAGCAACTTCCTGCTCTGGCAGCTGGCCTACGCGGAAATCTACGTCACGCCCACGCTATGGCCGGACTTTCGCGGGGAGCACCTGCTGGAAGCCATCGCCGAGTATCAGAAGCGGGAGCGGCGTTACGGCGGTCTGGTCAATCCTCATCATGGCAACGGAGCCGGCCCCCATAGCCACGGCAACTGAGCGCGCCTCCGGGCCGTGGAGGCGCATTGCCACTGCGGCCATCCTCATTCCCGTCGTCCTGCTGATTGTGCTGCGCGCGCCCGTCCCTCTGCTCTCGGCGGTGGTGGCGATTGTGGCAATGCTGACTACGCATGAATTCCTGCAAATAGCGCAGCACTACCGCGTGCAGCCGTTATGGAAGCCCACGTATGTCTACGTGGCCGTCCTGTTCCTGTTTTTGGCGCTGAATGCCATCAGCGGAAAGCCCTTGATTGCGACTTCCAGCTTCATCGTTGCTATGGGTTTTTCGGCGGTACTTGCCCCGTTTGTGTTTCTCGTAATCGCTATGGGGCGCACCGATTTCAGTGCCGCGCTTCCGGCCGCCGCAGCTTCCGCGTTCGCTTTTGGCTATATTGCCCTGCCGCTGGGATTTCTGGTGCAGGTGCGGCAGCAATGGGCTGGGGCCATTCTGCTCGTCTATCTGCTGCTGGTAGTCTGGGCAGGCGATACCACCGCCTACTTCGTGGGACGCGCGTTTGGGCGACACCTGATGACACCTCGCGTCAGCCCCAAAAAAACCTGGGAAGGAGCGGTAGGCTCCATGCTGGGCAGCCTGGTGGTGGGCTGGGCCTTCCTGGCCAACGCGCAACCCGTCAGCTCAGCGCTGCTGCAGGCGCATCTTATTCAGCGCCGCGACGGCTATTTCGCACTGCAGCCCTGGCCGCTGGTCACGATCCTCCTCTTGTCCGCCGTGATTAACGTTGCCGCGCAACTGGGTGACCTGGTGGAATCGCTGATCAAGCGGGGCGCGGGAGTGAAGGATTCAGGAGCGCTGTTGCCCGGCCATGGTGGCATGCTGGACCGCATCGACGCCCTACTTCTGGCCGCGCCGGTGATCTGGTTTTATGCCGCGCTGCGGGTGTTGTCGTAGCATTTAGCGGCGTAGCGCCGCCTTCCAGGCGGCTGTCCTGCGGGCATCTCGCCCGCAGGCGAGCGCAAGATGCGCCCGCAACAGCCGGCAAGATGGCGGTGGTACGTGCTAACTTGCGGCGGCTGAAAGCTCATAGCTGAAAGCTGAGAGCCCAGTTGCTAAACTACGCTGAACGCATGAAGACCCTTGCCATCCTAGGCTCCACCGGCTCTATCGGGCGCAGCACGCTCTCTATCGTCGAGTCTTACCCGGAGCGGTTTCGCGTACTGAGCCTGGCTGCCGGCAAGAATCTGGAAGCTGCCTATGAGCAGACCAGGCGCTGGCATCCGCGCCTGGTCTCATTGGCTACAGAAGCCGATGCCGAGCAATTACGCTCGCGTCTGCGACGCGACGGCTTACGCGAAATCGAGGTCACCCACGGCTCCCCCGGTACTATCCGAGTGGCGACTCATCCCGAGGTGGATTTTGTGGTTAGCGCCATTGTGGGCGTGGCCGGCCTGGAGGCCACTTACGAGGCGGTGAAGGCCGGCAAGACAGTTGGCTTAGCCAACAAGGAATGTATTGTAGCCGCCGGCGAGCTGCTCACCGAAGAGGCGAGGAAGCACAACAAACCCTTGCTTCCTATTGATAGCGAGCACAACGCGGTGCACCAATGCCTTCGTGCCGGACGCCTGGAAGAAGTTGAGGCCATCTGGCTCACCGCTTCGGGCGGGCCCTTCCTGAATACACCAAGCTCTGAGTTTGCCTCAATTACGGTGCAACAGGCCCTCAATCACCCAACGTGGAAGATGGGCAGGCGCATCACCATTGATTCCGCCACCCTCATGAATAAGGGCTTCGAAGTCATAGAGGCCTGCCGCCTGTTTGGCGTACGGCCGGAGAAGGTGAAGGTCATCATTCACCCTCAATCCACCATCCATTCCATGGTGGAATTTGTGGACGGCAGCATATTGGCCCAGTTCTCAGTCACCGACATGCGCCTGCCGATCCTTTATGCCCTGACTTGGCCGGAGCGCATTGTTTCCAGCTTGCGCTTCCCGGTCATGGACCTGCGACACCTCGACTTCACACCTCCCGATATGGAAAAGTTCCCCTGTCTGCGGCTGGCGTACGAAGCAGCCCGGGCAGGTGGCGCTAAGCCTATTGCCCTCAATGCTTCCGACGAAGTCGCCGTGGCTGCTTTTCTGGACGGCACCATTCGTTTTGCTCAGATTCCCGAGACCATCGAGTACGTTCTTGGTGAAACTGAAAACCGTAAACCTGAATCTATAAATGAGATACTATTGACGGACGCAGAGGCACGCACCGCCGCCAAAAAACGGGTGCAGTACCTGTCCCGCAGCAACTCCCCATTGCCGTGGACGGCATCCGCAATCCACCACGGAGAGTAACTTCCTAAGTCTATGAACGGCTTCTTGTTAGCGATAGTAGCCACAGCAGCAGTGCTGGGATTCATGATTCTGATTCATGAATTCGGGCACTACATAACGGCCAAGATGTTTGGGGTGCGGGTGGAGGTGTTCTCTATCGGCTTTGGCAGCCGGCTGCTGGGTTGGCGCAAGGGAGAAACCGACTACCGTATCAGTGCTATTCCCCTGGGCGGCTACGTCCGTATGTCGGGCGAAAACCCGATGGAGGCGCGTACCGGCGATCCCGGCGAGTTCCTCTCCCACCCCCGGTGGCAACGCTTCATCATTGCCGTAGCCGGGCCGTTCATGAACATTTTTCTGGCCCTGGCGTTGCTCACCGGTGTGTATATGGTGAGCTTCTCGCGGCCTATCTGGGCCAATAAACCAGCACTGGTCGGTTATGTGATTAAGGATTCAGCCGCGGCAAAGGCCGGCATTCAGCCGGGAGATGCGATTGTGCGCCTGGATGACGGCCCGCTCAATCCCACCTGGCAGCAGGTGATTCCCCAGATGGTGCTAAGCCCCAATCAGCCGGTGAAGGTGGAGCTGCAACGCGGCAACCAAACCTTTACTAAGACCATCGTGCCTGAGCCTACCGGACCGGATCAGTATGGCAGCGCGGGATGGGTGCCTGACCAGCCCAACATCGTTACCTCGCTGGAAGGGGGTCTGCCAGCCGACAAGGCAGGCATGAAGCTGGGCGACAAGATCATCGCTGTGAATGCCAAGCCGGTGCGCTCGGTGCCCGCGATCATTGACATACTGCAGGATGATCAAGGAAAGCCGGCAACCTTTACGGTTGAGCGCGACGGCAAGCAGCTGAACCTGAGCATCAAGCCTGAGCTGGTATTGGCGCCCGGGGAAGAAGAAAAGCGCTGGCGCATCGGCATTAGCTGCGACCCTGACGAGGTTACGCAATTACCTTTTGTTGCCGCCCTCGGCCAGTCCTGGGAAGACAACAAGAAAAGTTCCTACTTGATCTTGCAGTTGGTGGAGAAGATGGTTCGCCGCCAGGTTTCCATGCGGCAAATGGAAGGCCCCATCGGCATTGCCCGTGCCTCCGGCGAGGCCGCGAAGCAGGGCCTTTCACCTCTGTTGCAGCTCACCGCAGCCATCAGCCTCAATCTTGGAATTTTCAATCTCTTCCCCATTCCGATTCTCGACGGCGGCGTGATTCTGATGCTACTGATTGAGAGCGTTATGGGGCACGACATCAGCCTGCACGTGAAAGAGCGGGTTTACCAGATGGCGTTCCTCTTCCTAGTGCTGTTCTTCGTGGTCGTAATTTATAACGACCTGGTGAAGACGCTGCCCGGACTAGCTCAGAGGCTGCCGTAGCACATGCTAAACTAGCCTTGGGATGGCAACTACCCAGCGCAGAAAGACTTACACCTGCAGCATAGGCGCAGTGCGGGTCGGTGGTGACTCTCCGGTCGTGGTCCAGTCCATGACCAACACCGACACCGCCGATGTCTCCGGCACTATTAAGCAGATTGCCGCCTTGGCCCGCGCCGGCTCCGAACTGGTGCGCGTCACTGTCAACAATGAGGCCGCCGCCGCCGCCGTTCCCCACATCGTGGAGGGCCTGGAAAAGCAAGGCATCCGCGTGCCTATCATCGGCGACTTCCACTATAACGGCCACCTGCTGCTGAAGAAGTTTCCCGCTTGCGCCCGGGCGCTGGCCAAGTACCGCATCAATCCCGGCAACGTTAGCGTGGGCCGCAAGGACGACGACAATTTCCGCACCATGATTGAAGTGGCGGTCGAGAACAACAAGCCGGTGCGGATCGGAGTGAATTGGGGTTCGCTCGACCAGGCCCTGCTCACGCGCATGATGGACGAGAACTCCCACCTGGATGAGCCCAAGGACGCGCGCGATGTGACCATGGAAGCCATGGTGGTGAGCGCCCTGAATTCCGCTGCTAAAGCAGAGCAGTACGGTTTGCGCCGCGACCAGATCATCCTCAGCGCCAAAGTGAGCGGCGTGCAGGATCTGATAGACGTTTATCGCAGCCTGGCAGCGCGCTGCGAGTATCCTCTGCACCTGGGGCTCACCGAGGCAGGGATGGGCATGAAAGGCATTGTGGCCTCCACTGCCGGTTTGGGCGTACTTCTGCAGGAAGGCATTGGCGATACCATTCGCGTATCGCTCACCCCCGCGCCCGGCGGCGACCGTACCGAAGAGGTCCTAGTCGCACAGCAGATTCTGCAATCACTTGGCATTCGCAGCTTCACTCCGCAGGTGACGGCTTGCCCCGGGTGCGGGCGCACCACCAGCACCTTCTTCCAGGAAATGGCGGAGCAGATCCAGTCCTACCTGCGGCAGCAGATGCCAGTGTGGAAGCAGCGCTATCCCGGCGTAGAGGAGTTGAAGGTCGCGGTGATGGGCTGCGTGGTCAACGGCCCCGGCGAATCCAAGCACTCGCACATCGGCATCTCGCTGCCCGGCACCTTCGAGGAGCCCAAAGCGCCCGTGTTCGTTGACGGTCGCCTCATGACCACCCTGCGCGGCGAGAAGATCGTGGCCGAATTTATCTCCATCCTCAACGACTACGTGGAATCGCATTACGCGGCAAGAGAAGAAGTTTCCAGTACCTGATTGTCAGTTCCCAGTACCAGTTCTGATTTCACATAAAGTTCTGGAAGAGCCTTATATTTTCAATCTGCCATCCTGAGTCGCGCCGCCCGTACCCTTTTTTGATTTGTCATCCTGAGCTGCGCGACTGAGCCCTGCGAGGGAGTGCAGCGAAGAACCTGCTTTTTATTTTGTGGCTGGGAGTTTTGTGCCGGCACTTTACGGCGCAGCTGAAGCTGCGCCCTTCCGAAATCCTCAAGCACTCGGCTTCGACAAGTTGTTTCCGCCCGCTGTGCGGGCTGGCTAGCCAGCTAGACAGCCAGTCAGCTATCTGGTCAGCCAGCCTCTGGCCCGTACCGTGAACACGGCGTAAGGGAATATCCAGAACATCAGGAAGAAAGAGAAATAGCCGTAAAGCACGCCGTAAAGGAAGTCCTTGGAAAGCTCGCTGCGCAGGTAATAGATCATATTGAAAAGCGACACCACGCCGATGGCCAACAGCATGCGTGGAATCATGCCTGGGCGGGCATAAGCCAGCGCGCCCAGCATGATCAGGCTGAAGTAGTTCACGGGATAGCGCAGGTTGGAAGTGATGCGCTCCCACACGGAGATAATGCGCGGGAGCAATGGCCGCTTCCAGACGATGCGCATGAAGTTGATTTCCTCGCGCACATAGCTGCGGTCCCAGCGCAGAAACATCTTGCACATCTTGGTGTAATTTTCTGGCACCACCGTGCGCACCTGCGCCGAGCGCTGGTAAACCGTATCGTAGCCCTGCGAAAGCACCATATTGGTCATGGCGCGGTCCTCACCGAAGGTGCAGTGCGAGCCCAGGAATTTCTGTTCCATCCAGGCCGGCAGCACCCGGCGCACGATCGAGGTGCGATAGGCGGTAAGCGCGCCCGGGCAGCAGTACACGGTACCGTACGACGATTCCACCGCCCGCATCAGGTCAAAAGAAAGTATGTACTGCACGTGCAGCATTCGGGGAATTACGCCGCTCCGCCGGTTATAGACTTCTACCTTGCCGGCCACCGCGCCCACTTTGGGGTCGCGAAAGGGACCGGTGATGGCTAACAGGGCATTGGGTTCGATCACGCTGTCGGAATCCAGGGTAACTATCACCTCGCCACGCGCTCGCTCGAAGCCCACTGCCAGGGCCGCGCGCTTGCCTTTGTTCTTGGGCTGGCGAAACGTGGTCACCATGTGGGGATAGCGGGCGGCTGCGCGCTGAATGTAGAGCCAGGTATCGTCCTTGCTGCCGTCGTCCACCACAAAAATTTCCAGGCGGTTGTGAGGATATAGCGCCGTGGCCACCGATTCGATTGACTTCAGAACCATCGGCCCTTCGTTGTATGCAGGAATCACCACCGTAAGCTGCGGCGCCTCTGCCAGGCTGGTAGCCGGAAAGGGCCGGTAACGAAACCAGAAAATGGTGCGAAATATCAGTAATCCGGCACCCATCGCCATCCACATTACGCTGGGCCGCACCATCAGCCTGCCCCAGCGATGATGCTCCGCCGCCAGCCACACCGGCCTGAACAGAGAGCCATGCAGGCTGGCATACACCAGGAAGGCAAGTCCGCAGACAATTGCCAGGCAGAAAACCCAATCCCAGTAATGCCTGGAGTCCGCCTGGGAGGTTGGTAAAACGCTGCTATCTTCGCGTGCTGGTGGCAGTCCTTCGTCCACCACCTGCAAAGGCATCTCTAAAACGCTCATGTAAAGAGGGGGCTCCGGTGTGGAACTGGAAATAGCCTCATGATTGTACTAAACCGGCATCTCCGAATAAGTTTCTGATGCAGAGAAGTGGACGGGAGCTGCGAAAAACTAATGTAACATGGGCGGCAAGATGCGTCATTAGAGGTATTTGAGTGCTCAACCCCGACACGCCCCGGCTAAAATCAGCCCTCTTAAAGTGCAAATCTTTACATTTTCCCCTATCTCCTGTTCCCGGAATTCCCATCATCATAGTTCCTTGACGATAGCTGACCTCAACGGCCGCCGGTCGGTTTCAAAAAAGCGCAACAATCTTCACCTAAAGTCTGCCAGCTCTATTATGTCTACTAATATGATAGACTATTAGTTTTTGCGGCAAGGCGAGTGGCGCGATGAAAGTCTCCCAGAAAGGCCTGTACGCCCTGCAGGCGCTGATGGTGCTGGCCCGGCGCTACCGTCAAGGCGCCATCCGCATTCGTGACATCGCGTACGAGGAGAACCTGCCGGAAAAATTTTTGGAATTGATCCTCCTGGAACTAAAAAATGCGCGCATGGTGGAGAGCGTGCGCGGAGCCAAAGGCGGCTACCATCTCAAGCGGCCGCCCAACCAGATTTTTGTCAGCGAGGTTATTCGCACCATTGACGGTCCTTTGGCGCCATTTGCCGATGGCGCCGGCCTGCAGGAATTGATTGAGAGTGACAAAGCACACCGCCGGCTGTACAGCGTTTTCATGGATGTGCGCAACGCTGCTGCTCACATCCTGGAGAATACTTCCCTGGCCGACATCGCAGGCGATGTGTCTCCTCCGGAAGCAAACAAGAAAAAACGTCGGTCGCGGCAGATCGTCGAACACTGATTTTGCGGGACAACCAAAACCCGCATCAGCGTGTTTTGTTTCGGCATTGTGAAGATACTCGATTATATTAGTAGCCATTGCGGCGCGAAAAGGCATCGAATGTAAAGCGCTACCGGTTCCACGGCCTGGAGAAGAGCAAGACATGGATTTTAAGGTCTCATTTCTCGGTTTGATTGTCGGCTTTCTGGTGGGCGTCACCGGAACCGGCGGCGGAGCGCTGCTCACGCCCTTGCTGATCTTGCTGGGTTGGGCGCCACCCATGATAGCAGTGGGCACCGATCTGGTTTGGAGCACGTTGACCAAGTCTGCCGGTGCCGTGGTGCACTGGCGTCAGCAGACGGTTGACATGAGCATTGTGAAACGGCTGGCGCTAGGCAGCATTCCCGGAGCGCTGCTTGGGCTGGCGTTGCTGGCGCATTTCCACGCCTCCGGCACTCGCAACCTGGATCGGCTCATACTGCGGATGTTGGGTGTCGCCCTGGTGGTTGTGGCCTTAAGCCTATTTTGGCGCGCTCTCCGCGGCGCCCCACCGGCGCCAACCTCCCTGGACCAGGGGGACGTGCGCCGGCGCGCCTGGCTGACCACCCTGGCAGGTTTCCTGGTTGGCTTTTTGGTGAGTATCACGTCGGTCGGCAGCGGTAGCCTTATTATTGCCTCCCTTGTCGTCCTGTACCCGGGGACACCGCTGAAGCGCATGGTGGGATCCGACATTGTTCACGCACTCCTGCTGGTCGGAGTCTCCGCACTGGGCCATCTCGGCATGGGCAGCATCAACGCTCGCCTACTGGGCGCGCTTCTGGTGGGCTCTATCCCGGGAGTGTGGCTGGGCAGCAGAATGACGGCGCGGGTGCCGGAAAAGGCCTTGCGCCCTGTGCTGGGAACAACCCTGTTACTGCTCGGCTGCAAGTTACTCTAAAGAAAATTTTAGGTAGAAAGATGAACTTCTGGGCCCATTTAAAAGTAATGGCGACTATGTCTATTCTGTTAATTGGGATCCGATTGCTCGCTCAGAATGCCTCGGGGATAGGCGCGTCAGGTAACCCCAGCCCGCCGGCCGCCACATCGCCGGGGCATCCAGTTTCCTTCCGCGGCGATGGCCTGCGGCTCACCAGCGAAGACACATCGGCGCAACTGCGGGTACATGGCTTCCTCCAAGCCGACGGCCGCTTCTTTTCCAACGATTTGAAAGACCAGAGTCCCGACAAGCTCTTTTTCCGTCGCATACGGCCAATTTTTGAGGGCACATTGTTACGGGCCCTCGATTTCCGCTTTATGCCAGATTTTGGACAGAACAACCCTCAAGTCCAGGACGCCTACCTGGAGTTGAAGCTGTTGTCCTTACTCAAGTCACGCGTGGGAAAATTCAAGACGCCGGTTGGATTAGAAGACCTTCGTTCCGACAGTGAGTCGTCTTTTTCGGAACGTTCTTTGGCCTCGGATGTAGTTCCCCTGCGAGAAGTGGGCGCACAACTAAGCGGTGCGGTGCTGCGCGACTCCGTGAACTATGCCCTGGGCTATTTCAATGGAACCACCGATGGATCCAATGGCAATTTCCAGTGGCGGACAAGTAATGAAGGCGTGGTACGGATTTTCCTGCAGCCGTTTATCCTGAGCCGCGCCAAACCGCTGCGCGGGTTCGGTGTAGGCGCGGCTGGATCAGTTGCTAATGAGAGTGGCAAACTACCCAGCTTCAAAACAGTGGGGCAGAACACCTTCTTCAAATACTCTGTGCAGGCAATCGCCGACGGCGAGCACAATCGCATCTCTCCCCAGGCCTGGTATTACTGGGGGCCAGTCGGGTTGATCGGTGAATACACCATCTCCTCGCAACAGGTGCGCAATGGGTTATTCACGCGCCGCTTGAGCAACTGTGCGTGGCAGGCAACCGCCTCATTTATGCTGACTGGCGAGAAGAACAGCTACCAGGGCATGCGGCCGCGACACGCGTTTGAGCCGCAAAAGGGCATTCACCATTTTGGGGGGTGGGAACTCGCCGGCCGCTATAGCCACTTGAAGGTGGATGCGAACGCGTTCCCTGTTTTTGCTGATCCCAAGGCCGCCGCAGCAGGTGCGGCGGAGTGGGGTGTTGCTCTCAACTGGTACCTCAACCGCTATGCCAGGATCATGAATGCCTACGAGCACACCAGCTTCGATATGGCTTCACCGAAACTGGCTCCGCTCCACAGCGAGAATGTTGTGATGTCCCGCCTGCAGTTGGCGTTCTGAAGAGCCCTTCACGCGCTGCGCTTTTTCTCCCGCACGCGTTCCAAATAGCGGCCGGTTTTGATGTCTATGCGCACGATTTCACCCGGCCCTACAAACAGTGGCACCTGAATCTCCACTCCGTTCTCAAGCCTGGCGAATTTCCAGGTATTGTCCTGGCCCGAGTGGATGGGAGGTGCGGTTTCAGCCACGCGCGCCTCGATAACGGGCGGCAGTTCAATGCTGATGGGCTGCCCGTCAAAAAACTCTACTTCGGCGCGCACGCCCGGCTCCAGGAATTTCTCTACGGGTCCCACAACGGCGCGCGGCACCTCGATCTGCTCGTAGGTGTTCTGATTCATGAAGACACAGTTATCGGCATCGCTGTAAATGAACTCCATAGTCTGGCGATCGAGTTCGAGATCTTCCAGGCGCTCGTCAGGTCGGAAATGGGGTTCCCACAACCGGCCGCTGTTCACGTTGCGAAGCTTGGTCTTGACCACACCTCCCAGTTGGCCGCCGCCGGCCTTGACCTCAACCTCCAGCACCTTGAAAACCTGGCCCTCGATACGAACGGCCATGCCGTCGCGCAGTTCCGATGCAATGACCACGGCAGCACCTCGGACTCACATTGTGTGCAGAATTCTACTCCCGCTCCGGAGAGCCCCGGTAATTTCGCCCGGCAATATCTCAGGGCCGCCAACCTCCCGCCCCCATCCACCCATCTGTGGCGGTATGTCTCTATTGCGCGGTCCCTCGCCGTTTCCTGGCCTTCCCGTTCCGCCGGAACCCGACCCCGGCCCCGGGCCGGTACACGATCCGGAGCCCACTCCCGAGCCGGAACCAGGCACCGGACCCGACGTCCTGCCCGACCCGGGCCCTGGTGGGCCGCCTTCAATGTGACTTTGGTGACCTGAAAGGCCCTATGCAGTGGTGTCCGTCCGCACAGCCCCCAGTGGTGTAATGGACGTTCGTAACTGCTCCACCTCTTTTACTCCGGCAGCCCCACGGCTACAGTTGGATAGGGGCACACGCAGAGGCGGACGCGGTCCTCAGCGCGCTTTGCCCACTCAAAGGAAGCCTGGCCGGAGTGGGAAATGTTCAATGATACTCAGCAGGATCCAATCCAATATTCAAGCCGCCGCCGCTTCCCCCGCTTTGAAGTTAACCGGCAGGTTACCGCCATTCTCTACTGGGAGAGTTGTCCGCCCGTGCTTATTCCTGGGCGCTGCCACAGCCTTAGCGAAGGCGGCCTGGGCGCCACCATGTCACAGCAACTTCGTGTGGGCGAAGTGGTCAATCTGGAAGTGGCCAACGGAGTGCGTGTATATGCCGCTGTGCGCAATATGAACGGGTTTGCGCACGGTTTTGAGTTCGTGCTGGTCAGGGATAACCAGCGAGCGGCTATCCGCCGCCTGTGCCGCACGCGCTTGAGTTAGCTGCAAAGATTCAGGCTGGCCTGGATTGCTGGCTTGCAGGCAGGGCAGCCCGATCCACCAGCCAAATCAGGCGGCCATTTCGCGGCTGGATCAGCTTGGCAGGAAACTTCTCTGCGGATGCATCGCTGTATAACACTGCCTGCAGGGCTTCGGCCTTGTCCGCGCCGCTCACCAGGAACATCACCTCTGCCGCATCGTTGATCACTGGCGCGGTGAACGTAAGCCGGTAGTGCCCGAACTTCTCCACCCAGTTTGCCACCACCAGGCGCGAACGCTCGCGCAGAGCGGCGCTGCCTGGAAACAGTGAGGCGGTGTGCCCGTCCGGTCCCAGGCCCAGCAACATCAGGTCGAAGCGTGGCAACTCTCCCGGTTTCAACCCAAAAAATTGCTTCACCGTCTGCTCATATTGTTCCGCCACGTGCGCCGCGTCAGGGTTCTCGGCTTGCATGCGAAATACATGATCGGGAGGGATTGGCGCCTGGGAGAGCAGGGTCTCGCGCACCATGCGGTAGTTGCTGTCTTTGTCGTCGGGAGGAACGTGGCGTTCATCCCCCCAGAAGAAGTAAATCTTGTCCCAAGCCAGATTGCGAGAGGACTGCGCCAGGCGGGAATAGAGCCCACGCGGGGTGGACCCTCCGGAAAGGCTGACGATGAATCTGTCACGTGCCTGTACCGCATTGCGGGCTGTGTCTTCAAATTCAGCAGCCCCCGCGCGGCTGAGTTCATTGGCATCGGCAACGACTTTGATCTCAGGTTGCATACGCATTGGGCGATTAGGAGTATCAGTTCGCACTTATTTCAACCGCAACTGCACTCTAAGAACGATAAAACCGCCGCTGGCTAAATGCCAATTGTTAAATGCTAACTACTGATTTTTCCAGCCTAGCTTGGCTGTGCCAACCTGTAGCATCTGTGCCCCGGTGGCACTCCTTAGAGTTACAGATGCTCCGTTCTCGGCCATGGAGGTCAGCAACAGCTCTGCTTCCAATCCAGCCCGACGCAGATGCTTGCTGACCCTCTCCATCGTCTTGGATGAGGGAGTCTCAGGCTGAAGAAACAACAGCACCGAAGGTCCGGCGCCGCTCAGCACTGCGCCCAGTATGCCTTCACCTCCCGCCAGTTCACGCAGCGCCGGCAAGAGAGGACACATCTGGGCGCGATATGGCTCATGAATGCGGTCCTGCAGCGCCGAGCGTAACAGTTCCCCCCTCCTCTGCATAAACGCCGCTTGCAGGAAGAGCGCGTTCTGCACGTTGAACACGGTATCGGCGCGCGAATACTGCGCCGGCAGCACACGCCGTGCCTCTTCTGTAGACAGCGGCTTGTCTGGGATGACCAGCAACAACGGCCATGGACAACTGGCGGCCACGCGGACCGCCTGTACCGTAGGCTTACCGTCGGAGGTATTGGCGTTGCGCGCAATGGCCAGGCCGCCTAGCCAGCACGCCGCGGCATTGTCGGGATGGCCTTCGCGCCGCGATGCTTCAGCAATTATCTGCTCGTCTGTCCATTCCAGGCCGCCAATGCGCACCGCCAGCGCGATGCCCGCCAGGCGTGCTGCAGCTGAGGAACCGCAGCCCATGCCAATGGGAATCTCGTTCTTGACCTCCAATCGCAGCGGGCATGCAGTTTTCCCCACCGCCTGCAGCACGTCGCGATAGGTCTTCAGGATGAGATTTTCGGCCCCCCCGCCGCATATATGCGCATCCCGGCCTTGGGCAGAAACGGAATATTCGCTGGCCGGCTCGCCGCGCGCGCGTAGATAGAGCGAGATGGCCAGCGCCGCCGCGTCAAATGCCGGCCCCAGGTTGGCGGACGTTGCCGGCAGCACAAGCTCGCTGCTTTCTTGTGCTCTCAGTTTAGATGGGAGCATCGCTCTTCTCCGCTGCTTCCAAGGCCCGCAGCACCGCTTCCACTTTGGGCTCGATTTCCAGTGGCGCACGCCGGTAAGGATCCAGCCGCTTCCGCTCGGCTTCGGGTGCTTCGGGCAGCAATTCCCGGCGATGGAACTTCAGGGTGTATTCCGGGTCCTTCAGCAAGTGTCCAGTCAGAACCAAAATTACATGCTCGTGGCGCTGCACGAAACCCTGCCGCACCAGCTTCTTGAGTCCGGCTAAAGTAACTGCGGAGGCCGGTTCGCAGCCCACTCCGTCGCGGCCGATCTCGGCCTTGGCTATGGCGATCTCCACCTCGTTCACCTGCTCGCAGCGTCCGCCAGTAAACTCCAGGACGCGTACCGCCTTTTTCCAGGACACAGGATTGCCGATGCGGATGGCGGTGGCCGCCGTTTCCGCCTGCACCGGTACCAGTTCCCTGCCGCTTTTTTCCCGCACCGTGCGCACTAGGGCATTGGCTCCCTCCGCCTGAATCACACTCAACTTGGGCACGGAGCGAATCACCCCTAGGCGGCACAGTTCCTCCAATCCTTTGCCCAGCGCCGAGCAGTTGCCCAGGTTGCCGCCAGGAACGATAATGTGGTCCGGCACCTGCCAGTCCAGCTGTTCCAGCAGTTCGAGAATGGCCGTCTTTTGCCCTTCCAGCCGGTAAGGATTAATGGAGTTAAGCAGGTAAATGGGATGGCGCCGGACCAACTCGGTCAGAATTTGCAGGCAGCTATCGAAATCAGCCCGCAGCTGGCAGGTGAGCGCGCCGTAATCCAGGGCCTGCGAGAGCTTGCCCCAGGCGATCTTGCTCTCAGGAATCAGCACCAGACTGCGCAACCCGCCCTGCGCGGCGTAAGCGGCCATCGAAGCCGAGGTATTGCCAGTAGAGGCGCAGGCGACCCAGGAGAAACCTTCCTGACGGGCCACCGAGATAGCCACGGTCATGCCCGTGTCCTTGAAAGAGCCGGTGGGATTCATGCCCTGGTGCTTGGCTAGAAGCCGGTCTACTCCGGCGGCACGAGCGCAGCCCGGCAACTCGAAAAGCGGCGTATTGCCTTCGCGCAACGTGATAATCTTCCGCGGCTCGGGCAGGTGCGGCAGCAGTTCCCGGAAACGCCACACGCCACTGGCATCCTCGGTGCTGCGCGAAAGATTGCGCTCCCACCAGGTCTGCTTCAGTTGCGAAGCCCACACGGCGGTATGGCTCTCGCTAGCAGCCCATTCGGGGTAGACCACCTCCAGCAGGTCCCCGCACCGCGGGCAGCGGAATTGCGTCCCGGCGCGCTCGAATTCTGTTCCACACTCGATGCAGCGCAGGGCATGGCTGCCCTTCATCTCCGCATGCACTCCAGTCCCGATTGTCATGTTTCTCGAATATGCCGGCCGAAGAGAATCAGCGGCGCAGGTATTGATCGTTCTTGCTCAGCCAGTCGGCCCGCGGCGGAGTAAACACGTCCAGGTCCACCGTATCCTCCAGCGCAATCGCCTTGTGCGGCATGTTGGAGGGGATGCAGAGCACTTCCCCCGCGCCCACCACGATTTCGCGCCCATCAATTTCGAATTTCAAGGCGCCTTCCAGGATGTAGGTAATCTGCTCGTTCTCGTGGCTATGCAGCGGCACCACGCAGCCCTTCTTGAGCAGCACGCGCGCTAGCATCATCTTTTCACCCACCACCATCTGCCTTTGCAGCAGCGGGTTCAGGTCTTCCAGTTCCACCGAGTTCCAGGGAATATACTTAAGTTTGCCGGGCTGTCCTTCGCTCTTAGGCATGGTCGCCATGCTGAATCCTTGACTTTGAGGTGGCCTGCAGTCTCACGAGTATAAATCGCCGCCCCCACGGCTTGCCACGCGGCTTCGGGGCTTAAGCCGGCTTGATGGGCGAGAGATTGGCTAGCGCGCGTAGTAGGCCTTGCGGGCCTGCACTTTGATTTTTTTCCCGATTTGCGCGCCCAGATGCGGCACCTGGCTGACTTCTTTGGGAAAAACCTCCCATCCTGTCAGGCTTTCACTTCTGTGTAGCCGACTGGGTGGAGGAGAGCTTTTCAATTTTGGCGATCTGTTCGTTGACTTGGGCAACGTCGGGCGCCTTGGGCGCGAGGCGCACATAATTGCGCATGTGCTCCGTCGCCCCTTGGAAATCGTGGTTGCGCGCCAGAATTATGCCCAGCAGGTATTCCAGTTTAGGAATGCGGTGGTCAACGTCTGTCTGGATTCCCTTACGCGCACTCTTTTCCGCCTCGGCATAATGCCCCAGATAGTAGTTGGCCACCGAGGCGTAATACCACTCGCTGGCGAAACTCAGGGGGTTCAGCCGGAGCACCGCGCCAGTCTGGTCCAGCACTTCCTGCCATTGTTGCTGCTGAAAAGCAAGGCCGGCCAGTAATTGATGTGGGGTAACGAACTGCGCGTCGGCAGCGACCGCGTTCTCCCAGGATTGCCGGGCTGCTGCCTGATCCTTCCTTTGCAGCTGCGCCCGTCCCAACTCCAGCCAGGCGGCGGCAAATTTAGGATATATCTGCACCGCCTCCTGGAACTTTTTCTCTGCGGCATCCCACTTTTTTTTCTGCTCCTCGTCCCTACCCTTTTCAAAAGCCTTCTTGGCTTTGGGCGGGGCCATGGCGGTGGTGGCGCTGATGGTAAAGCCCTCTACGTGCGACAGCCGGTGCAGGACGATGGTTCCCACGTTCATCGACTCGGTTACGTCCACCGCGGAAAGTTCGATCGCCTGCGAGGTGAAACCGGGCAAAACCGCGATCAGTTCACATTGCTGCAACTCCCGCCGCTGCTGCAGCTCGGTGCGGGGCTGCCCCGCCATATTGGTGCTGCTGGTGGTGGCCACGTCGGCGTTGCCCATATTGCGCTGTTTGCCGAACTCAAAGCTGAAGTTGCCTTTGCGGTCGGTATAGGCTTCAAAGTGCCGGTCACCATTGCACATGCTTTCGATGGTTGCCGCATCCGTCAGTTCGCTGCCATCATCAATTCTCACCTTGCCAGAAAGAAAAAGCGGCATGGGGGTGGTGGAAAGGTTCGGATTATTCATGATGGGAGGAATGTTTGTGTTGGGGATTGACCCCGGGTTCCCGGTTGTGGTTCGGCCGCCACCACCGCTGCCTGTGCCTCCGCCACCTGTGGGCCGGCCTTGAGCCGCCAGGCTGGCGCTTAGCAAAAGTATCCATAACAAACTGCTGAGGAAATGTACCGGTCGCATGAGGCGCCTCCTGGTACGCGAGCGCTTGGTCGGTAGGTGGTATGTGTAGGATAGGATTAACCACGCCCCGAGCTGGTTGGCCTGATAATACACCTTATCCCGGTCGCAGGCGTTATTAAACTAAATAGAGACCGCAGCCGAAGTGGCCGGATACGGGAAAATGGAAACTTTCATGCCCCCAAGACATCATGGATATATGCGGGAATGGTTTCCTAAGCTGCTGATTCTGGGCTGCATCGCCTGGTCAAGCCTCGCTGGCGCCCAGAAGACTCTGCCCTCGCCCGCCCAAGTAGCACAGGCGGAAGCCCAGGCACAAGCCTATCGCGCCCGCAACGGGGTGGACCCCCAACTGCTGCAGTTCATGTCGGAAATTGCCCGCACCAAGTTAGAACTGGGCCAAGTTACGGCGGCCCAAGACTACGCCCGGCAGACGGAGCAGTTGTGCCGCCAGCAGCTTACTCATCGCGCAATGGATGCCGAACCACGCTTGCCCCTGGCTCTGGGTGCAGCTATAGAGGTGCAAGGGCAGGCATTGGCGCAGAATGGCAATCGCAGCGCTGCACTGGCTTTGCTGCGGCAGGCCCTGCGAAAGTACGGTACGACCTCCTTGCAGGCCCGCCTGCAAAAGAACCTTAACCTGTTGACCCTGGAAGGCAGGCCCGCTCCTCCGCTGGTAGAAACTCAATACATCGGACCCAAACCACCCTCTCTCAGCGCTCTGCGGGGCCGGCCGGTGCTGCTATTCTTCTGGGCGCATTGGTGTGCCGACTGCAAGCACGAAGAGCCAGTCATCAGCCGGCTAGTAAACGAATACGGACGCAAAGGACTGGTGCTGCTGGGGCCGACTCAGCGCTACGGTTACGCCGCCTATGGCGAACCCGCCAGTCCGCCGGCCGAACTGCAGTACATTGACAGCGTGCGTCGTCAGTATTACGCCGACTTGAGCGCCATGCCGGTGCCTGTCAGCAAGCTGAATTTTGATCGTTATGGCGCCAGTACCACGCCCACCCTGGTGCTCATCGATCGCCGCGGCGACGTCGCCATGTACCATCCGGGCGTACTGAGCTATGACGAACTGCGTGCGGAAATTGAGAAGGTGATTGCACCCAGCGCAGCGATGCACCGCGAAGAGTTGCACCGTGGCACAAAGACCTCGCGATAGAAGCCACTCATGCTGCCACCATAAATTGTTACGCAGCACGAGAGAGTGTCAGTCCGCTGGGTTTTGATCCCCCACACCAAATAATGGTGTTTCCGCGCGCTAAGCGAATACCATTTCATTCACAATTCGCGAAGAGCGGCAGCGACAGGGCGAAAGGCGGCACGTAGGGCGGGAATCATTCCACCCAGAACACCCATAATGAGGCCAAATAGAACGCCCAACACGAGCAGGCTGAGCGTGATTCTGAACGCGAAGGCAACATTCGAGAACGTCTGAAAATTCATGGTGTTGGTGGTTAAGCCATTGAGCGGAAGCACAGCAAGGCAGCCCACCAGGCCGGCGACAAAGGAAATCAACAGTGCCTCAAAGAGAAACGAAAGCACGACGTTCCAGGCAGAAAAGCCGAGCGCTCGCATGGTAGCAATTTCGCGGCCCCTCTCGGCCACTGCGGAGTACATGGTGTTCAGAGCGCCGAAGATTGCGCCAATGGCCATGATAGCGGCCACCAAGCCGCCAAGCACGGTAATCAGGCGAGTCATGGTTGTGGATTGTTTGGCGTAATAATCAATCTCGCGAATTACGTCCACATTCATCCGGGGATCGGAAGTAACCGCATCTTTGAACCGTTGAAACGAATCAGCAGAGGCAAGGCGGACGGTTGCTGACTGAAAAATGTTTTCGGGGCGTTTAAGCACCTGGGCGAGAATTCGCCCGTCGCACCAAACTTCTGAATCGAACGCTGACCCTCCCGCGTCGAACACTCCAACTACCTTCCAGCGACCACCCGCGAAATTCACGGTATTACCGAGCGTCAGTCCCGCGTAGGTCCGCGAAGCGTTTTTGCCAACCACTAGTTCCGTAAGGCCGGGAACGAACATCCGTCCCTGAACAATTTTTGCAAACGTACGGATGCGCAACACGTTCGGTGACACCCCACGAATTTGCACATTGGCGTCTGTACCAGTGCTGACGAGCGGGAACGGCACGACCCCGACAACTTCCTGCGTGACCAGTGGCCCAGAGTTGTCCCGCGCGATACCGGGAGCGTCTTGAAGTACCTTGACGGAATCCAGCGTTATTCCACCCATCATTTCGCTGGCGGCGCCAGCGCGCATCACCAGAGCATTGGTGGGAGAACCTGAAGCCACCAGTGTAGACTTGAATCCGCGTGCTAGGGAAAGCATCGCCACGAAGACTCCGACAGTGCCAGCAATCCCGAGGATGGCAACGATGGTGGAACTCCAGCGCGCTCTTACGCTGCGCAGGTTATATGAAATGGGAACCGAGCCAACAATGGGCGCAAGCAAGCCGGCAAGGATTCCCCCCACCACGGCCAAAACCAGCAGAAGCGCGACAATTGCTCCGACGGTTATCAGAATTCCGAAGAAGAGCTTTGCTGGCATCCCTCAAACCCTCCTCAGAGCGTTGACCACGCGCATCCGCATAGCCGCGATGCCAGGCAAGGCGCCGCTAACTATCCCAACGGCAAGCGCGGTACCGAGGCCAAAGGCCAGCAGGGTAGAAGAGAGAAAGAGGCGCGGCAGCATTCCACTAAGGGCCTTTGACAGCACTGGAACTGCGAGTACCGCCAGAAGTAGGCCTACCAGACCTCCGATAAGCGATATAACGAGCGATTCGCCGAGCACGAAAACGAGAACTGAGCGGTCCGAAAACCCAATCGCTTTCAAGACGGCGAGTTCCGGCGTCCGCTCACGCACAGCAATGGCCATCGTATTACCAGTCACCAGAAGAAGGGTAAAAAAGACAACCGCGCCAATCGTCACGATCAGGAATCGAATGTTGCCGAATTGCTTCACCCAGCCGGCGGCGAACGCCGATTCGGTTTCCGTCCTTGTCTCGTAGGGAGAGTTGGCGAACTGCTCATCGATTGTCTTGGCAATGCGGGGAGACTCATCGGGATTCTGTACGCGCAGCACGTACCACCCCACCTGGCCCTTGAGACGCTCCGGGATGCGCTCTTCGAAATAGTCCCACTGCAACCAGAACTGCGTTTCATCATCCTGAGGCTGCTTGCCGTGATACACCCCATCGATGTTGAACTCCCACGAACCGCCGCCCCAAATGGTCGTCTTGATAGGAATGCGGTCGCCAATTTTCAAGTGGAAGCGCTCCATCGTACGCGCCCCAACCACAGCGCCCTCCCGGTCTTTTAAAAACACATTCCACTGATCGTCAGGAACAACAAATTCCGGGAACACCGCGCGCTGGTTCTCAGGATCGATCACGAATTGCGGAAAAAAGTTCTTTTCGTCCTGGTAGATGCCGCCAAACCAATTGTTGTGCGTTACGTACCGAACGCCAGGCACGCGCAGGATCTGGTCGCGATAGGACAGTGGAATAGTGTTGATGATGGAGGTTCGGTTGATGATAACCAGGCGATCCGCTCCAGCCACGTCAGCGCCCCGGCCGAAAGCGTCACGTACCACCCCGAGGAAGGCAAACAGAAACAACGCCACAGCAAACGAGCCGATGGTGAGCAACAGCCGCACTTTCTTACGCAACAGATTGGCGAGGATAATACCGCTGAACTTCATGTCGACCCTCCCCCGGCGGGCTGTGCCACTTTATGCCCTTCCACCAGAACACCCTTTTCTAAATGAAGCGTAGTGTGTGCACGAGCCGCTACCAGCGGGTCGTGCGTCACCATCAAAACCGTCTTGTGGTAACTGCCCACCAATTCCTCGATCAAGGTCATGATCTCGTCGGCACTCTTACGATCCAGGTCGCCGGTGGGTTCGTCGCACAACAGGAAGGTGGGATCGGCCACAATCGCCCGCGCGATTGCGACCCGTTGCTCCTGGCCTCCGGAAAGCTGCCGCGGGAAATGCTTCATGCGATCGGCCAGTCCGACCACCGAGAGCGCCGTTTCCACGTGCGCCCGTCGCTCGGATTTCGAGAGTTTTGTTAACAGCAAAGGAAGCTCGACGTTCTGGAATGCATTGAGAACGGGGATCAAATTGTAGATTTGAAAAATGAAACCGACATGGCGTGCTCGCCATTCCGTGAGCTTGGCCGCCGACATGTGAGTGATTTCGTCGTTCGCAACGGTGATGCTGCCACGTGTGGGAACATCAAGTCCGCCCAAGAGGTTAAGCAGGGTTGTCTTGCCGGAGCCGCTCGGTCCCATGAACGCCACAAAGTCGCTCTTGTCCACATCCAGGTTCAACCCCTGCAGAACGTGGATTTCCTCGCCGCCGCGCTGGTACTTCTTGTCCAGCCCGCGTACCTGCACCAGGCTGCTGCCGTCGCCGCTGCCGTCCACCCTGACCATGAAATGTATTTACCTCCTGAGTTCTACGCGCTCGCCATCGCGCAGGCCTTCAAAACCGCTCACCACCACCTGGTCGCCGGGCGTCACCCCGGCAGTGATTTCCATATCGCTGCCGCGGGTTTCGCCCACACCTACTGCGCGCCGCTCTACATGCCCTTCTTTATAGAGATAAACCACCTGGCTGCCGTTTTCGTTACGTAGCGCGGTTTGTGGCACGAGCACCTTTACGCCTTCGGATTTGGCCGCCTTATCCTCATTGCCCAAAAAGGTGACCTTCACCCCCATGTCGGGCAGGATGCGCGGGTCGAGCTGGTCGAAAGCGATGCGAACCTTGACCGTCGCCTTCTGCCGATCCGCCGTGGGAATAATGGTGCGCACCTTGGAAGGAATCTGCCAGTTAGGGTACGCATCCAGCACCGATGTAACCGGCATCCCTGGCCGCACGCGGGCGATGTAGGACTCATTGACGTCCACTTCAACTTCCAGCGACTTCATGTCTACGATGGTGGCAATGCCCGTGCGGGTGAAGCCACCGCCGGCGGAGTTGGGCGAAACCATCTCTCCTACCTGCGCGTCTTTGGAAACCACAATGCCGGCAAAGGGCGCGCGCACCGTGCAGTTGTCCAGGTCTTGCTGCGCCACGCGAATCTTGGCGTCGGAAGCCTGGATCTGCCCCCGAGTCATGGCAATTTTCGCGCGCAGGCTGTCGGCCGTGGTGCGCGCGTTATCCAGTGCCTCCGGGCTGCTGACGCCTTGTTTCGTGAGCTGCTGGGTACGATGAAGTTCGATTTCCGCGTTGGCCAGCTGCACCTGCAGGTCCTGCAACTGGGCGGCAGTGGCGTCCCGATCGGCTTTGGCGGAGTTCAGGCGCACGCGGTAGTCGGAGTCGTCGAGCAGGGCCAGGATCTGCCCTTCCTTCACGCGCATGCCTTCGTCGGCATACATCTGGGTGACGCGAGCGGTGATTTTGGCAGCGACAGTGGCCCGCCGCCGTGGAGTAACGTAGCCGCTGGCATTCAGTAGCGCGACTTCACCGCCGGCGCTGGGCGCCTGGGCCGCCGCCACATCCACCAGCGGAGCCCTCCCCCGCAGGGCGTAGACGGCGGCTGCAATCAGCAACACCAATCCCACGGCTGCGACCACCCAGCGCGGCCACCTAGGGCCACCTCGCGGTTTTCGGGCCCCCTCGTCAATCCTTAGCGCCGACAGATCGGGGATCGTCGAGCCCGTGCGTGCTGCCATTCTTACTCCCTCGTAGATGTGTGTACAGGGCCTGTGGCCGGCTCCGGCCGCAAAATGCAGGGACCTGCCTTATTGCCGCCGTATAGAGAAATACGTCCGGCACCCAACAAAACTTTCAATTCATTTTATGAGTATTCTACAGTTTGGCATAGGGCTGCAGCACACTTCCTGTCAACCTGAGCTGTAAAAATTCGTTTACACGAAGGTTGCCAGCGGGGAAGGGTGGGCAGGACGGCGCTATACTGATACCCTATGACCGCAGCGCAAGAAAAGGTCGACGTTTTATGCAAGAATTGTGGAACAACTTTTTCCGCTTTTCTGCAGCAGATGGCCGAACACAACCAGCGAATTGTCTGCCCCAAATGCGGCCAGGCTCATAACTACGGGCCTTCGGATGTGCGCAAACCGAGCATGAGCCAGCACAAACCCTAGTCTCGATCGGCGGCTGCTCTTTTGCCTGTCCCCAGGCTTTGATATCCTTTCAATATTCTGCGCCCGACTACAGGTGTGTCCCACATTTTGCGCTTGTCGGCTTTTTGCCTGATTTTTACAGCCATGGCCGTGGCCGCTCCCCGCCCACGCGCCGCCCCACCTGTCAACCTGCTCCTTATCACGATTGACACTTTGCGTCCCGATCATCTGGGCTGTTACGGCTACCGCCAGATACAAACGCCCAATATTGACGCTCTGGCCTCTGTCGGCACCCGCTTCGAGTATGCCTACACCCCTGTGCCCATCACCCTGCCCTCGCACACCGTGATAATGACGGGTACCTACCCCATGTACAGCGGCATCCACGACTTCAGCGGCAACAAACTGAATCCGCAGCAGCCCACTCTGGCTTCCATCCTGAAGCAGCGCGGCTACGTCACCGGCGCCGTGCTCGGTTCTGCAGTGCTCGACCATCGCTTCGGCCTCAACCAGGGGTTCGACTTCTACTACGACCACTTTGACTTCAACCGCCTCGAGGACGCCAACCTCGACCTAATGAAGCGTCCCGGCAACCAGGTGGTAGACCAGGCCTTACAGTGGCTCTCGGCCAACGACCGCAAGCCCTTCTTCCTGTGGGTACACCTTTACGATCCGCACGCACCTTATGAGGCGCCATCCCCCTTCGACCGGGAGTACCAGGGCCGCCCGTATGACGGCGAAATTGCATTTGCCGACGTGCAAGTTGGCCGCCTGCTGCACTTCCTGAAAGCGAAACAGCTCTATGGTCGTACCCTGATCGTGCTCACCGGCGACCACGGCGAATCCCTGGGCGAGCATGGAGAGAAGAACCATGGCTTTTTCATTTACAACGCCACCCTTCGCATCCCTTTCCTAGTCAAGCTGCCCGCCGGCGAGCGCCATGCCGCTACGCTCCGCGAACCCTTCACTACCGTGGACCTGCTGCCCACCGTGCTCAACATCTTAAAGGTCCCCGCTCCGGCTGACGCTCAGGGGACCAGCGTGCTGCCCGAAATCCTCGGGAAGCCGCGCCCGGCAGCCCCTCCCACGCAGCTCTACTCCGAGTCCTTCCTGCCACTGCTGCACTTCGACTGGAGCGACCTGCGCGGGATTCAGGTCGGCAATTACCACTTCATTGACGTTCCTAAACCAGAACTATACGACATCGCCACTGACCCCGGCGAACTGCATAATCTTTACGCCAAAAAGCCTGCTATCGCCCAGGAATTAAAGTCTCAGCTGGAGGCCATGGAGCAGAAGTACACCGCCGGCACGCAGCAGGCCCAGTCTATGCCTCTCGATCCGGTGCTTAACGAGCGCCTCAAGTCCCTGGGTTACGCTGCCTTCTCCGGCGGCCATCCTGCCAAAGCCGGCGACAACCGCCCACTTCCCGATCCTAAGGATCGCATCGCCATGTTCGAACTGGTATCGGAAGCCGTGGACGCGAGCCAACACGGCCGGTTCGAGGAATCCACCGCCAAGCTTGCGCAGGCTCTTAAGACCGAGGAAACGTGCGTGCCCGTCCACTACCTGCTCGGCCTGGACTATTACCGCATGCAGAGTTATGCGGATTCCATTCGCGAGTTTCGCCGTGTGCTCGAACTCAGCCCCGACTACAACCTGGTCTATTACTATTTGGGCCTGGCTTATGCCCGCGCAGGTGACTACCCCAACAGCATTGATTTCCTGCAGCGTACCTTGAAGGCCGATGGTACCAATTTCTCCGCAGCCTATAATCTCGGAGCCGTGAATCTCAAGACCGGCAACGTGGAGCAGGCCGCGGCCGCCTTTCGTCAGGCGATTCAGATTTATCCCGAGTACGAGCCTGCGCGCCTGGCCCTCGGCGAAGTTCTGCTTTACCAGAACAAAGTGGACGACGCCGTGGCCGAGTTGCGCCAGGCCGTGCAGCTCTCGCCCGACGATCCCGCGCCTCACGCCGCCTTGGCCAAGGCGCTCAAGGCCAAGGGTCTGGACAGCGAAGCCGAGCAGGAAATGCAGAAAGCTGGCAGCTCCCGCCCTCAGCACTAAAGCGATGATTCGGCACACAACCTCGCGAACCATCCTTTGGCGCGCGATGGTGTGGCTTGCGCTCGCCATGTTACCGGCCGCTGCAAACCAGCGTCCGGCGGCCCATTCTGCGCATCCTCTCGCCCACCGCGCTTCCCCCCGCGGCAACATCCTCCTCATTACGATTGACACGCTGCGCGCCGATCACCTGGGCTGCTACGGCTACAAGAACATTCACACCCCCACAATTGATGCGCTGGCGCGTGACGGCGTTCTTTTTCCCATGGCCATTTCCCAGGTGCCACTCACCTTGCCGTCACATGCCGCGATCCTTACCGGTACCTATCCTTTTCACAATGGACTGCAGGACTTCACCGCTCCGCCGCTGTCGGAAAAATTCCGTACCCTGGCGGAAGCTTTCCGCGACCACGGCTATGCCACCGGCGCCGCGGTGAGCTCTTTCGTGCTCGACCGCAGCTGGGGCCTGGCCCGCGGCTTTGACTACTACGACGACAAGTTCAACGCCCAGAGCTTTCTGGAAAAGAATCCGGCCCTGGTCGAGCGCCGCGCCGATGCCAGCGTGAATGTTGCCATTGCCTGGCTCGCGGGCCATCGTTCGCGGCCCTTTTTCTTCTGGCTTCATCTCTATGACCCGCACAGTCCCTATGATCCGCCGGAGCCGTTTTACTCCCAGTACCGCCACCGCGAATACGATGGCGAAATTGCCTATACAGACAGTCAGCTCGCCCGCCTGATCGCCTGGCTAAAACGCGCCGGACTTTACACGCGCACATCTATCTTGCTGCTCAGTGACCACGGAGAATCCCTCGGCGAACACGGCGAGCAGGAACACGGTTTTTTTATCTACAACTCCACCGTACACGTGCCGCTGATCATCAAGCCCGCTGCTCAATCTCGCTACAACCTGCGCACCATCTCCACCCCAGTGGAGACTATTGCCGTGGCGCCCACTATGTTGCAGATGGCCGGCATCAGCGATCGCATCCAGCAGCAGTTCGATTCTGCCGGCTTGTTCGCCGCCGACAGCCCCAAGCTTCCCACCTCCGCCTATAGCGAAACTTTCTATCCTTTCTCCTCCTTCGGCTGGAGCCCGCTGCACGGCCTGGAAACTGAAAAGTACCACTACATTGACGCGCCCAAATCCGAACTCTACAGCGTGAAGGACGATGCCGCCGATGAACGCGATATAGCCACCGCACAAGGTGCGGTGGCCAGTGTTCTTAAAAGTGAACTACAGAAGCGCATTCAGGAGCATGCTCCTCATCCCGCACCTCTAGCCGGGGGCAGCCTTGACGAGGCTGCCGTGGCCAAGCTGCGCGCCCTTGGCTACATGGCTTACCGCGCACCGGTTTCACAGGAAAGCCTGCAGCATCCACTGGCCGATCCCAAGGACAAGCTGGTGGAGTTCAATTCCATCTTGCACGCCACCGACGCCATCGACGCGGGACATTTTCAACAGGCCGACGCGCTCCTCACTCAGCTTCGCCGCGATGATCCCGCCATGTATATCTTGCCTTTCATGCAGGGAGAGATGGCTCTACGCCAACAGCAGGGCGCGGCAGCGGTGCAGTACTTCCAGGATTGCCTGAAACTGGCGCCCAACTTCGACCAGGCCATGACTGGTCTGGCGGGCGCTCTGGAGGCCCAGAAAAGGCCGCAGGAGGCCATAGAATGGCTGCAGCGGGCGCTCGAGCGCAATCCACGAAATTTCCGCGCCTGGTACCAGATCGGATGGATTCAGGAGCGCGGCGGCGACCATGCCTCGGCTGCAGAAAACCTGGAGAAGGCTTTGGCTATCCAGCCTTCATTTGCTCCCGCCTGGCGCGACCTAGGCATGCTGCAGTATGCCCGCCAGGATTATGCCGCGGCCGCTGCCAGCCTACAAAAGGCCGCAGACCTGAAGCTCAACGATCCCACTTTGTTCAACTATTTGGGGATTTGCTACAGCCGGACTAACCGCCTGCCACTCGCCGTGCGCAGCTATCAGCAGGCGCTCAAGCTAAAGCCCGCTTACGCCGAGGCTCACCTTAATCTCGGCTTCGTCTACCAGCGTCTGAACCAGCCCGCCGCTGCTCGCCGTGAATACTCTGCGACCTGCCGCCTCGATCTTAACTTGTGCAAATTGATCCCCAGCCAATAAAATTACCTGCTCACGCTAGCCGGTGTCTTCTCCAGGCGTTTGAGAACTTCCTTGACCCGGGGAGCCAGTGGATCATTGGGCGCAGCCTTGAGGAACTGCTTCAGTTGGGCGATCGCCTCGGGCTGGTTCTTCCCTGCCAGATAGACGTTCACCAGCTCTAAATGCGCTTTGGCCATTCGGGGATCGAGTTGAAGAGTTTCTTGCAGCGCCTGCTCCGCTTCGCGCATCTTGCCCAGTCGCTCATAAACCGAGCCCAGCAGGAACTTGCCAAGGGCGGATTGCGGATTGCGTTCCAATCCCTCCTGCACGCTCTTCAGCGCCTGCTCATAGTGGTGTGTCAGCAGGTACACGTTTCCCAGGTTCAGATACGCTTCCGGGTCGGTCTGATTCAGCTTGATCGCCTCCTGGAATTGCTCTTCGGCAGCGGCAAAATTGGACTGCCCCATGTACACCCGGCCCAATTCATTGTGTGCCGGATAAAAGTCGGGCGCTGTCTGCATTGCCTTCTGTAAGTGTTCTGTCGCCCCCTTCACATCTTTTTTCCTCTCTGCCTCAACTCCCTTCTGATATTCCTTCATCACCTTCTTGGGATACCTCTTGGTGTATTGCGATAGATCAATAACATTGGGGTTGCTGCCGGGAACGGCAGCTGTTCCCTCGTCCGATCCCTTGCGTTCAACCGGTGTGAGGACAACCTGAACGTAGTTTTGCTGGGTGATGGTCGGATCCACATCTACCTGCCGGTTGATCGGCTCGTAGTCTGGATCCTGAATAACCAGGTAATACATGCCGCCCAGGAGAGAGTAAAAGCCGAACTTCCCCTGATTGTCGGTGTAAACACTGCCAATAGTCGCGCCGCGCGATATCAGGTTCACCATGATGGCTTTGGGCGGGAATCCCAGGCGGGCAACGCTTACTTGTCCCACGATATTGGAATACTGGTTCTGTTGAGCGGCGCAAAAACGGCCACCAACAATTGCGAAGCAAGCGACGGCAAACAACTTTGACCAGCTCCTTCGCACCTTTCCCTCCCGCACTAACTGCACTTGCCCAGACCTAAAAACAGCAAGGGCCTGCTCGCTGTAAGAGCAGGCCCGGTGCCGTTGCTGCGTCGGTCTCAGAAGCTCAGGTGCAGGCCAAACTGAACATTACGTGCGTTCAGCGTGCCTGCTGCCTGGCCAAAGTGCGAATCGGTGATCTTGTTGTGCGCCCCGCCTCCCGCCGTCGCCAGAATGAAATTGGCGCGGTTGAAGATGTTGAACGCCTGCGCTTCAAACTTTAAATTGAACCGTTCAGTCAGTTTAAAGTTCTTAGCCAGTGTCATATCGGCATACCACTGTCCCGGCCCAACAAAGCTGTTCCGCCCCAAGTTGCTCACGCAGCCCAGGCAGGGAGCGAAGAAGGTGCTGGAGACAAAGTCCGATCCTAACCCATTCGCCCACTGGTCGTGGTTTTCGCCACTGAGGAATTGGATGTTCGAGCCGGGCCGGTCGTTGCTGCCGCCATCTAGATTGTAGTCTCCGCCGATATTGACGCACTTTCCGGCATTGATACCCGCTTGCGAGCAGTCGCCCTGGAACTTCCGCGAACTGGAATTGTAGGGCTCCCAGTGCGGTCCGCTTTGGAAGGACCAGATGCCACTCAACTGCCAGCCCCCCGCAATCGCTCCTACTGGCCCGTGCAGGCTCTGGCCGGGAAGTTGATAGAGATAGTTGAGCACGAAGCGATGGCGGATGTCATAGACGGAGTTACCATAGTCCAGACTCTGCAACGTCTGGTCGGTGGTATAGCCGTCGCCAGCCGCAGCCCCGTTGGCACTAGTTACCGCGCTGTGCCAACCGGAGTCTCCATCCAGAGAATGGCTCCAAGTGTAGTTGGCGTTCACCATCAGACCATGGCTCATCTGCTTGCGCACTTGCAGCTGCAGCCCGTTATAACGCGAAGGCGTAACGGTCTGCCACTGCCGCATGGTCCCGTAATTGGGGTTCAGGCGACCAACAGGATTGAAGTCGTTTATCTGGCTGCACAGTTGTCGCCCCAGGTTGTCGGTGACGCAGGTGCCCGAAGGCAGGCGCCCGCCAGGAATGCGGTTGATGTTTTCCGAGCGGTAGTTGTTGTAGCCCTCAGTGCCCACGTAGTCCAATTCCACTACCGTTTTGGCAGCAATTTCGTGCTGGATGCTGAGATATTGATTCAACACCCGCGGGTCACGCACGCCAGATTGCAGGACGATACCGGTCAAATTTGCCAGATTCGCGTTTCCAGCGAACCACCCGTCTATGTTGCCTGCCGCCTGAACCCCAAAACCCTGGCCGACGTTGGTCGGCGGGCCACTATAGGTCACTGGAGCCGAGCAGTTGGGGCAGCCGCTGGGACCGTAGATGATGGTTTGTACGTCCCCGCCCAGGAAGTTGATGGCATCGTTGAACGTGTAATAGGGAAGGTTCCAACGGGAGTTGGACAGCGGGTTGTACAGCGTATCTTCATAAGACACGCCGAATCCACCACGCAGGGAAGTTTTGCCGTTGCCAAAAACGTCGTAGGCAAACCCTACCCGCGGCCCGAAGTTCTTGTGATTGCCCTTACCCAATGATTTAGCAGCAGCGAAACCACCGGGCCCGCACACGCCGGCCAATTGCGCTGTCGCCATCGCTGCCGGTGATGTGCAATCAAAGGTTTGACCGCCGATGGTTCCCACCGTTCCCGCCGGAACATTGGCCTGCTGCATCCAGCCCTGGCCGGTGCTGATGTTGTCAACTACGTTCTTACCCGGCCCCTGGATGAACGTGGTTACCAGGTTGTTCAGCTCGGTGTGCCGCGTATACAGGTCGTAGCGCAACCCCATATTTAGGGTGAGGCGCCGATTGACCTTCCAGTCATCCTGAAAATAAGCCCCGAACTCAATATTCCGCCAGTGGCGGATGTTTGTGTTCAACCTGGGCGGATGGGGGGGATTGGTGAGGATTCCAGGGTCTACGCCCGCGGCTTCCGAGTAAGGCGAGTCAATAGCAAAGAACAGCGGATCGAAGAAGTAGTACGAGGGGCGAGCGAGGTTGAACTCGCTGTTCTCGATGTTGCGCCGGATGTCCGCTCCTATTTTGAAACTGTGATTGCCATGGCTGATGGAAACCATGTCGCCATAGGAGTAGACGTGCTCCTTGAAGAACTGCGGGTAGCCGCTATAGGAGCCGAAACCTGTGCTGGCGTCGTCGAAGCCAATATCTGGCACGCCCGGGATGGTAGGGGCGATGCCGGTATTGTTCTGGGAGTACCCCACACGGGCTTCGTTCAGCACCGTCGGCGAGAAGGTATGTACCCAGCTGGCCTGCCCGTTCGGCTCTAGAGTGCGATTAGGGTTAGAGAAGCCGCGAGTGCACTGCGGCGCGCAGGGTCCGAACTGGTCGGTCGCGCGGTACCAGTTGTAGTTGATGTAGAAGCGGTTAGCCGAGTTGGGCGTGTAATCCAGCCGGCCCGACCATTCACGGCCATTAAACAGATTCCCCAGGGTTTGCGTCTGGGAGTTGAACAGAGCCACGCTGGTATCCTGGAAATTCATGTTGCGCCGCGCCAGAATGGCGGGGTTGGTGGTGTAGGCGACGCCGGTGGAATGGAGCGTCGAGGTGCACCCCGCGTCATCGGCCGCCGTGTACCCGAATAATTGGGAGAACATCGTGGGAATGCGGGCGGCACCAGCGGGATCCTGGCCAAAGGCTCCGGAGGCGCTGCCGTTGTAATTGTCCAGACAGAGATATTGTCCGAAGCTTGTAAAGCCGGATCCAGAGAAGCCGCCGGCCACGTACTGACTCATTGTCAGGGGCTCGGTGCCGGGAACATTGGGCTTGAACTGCGAATACAGAGTGTTAGCCACCGAGTCGGGAAACGTCTGCGCCACAATCTGGCGGAAGGCCGGATCTTCAATGGTAATGCTGGTGGGCGGTGCCACGGTGTTGAAGTGGTCGTACTGAAACGCGCCGAAGAAGAACAGCTTGTCCTTGATGATGGGACCACCGATTGTGCCCCCAGCTTGATTAAACCTCAATGGCGGTTTCTTAACGTCGTTCTGATTGAGGAAAAATTCATTGGCGTCAAACACGTCATTTCGCACATAGTCCCAGGCGCTGCCATGGAAGGCATTGGTGCCTGCCTTGGTGACCAGGTTGTTGATGGAACCGCCACTGCTGCCGTATTGTGCGGACATGTTCAGCGAGAGCTGCTGGAACTCCTGCACCGTATCCTCGATGGGGGTCACATCCACGCCGCCGCTCAGGCCCTTGTTGTTAACGCCGTTGATCAGAAAGCCGTTGAAATTCTCGCGCAGGCCGTTGACCACCGTATTGTGACCGTTCTCAAAATCCACGCCCGTTACGTTCACCGCGCCCGGCGCCAACTGAATCAGGTCATATACGTTGCGCCCGTTGAGCGGCAGATTGGTGATCTGCGTAGAAGTGACCGTGGTGCTCAGCTTGGCGTCTTCCGTGTCCACCGCCGGGGCCGCGCCTGACACTTCCACGGTCTGCGACACCTGACCAACTTCCAATTTGAAGTCGGCGCGCTGGATGCTGCCAGCGTTCAGCGACAGATTAGTGAGGCTGGAAGTCTTGAATCCCTGCGCCTGGGCTGTGATGCTGTAATTTCCCGGTGGCAATTCGCGGGCGGCATAAAGTCCGGTCTGATTCGAGCTTGTGGTTATGCTCAAACCCGTGCCGACGTTCTTGACCGTTATCTTGGCATTGGGAATCGCCGCCCCAGATTGATCCAGAACCGTTCCTGTGAACTGGCCATTCTGTATCTGGGCCGGCAGGCTAAAGGCGAAAACAAATACAAAGGCAAACAGCGCTGTTGCGCGCAGCCAAAATCTGGACATCTTTCACCCCCGCATTGCGTTCAATTGGGAACTGCCATTCTCACGGAAGCACAAGGCAACATAACAAACAAACACCGCGAGTCGGAGGCGTATTGTTGTTGATGGCTCAAGGGATTGTCAAGCGCGTGCAGCGAAAAAAGCGCTAAACACACAAATTGCACATGTTAAAGCAAAGTTGCACGGGGCGAATTGCATGGAATTGCATGTCTCGGGAAGGGATGTTTCTTGACCTGAAGTACGTCTCCTTTGCCTTTCGAGTTACCGTCCAAACCCGCCAGTTGGTCTCCGATTAGTAACCCCTAATCCTTCCTCCACCACCAGGAACTGATTAGCTGCTTCGTTCCGAAGGCTATCCACCCTTCCTGAAGGCCAGCAAATCGTAATCTCGTCCACCCGCGTTGCCTTCCCCAGTCCGAAGTGCGTGCGCGGATCGCTGGCCGACAAAAAACTGCTATTTGCCCTTACTTCCTGTACTTGTTTTCGGTCGCCGGCTTTAACTTCAATCCGCGCCCCAAAACCGTCCCGATTTGAGCGCTTTCCCACCGTCTTTATGGCAATCCAGTGGGTAGTGGAAGGCGGTTTTGCCGCTCTGTTGCGTAGTAAAACCGGGGATCCGTCGAGTTGGGTCACAATCACATCCAGAAAGCCTTTGTTTTCAAAGTCTCCCACCGCCAAACCACGGTGTACTCCTTTTTGCCGCAGCGCCTCACCGACCTCTAATCCGACCTCTGAGAAGCGGCCTAACTGGTTGTGGAACAGGAAGTTGCGCTCAGCGTAGGTGACGCCAAAGGTATGTCCGTCAACCTGCGGGTTCACATGGCCGTTGGCCACGAAAATGTCCATCCAGCCATCGTTATCGTAATCGAAAAACTTCACGCCAAATCCAAGAAAAGGAATGCTGATAGGCCCAAAGCCGGTGGGTCCAGCCTGGTCGGTGAAGCTGCCGTTGTGGTCGTTGTGGTAAAGGTTGTTGGTGTCGTCGGAGAAGTTGGTTTTCACCAGATCGGGCCAGCCGTCATTGTCGTAATCGGCGCTGTCCACCCCCATGCCCGCTTGCGGCAACCCGTCGCCACTGAAGGCCACTCCCGCCTCCGCACCTACCTCCGTAAATCCGCCCTTGCAGTTGTTGTGGTAAAGACGGCTGGGCGAGGAATCGTTGGAAACGTAGAGATCGAGGCAGCCGTCCTTGTCGTAATCCAGCCAGATCACCCCTAATCCATAGTCGGCCTCGGGATCAATTCCCAGTTTTTCGCTGACGTCGGTGAAGGTGCCGTCG